>JAUWEC010000034.1 GCA_030608465.1 Chloroflexota bacterium
TTTACCTAGTCCATTGAAAATGAAAGAAGGCTTCCAAACTAGGGAGCCTTCTTTTATTATAAATACGATGTGTTCAACAAATTTATCCTGTTCCGAACTGCCGGTCACCTGCATCACCCAGACCGGGAACGATATATCCAATTTCATTTAGTTTTTCATCAATCACTGCCAGGTGTAGCGGCACATCGGGATGGGCTTCTTGCATTGCCTTCACTCCTTCCGGGGCAGCCAGGATACCCACAAACTTTATCCGCTGCACACCCCACTCTTTGAGGATATCCACGGTGGCCACAGCAGATCCACCAGTAGCGAGCATCGGATCCAGTACAAGGCAGACTGAAACTGTTGGTTCTAGCGGCAATTTATTATAGTATTGAACAGGCTGCAGAGTTTGTTCATCTCTGTAGAGGCCAATATGCCATACTTCTGCGGTTGGCATTAATCCCCAGATACCTTCTACCATTCCTAATCCAGATCTCAGTATGGGGACCAACCCAATTGGTTGTTTGAGTTCTACTCCGGCGGCTTCTCCCATTGGTGTTTCAACTGACATTGGGGCAGTCTCTAAATCAGTGGTAGCTTCATAAGCCAGCAAGGCTGAAATTTCTCTGATTAATTCCCGAAATTTTTTTGGTTTGGTGGTTTTATCCCGCAATCTGGTTAACTTATGGGCTACTAACGGGTGGCTGGACTCATATATTGTGGTCATCTTTTGTCTCCATGGATAGTCCGCTTACCAAAGGATGAATGTCTTGCGCTGATCTCACATTTAGTTGATTATATCCTGTAGTCCTGAATCCAGACACATTCCTACGCAATTAGGGCTGACTTCGGTATAATCTTAGGCATGAATGATACACAACCAGATCGGATGGTAGATTCAGATCCAAAACCTAGGGACCAGCAGGATTACGCACTGCGTCCGCAAACCCTGGCCGGCATGATTGGCCAGGATAAGATCAGGGAGAATCTTGAGATTTTGATCTCTGCTGCAAAGCACAGAGAAGAGGCGCTGGATCATGTTCTCTTCTATGGACCTCCCGGGTTGGGAAAAACCACTTTGGCACACATCCTGGCAAATGAAATGGGTGTTAATATCAAAATTACATCAGGTCCAGCTGTGGAAAGAGCCGGAGATTTAGCGGCGATATTAACCAATCTGAATGAGGGGGACATCCTGTTTATTGATGAAATTCACCGCCTGGGCAGGGCTGTTGAAGAAATTCTTTATCCGGCAATGGAAGATTATTCACTGGACATCATCATCGGTAAAGGTCCCTCCGCCAGGTCTGTCAGGTTAAAACTGCCGCGCTTCACCATTGTTGGCGCAACCACACGCCTGGCATTGGTCACAGCTCCGCTCAGGGCCAGATTTGGAGCTGTCTATCGTCTGGATTACTATACATCCGACGCGATTACAGAAATTGTCCGTCAGGCTTCTAAACGGCTGGAGGTTCCGTCAGATGAGAAAGGAATAACCGAGATCGCCTCCCGGTCCCGCGGTACACCCCGGGTAGCTCTCCGGCTGCTGAGACGGGTGCGAGATTATGCGCAGGTCCGGGGAAAGGGAGTGATTACACCGGATATAACTAAGAAAGCCCTTATTTTATTAAATATTGATCAGAAAGGGCTAGACTCGATGGATCTTCGAGTCCTTCAAGCGATTGTGGTTACATATCAGGGCGGTCCGGTTGGACTAAAAACTATTGCAGCATCTATCCGGGAAGACCCCGATACCATTATGGATGTTGTTGAGCCATATTTACTCCAACTGGGGTTCATTCAACGGACCTCACAAGGCAGAGTAGCAACCCAACAGGCGTATATTCACTTAGGGTTAGAGCCTCCTGCTGATGCAGTACAACCCAGATTGATCAAGTAGGGAAAATCCATGGATTTAATGAATATTGCCCGGGTTCTGGCTGTATTCGGGTTAGGCTTATTGGTTACCGCTGGTGTCCTTTACCTTATTGCCCAGTTGAATCTGCCTTTTGGAAATTTGCCGGGTAATTTTGTCATCGAACGTGAAAACTTCACCTGCGTCATTCCGTTAATTTCCTCTTTGATCGTGTCCATTTTGTTAACTATACTCATTAATCTTATATTAAAAAAGTAAAAACCAGAAGAGCGATCGCGCTTTGAAAACTTCAGACTTTTATTATCATTTGCCGAAGGAATTTATTGCCCAAAAACCGGTTCATCCCCGGGATTCTTCGCGTTTATTGATTTATAATCGGGCATCTGGTGAAGTAAGCCATAAACATTTTGTTGATCTCGTTGAAACACTTAATTCAAATGATTTACTGGTTCTAAATCACACCAGAGTAATTCAAGCTCGCTTGTTTGGCAAGAAAATTCCCACCGGGGGAAAGGTTGAGCTGCTGCTTTTGCGTGAGATGGGAGAAGGGTACTGGCAGGCAATGGTAGGCGGGAAGGGTTTAATTCCTGGTATCCGGATAAAAATTAATGGGGGTCCTGAGGCAGCTGTCAGGGAGGATCTGGGAGGACCGCTGCGCCTGGTCGAGTTCCAGGAGCCCATTCAGCCACATCTAAATCGAATCGGAACCGTTCCGCTTCCCCCCTATATTCATGAAACGCTAAAAGAATCCGAACGTTACCAAACGATTTATGCCAGGAAAACCGGGTCAGCTGCTGCGCCGACAGCAGGTTTGCATTTTACAGCAAACCTACTAGAAAAGATTCAGGAGCGGGGAGTGCGGATTGCTGAAGTCACACTTCATATTGGATTGGATACTTTTGCGCCGGTAAACGAAGAGAATCCCAGGGATCACATCATTCACAGTGAATGGTGCCAGCTCCCAGAAAACACCGCTTCCGCGATTAATAGAACCCGAGAAATAAAGGGCAGGATCATTGCGGTTGGGACAACCTCGGTGAGAACCCTCGAAACCGCAGCCCGGGCGTCCAAAACTCCGGATATTATTGAACCTTATGAAGGAGAAACAGGACTGTTTATTTTACCTGGCTTTAAATTCCAGGTGGTTGGCTGCATGTTGACTAACTTTCACTTGCCTGAATCAACCTTATTAATGATGGTGAGTGCATTTGCTGGAAGAAAAAATATCCTGGAGTTATACGATATGGCGATGCAAAAAGGGTACAGATTTTATTCTTTCGGGGATGCAATGTTGTTAGTGTAAGAAATCTCTTCTGATATGATTATCCTGACTTATAAAGATTGGTGCATAAAAACTGGGGCAAAAATGAACATAGTAGAGAATCAATATGCTGCCTGGATAGAAGCAGGTGGATTTACTATAGAGGATTTAGAACAGCGGTTGAGGATCTCAAAATTGGATCAAAATCAAACTTTCCTGATGGCTTCTGAATTAAGTGTCTTAACGGGGTTAGCCGGGGGTGAAATTCCTTCAAATATTATCCCGGTCGGATGGTTATCAAATAGTGTGCTACTTTTGGAAGTGAATCTACCTGGATCAGGACAACCCAATTTGCTGGTTACCTTTGCACCGGATTCTTCTTTTCCGCTCGATACAGCCTTAGGTGCAAATCAAGCGATACCGCTGGCGGAAGGGGGATTTACTGGCTTCCTTTACCCCTGAATAGTTCAGGAGTGAATATATCTGAGACTCAAATCCATGGCCTGCATGGGTTGGATATTTATCTATTTACCAGAATGTGAATTTATCCCATTAAACAAGTGAACTCTAAGTGGGGCAGATCGAAGTAAATTAGGAGAAAAGGCATTTGGAAAACAAGCGAAAAGTTACTCCAGCTGGTTTGATTCACCTGTTTATTGTGTATTTCGTCTGGGGCAGCACCTATCTGGCTATCCGGATTGGAATCCGGAGCGGGGCAGGTTTTGAGCCTTTCTGGTTTGGGGGAATGCGGGTAATTACTGCCGGCATCATCTTGCTGGTGTGGGGAATACTTAGAAGAAAAGAAATCCGTCCCTCAAAAAAAGATTTATTGATTTTGATTGGGTCCGGATTTCTGTTATGGATTGGCGGCAATGGACTGGTCGTCTGGGCTGAACAGCAGGTAAATTCGAGTATAGCTGCACTGGTTGTAGCAACTGTGCCAATCTGGGTTGCTTTCCTGGATTCAATCCTGGATTCCCGGATACCAACGCTGCAGGTGATACTCTCGCTGTTTATTGGTTTTTTGGGGATTTTCATCCTCAGCCTGCCAGTATTGACATCAGGAATTCGAGCTAATCTCGTATCAATTTTGGCATTACTATTGGCTAGCTTCAGCTGGGCTGCTGGTTTAGTTCTTCAAACCCGGCATCCGGTTGCCTTGAGCCGGGGCGTCAGTTCGGGTTATCAGCAGTTGTTCGGCGGAATATTTTTTGTAGTGATTGCGTTAGTTGTGCGGGAACCACTTCCAACCCCTACCACGCAAGCCTGGTTAGCCTGGGGGTACCTGGTACTTTTCGGTTCGATAATCGCCTTTACCTCATTTGTTACCGCCTTGCAGATTCTGCCTACCAGGTTGGTCACTACTTACTCTTTTGTAAATCCGGTGATTGCTGTCTCATTAGGTTGGTTAATTCTGGGTGAACCCATCACCTACTGGACGATTGCCGGTGGAATTTTGGTGCTGATCGGAGTCACCGGAATCTACCGGGCGAGCAGTGTGTCCAAAGAACCGGAATCAAGGGATCAGCCTGAATTTGGGGGTTCCGTACAGAATAATCACCAAAATTCAGATACGGTATAATCAAGAATTATCAGAATTTCACAATAGAAATGTGACATTGGAGCAGCTATGCGAGCAGTAGATATTATCATCAAAAAACGAGATCGACATGAGTTAAGCCGGGAAGAAATCAACTTTTTCGTTGAGGGATTCACAGATGGGTCCATCCCGGATTACCAGGCAGCTGCCTGGACAATGGCGGTTTTAATCAATGGGATGACCCCGCAAGAGACAACTGACCTGACAATGGCCATGGTCAATTCCGGCGATGTACTGGATTTGTCTCAGGTTGTTCCCCTTGCTGTTGACAAACATTCCAGCGGCGGGGTGGGGGATAAAACCACGCTGGTTGTTGAACCCCTGGTAGCAGCTTGTGGATTGCCGGTCGGAAAGATGTCCGGACGGGGTTTGGGATTCAGTGGAGGGACATTGGATAAAATGGAATCCATACCGGGATTCCGGGTTGATTTAACCACAGAAGAATTTTTATCCCAGCTGGATCAAATTGGATTGGTGTTAACCGGTCAATCCGCAGACCTGGCTCCAGCGGATGGAAAATTTTACGCGTTGAGGGATGTCTCCGGTACTGTGAATTCTATCCCATTAATTGCATCTTCCATCATGAGTAAAAAGATTGCTTCAGGCGCGCAGGCAATTGTCCTTGATGTAAAGATCGGTTTGGGCGCGTTTATGGAAACCCAGGAAGAAGCCAGGAATCTTGCTCAATTGATGGTTGATATTGCCCACCTGGCTGATAGAAAAGCAGTTGCATTGATCTCGGATATGAACCAGCCTCTGGGCAGAGCAGTGGGGAACGCTCTGGAGGTCAAGGAAGCGATTGACACACTCCAGGGGAAAGGTCCTGATAGTTTTGTGTTTCACTGCCTGGATGTTGCAGAGCAAATGCTGGTACTGGGAGAGGCATTCCCGACAGTAAAGGAGGCGAGAAAATCCGCCGAGACTGCTTTAAACGATGGTTCAGCCTGGCAGAAATTCCTGGATTTGGTACGAGCTCAGGAAGGAGATATCGATTACGTGAAACATCCTGATAAACTTCCCAAGGCCCCTGTGATCAAAGTTGTTAAATCACCAGAAACAGGTTATTTGAGCCAAATCAACGCCCGCATCGTAGGAGAAACAGCAGTTGGTTTAGGTGCAGGGAGAGAGAAAAAAGGAGATCAAATCAACCATGCAGTTGGCGTTGAAATTCTGCGTGAGGTTGGTGATCAGATAAAGGCCGGGGATGACCTGTTTATCCTCCATGCGCAGGATCAAGCAGAGTTTGATATCGCCCAAATGCGTTTAATTAAAGCGCATCAATGGAGTGAATCACACGTTGATCCGCTCCCCCTGGTTTATGATATTGTCAGTTGAGGTTAATTTCTAGAATTTAGTCGTTCGATAGACCCGTCAATAAAAGCTTTGGATTATTGGCGTATTTTTCCAAAGGCTCTTCACCCGCTATCAGCGAAGACAATACCCGGGTGAACAGCCGATTAACCGGAGTTGGGATATCAACCTTGTTCCCAGCTTTCACAACGGCGCCATTAAGTTGGTCCACCTCGCTTTTCCCTCTACCGCTGTACAAATCTATATGAAATGAGGGCATTTTACCCCCTCTGCCTCCCCCGATGAACTTCATCAACAAGGGCTTGGAAAGCTGCCGGGGCAGATACTGAACGACCAGAGCCAGCAATTTTACAGGAACCCCAGGAAGGTTAACAGGCTGGATTTGCATCCGTTTCATCACCCTTAAGGTTTCTTTAAGCTGTTTGAGCTCCAGGGTAAATAAATCCGGATCAGAATAAATTTGTGCCGGTGTTAAATTCAGGATCGCCGAACTGGCATTCCCCATTAAATTGATCAAAAGTTTTGACCATTTCAGGTTCTTTGGCCGGGCATATAGTTTTAAATTAAGTCCCGCCTGGTTAAAGATAGGCAGGATTTCCAGGGAAATTGGATGGATGTCCGCAACGGCCATTCCCCTTAAGCGCCGGACTGTAATGTCCCCTTTTTGTTTTCTATCCACAGCAGTTGTTACAGTTCCTGGGATGACCAGGTTTTCACCAATTTGGTCAGCTAGAACTTTTTCACTTTCCACGCCATTTTGCAGACAGAGGATAGGAGGCAAGTGTTTCCGGAGTCGCTTCAAATCTGGCAGAATATCATCCAGGTGATATGTTTTCAGGGCTAGAATAATGAGGTCAAACTTCTGCTCTTGGATCTCATCCAAACTGCTTATACAGACGGGGGAATGTATCTGATATTGAGTTCCATCAATATCCATCCTCAGCCCTCGGGATTGGAGTGCTTTTAGGTCCTGATGACGTTCCAGAAATACAACCTGATGACCTTGTAGACTCAGGCTTCCCCCAATATATGTGCCAATTGCTCCGGCCCCGTAAATTAAAAATCGAAATCTCATAGTTTAGATTGGGAAAGATTGGAGATCAATCATGCAGATGGCAGGTCACGTTATGTCCCCGCAATATCCAGTTATTATTTTCAGGTTTGAATTGCAGTGTTGTATATCCAGTATTAGAAAACCGGAAGTTAGGACCCTGGAAATTTGGCTGCGGTGTAAGTCCAACTGCGGCATGGATCACCATGTTCAGCAGACCCCCGTGAGAGATGATTAAATACCTGCCTGGGGGATTTTTCATCAGCAGGTTAAGCGCTTTCCCTGCACGCAGAAAAAGTTCCCATTGGCTTTCTCCAGTTCCAGCAATAGGTTGGTACAGAGGTATGAAGTCTGGAGGAGGCATTTCCCGCATGGCTTCCTCGTGCAGCATTCCAGCTAACTTACCGTTGTCCCTCTCCATCCAGATTGGATCATATTCCAGAGAAAGATTGAGGGCTTTGGCGATAATCTCGGCAGATTGTTTTGCCCTGGTTAAAGGACTGGAGAATGCCCGATCAAATTCCATTTCCTGTTTTTCCCAATAGGCAGTCAGTTTTTTTACCTGAGTAATCCCCAGTTTTGTCATTGGAAAATCTGCCTGTCCTTGATGGCGTTTTTCCACATTCCCGGTTGATTCACCATGGCGCAGGAATGTAAATATAAAGGAAGAGGAAGTGTTTGTAGTTAGAGACATAAATGTGATCTTATATAATTCCTGATACTTGAATGTTTTTTCACGCTCCGGGCCAATCAGCAGACCCGTGAAGGAACTCCTTTCCAGTATTTTTTCTTTTTCCTGCCTGCTGGAGGATATTCAATACCAGCAGACCTTCGCCAGTACCGACCGCAGGTAAGCTTTCATATCTAGTAAACACCCCGGACCCCGGTGAGGTTACGTTTATTGCTTGAGCCCGGTGAATTATCAATCTTTGATCGTTCCAGTAAGTATACGTGCCCGGCCAGGGTGAATATGCGCGTACTTTTCTTGCCAACTGTTCGGCTGCTTGATTAAAGTCAAGCAGTCCGTCACGTCTTTTAAGCAGGTGGGCGTAAGTTATATTCGATTGATCCTGGGAAAGGGGTTGAATGTCACCTGAAATATATAAAGGGATGGTTTTTACCAGGAGGTCTGCTCCTATGGCTGATAACCGCTCAGAAAGAGATCCTGCTGTTTCGTGAGACTGAATTGGAGTAGATTCTTGAGTAAGTATGGGTCCATCATCCAATCCTTCAGCCATCCTTATAATCGTAACGCCGCTGACGCTGTCATTATGCAGAATTGCTGCGTTGATCGGAGATGCTCCCCGCCAGCGGGGGAGGAGCGAGGCGTGTACATTAAGACAGCCGTAGTGCGGTAGAGCTAAAAGATTTGGACTGAGGATCTGACCAAATGCGGCAACGGTGATGAGATCAGGATTCCAGGATTTGATAAGATCCAGCGATGATTGGGAATTCACGTCTAGCGGTTGGAAAATTCCCAGGTTTAAAGCTTCTGCGGCACCTTTGACCGGTGGTGGAACCAATTTTCTTCCCCGCCCGGATGGGCGATCAGGCTGCGTAATGACTCCAATAATTTGAAAAATTTTGGATAATTTTTCTAATACAGGAACCGCGAAATCCGGGGTGCCCATGAAGATAACGGAAGGACTCATAGTTTGATTTTAACATAATGTCCAGAACCTCAACAATAAAACTATCGAGGTATAAGTCTATTAGCTATTATCTTGGATTAGCTTGTGAGAGATATTACAGGATCTTATAACTGAGATAATTGAGATGGTATACCTACCGCGACTTGGTCACGTCCTTTATCTTTTGCCCGGTAAAGCGCGCGATCAGCAATGATCACCAGTTCATCAACATCCGATGTATGATCCGGCAAAGTTGCGATACCCTGACTGATAGTAGGTTTAGGGATTGTTTTTCCCTCAACGTTAAATAGCGGCATTTCAGAAAGGGTGTGCCGAATCCGGTTGGCTACTATATTCGCTTGTGAAATCGTTGTGTTAGGCAGGATCACACCAAACTCCTCTCCACCCCAGCGGCCTACAGTATCTGTCTTCTTAATATGAGACTGAATGGCCTGCACTGTTAATATCAATACCTGATCCCCAACTACGTGCCCGTAGGTATCATTATATAGTTTAAAATGATCAATATCCAGCATAATCATAGACAGTGGGGTGCGAGTGGTTAACGCAGATTCCGCATCTTCATATAACCGTTCAATAAAATGATTGTGATTGCTGACGCCGGTAAGAGAATCCAGTTTTGCTTGTCGAGTGACTTCTGCGTGAATCCGGGCGTTTTGAATGCTTAAAACTGCCTGCTGCGCGATCTGTTCCAGCAGCAATTGATCCATTTCATCAAAGACATTTGGTTGGTAACTGGCAACGGCAAGCAAGCCAATTAGATCATCCTCAATCTGCATGGGAACGCCAAGCCAGGATCTAGAAAGCTTTTTCTCACCAATCATTATTGGTTTTAAAGAAAGAGCATTGATTTCCTCCCTCAGGTCCTGGATCAGTAGTGGTTTACGGTTTTTTACAATCCAGCTAGATATACCCTGATTGGCATCTACCTTTTCTGCTGGGTAGCGTTTTCCTTGATCTATAAGGATTCTGATATCCAGCAGATGATCTTCGGGGAGATAGATTGCGACGAAGTAAGCGTCACTGGATATAACCTGAGAGAGTTGCTTGTATATCAAATCTAGTAGATCGTCTATCTCCAAAGTGCTTGTGATAGCTTTTCCAATTTCGTATAAAACAGCTAAACGATCGGTTTGATTTTTCAGGTTAGTATGCAAGTTGTGGGATTCCGTATTATTATGAAAAACAATCGTATGACCAATTAGTTGGTCATCTGCATCTGAGAGGGGAATGAGGTTCAGAACAAATATTTTCTTGTTTTTTCCTTCTCCTACATTTAGAACCTTTACGGGGGTTTTTGACTCTTTGGAAAGCGAAATCCAATCCGATATTTCGGTCAGGATCTGTGTTGTAGGTTGTCCTAAAACATCTTTGAAGGAGTAATTGATTATTTTTTCTGCTGCGGGATTAATGTCTACTATTCTGTACTTTAAATCCACAACGATGATTCCGTCTCTCATGTTATCAATTATGGTATCTCTCGCAATCGGTATGATATCTAAAAATCGATGGTAATACAAAACCCAGACTATTAAAGTTCCGCTGACTGCAAAACTCAGAGAAGTTAAATCAATCAGAGGGAGAGGATTGTAATTGCTTAGGTAAAGGATATTCGAGAGACCTGGGATCAATCCTGCCATAATGATCAAACGCGACTGAATACGGAGGTTTTTTGGGGTCTTAAAATAGTATTGGATAAGAAAGTACATCCCAGCGAAATACAACAAGTGGGAATACAAGGCATGAATCCAGAACCAGGTACCATAATCCAGTTGTAATAACTTTATTCCATATAGCTCGATTAATGAAATCTTATGCCAAATCAGATGATGGTAGGAGTTCGTATAAACTAATACTAGAGTAATGACCGGAATAATAGAAAACAATAAGAAAAACCGGAAGGTTTTTGGTTTATGAATATTTACATATCTCAGGCAAAATAACAGCCAGAAGACAGGCACACAGACTATCCCGACATATTCAAATTTTAACCAAAAGACTTTGACAGCATAGTTCGTAAAAATCACTTCCAAGGAATAATTGATAGACCAGATTGAAATAGAAATAAAAAGAAGCGCCAGAGGAATGGATCCCTTGCTAAGTCTGCGCTTCCAAAGCAGCCCTGAAGATAGGATTCCGAGCAATCCTGCTAAGGCTGTTGGTATAACAATGTAAGAAAATTGCACATTCATAATGATCTTGAATTGGTTTGATAATTATCCTGGATAAATTTAATCTTACTATATTTTGAGGATTTCCTCCTTAAGGAAGTTGTTAGGTAGCATCCAAGGTGAGAAAATGGCGATTTGATGAGTTGGGGATTGCTCCTTGATCTGCCCTTCCCTTGAATTTGTTTTCTTCTTTTCAGTTTTCAATGCTGTTAAAATCAAAATATGGGAAAATATTAGTGTTTATTTTGTTGGGTGAAATGTTCTTGGTTCCAAACAATCTTACAGAAATCAGGAAATTGTTAACGATAATTATAATTGAAACTTCAAGATTTAGAGGGAGCTTGAATCCCACTTAGCAATTTTGATCAGTAAATGTTGACAAGTTCCAGTTCTGTTATATAAATGGAGTGGATAACGTTTTACTGGATTTTCTCTGGAAAGAACAGAAATTATCCGGATATTGGAATGAGAGGGGATTATGGTCTCTTTAGCAAATATTAAGGGAATTGGGAAAATATCTTCCCAGAAACTCAAATGGGCAGGTATTGAGACTGTTGAAACACTATTAGAAAGAGGAGCTACCAGCCGCGATCGACAAATCATTGCCGGCGAAACAGGCATCAGCAGTAAACGTATCTTGGTATGGGTAAATCATGTTGACCTGTTTCGAATAAATGGGGTAGGAGATGATTATGCGCTGCTGCTGGAAGCAGCGGGGGTAAATAATGTTCTGGAGTTGTCTTGCCGAGATCCGGAGGAACTGACTGCGAGAATCGCTGCAATAAACAAGGCAAAGGATCTTGTTCGTCGTCAACCATCACTCCCTGTTGTAAAGCGTTGGGTAAAAGAAGCAAAAAAACTACCCTGGACTATTGAGTATTGATCATTTCCTATTATTATTTGAACTGCTTGTGAAAAAGAAAAAGAAGCGGTTTGTGCCGCTTCTTTTTTTTAGAAGAGTGGGGCGGGTGGGACTTGAACCCACATGGTGTGAACCGGGGGATTTTAAGTCCCCTGCGTCTGCCAATTCCGCCACCGCCCCAGACTCTACTCTGGTCCTTATTATAAACAGCCTTCAGTGAAGGTCAAGGTGTAATTCCTGACTATGTGATTAAAACAGGATGTTTGCCAGTTGAGGTCGGTATTCATGGGTAAGAGGATGATCATTGCCCATGAGTTCAAATAAACCCAGGATAAGGTCCTTGGGGAGGCTTTTCTTGTATAGTTTGTCTTTCCTGAGAATTTCTAACAATCCATCCAGGGCAGCGGGGATATTCCCGAGAACGATCAGTTTAACTGCCCGGATATAGACAGCATCCAGCGGCTCTGCCCCTTGCGATTGTTGATCATGTATTGTATCCAAGGCTTCAACTAACGGTCGGAGTTTCTCTGCTCCACGGAATTCTAAACTGGATGGAAATTGCTCTAGAATTTTTTTTGCTTCCGGGATTTTCCCCTGCGATATCAGGCTTTTAGCCAGAAGCAAATTTGCTTTTGGCTGATCAGAATCATCTTCGAGGATTTCACGGCAGATCTCTTCTACTTCCTGGTATTCTTCAGTTTGGAAAAGGCTGGTGGCTTTTTCAATTAGCAGGTTTTCCGGCCCCGGCACAATTTCCTGGACAAAATCTATTACCTGTATATTGGTTTTAATCCCGACGATTTGCCGGGTGACCAATCCGTTTTCAAATGTTTTCAGCGTAGGCACCGTATGGACTTGATAGCGCTGAGTAAGCTGTACATTTTGGTCAACATCCACTTTTGCCAACCTGAATCGGCCGCTGTTTTGTTCCGTGAGAGCTTCGAGCAGGGGGCTGGTTCTCTGACAGGTTACGCACCATTCTGCCCAAAAGTCAACCAGGACCGGCACTCGTTTGGAATATGCCAGGACCTGGTAATCAAAATTGGCTTCATCAACGGTAACAATATCAGGATGTTCCATGAAAATCACTCATTCTTCATCTGCGATCAATCCGGGCTGTTTTACCTCTATCACTTCACCATGATGATTGATAATCACTTTAAAGCCGGTCATACCCATGTATGTCCTGATTTCTTCGGGATAGCCGATTTCGAGCAGCTGATCAAATTGTTTATCAATGTTTTTAAACTGTTCTATATAAATTGCCCGGGTAAAAATATCGTCTTGCCCGAGCATCTTCAGAGCCTGCTCACCGAGGATCTCTTCATGGCCTTCAATCAACTCTCGGAATTTATTTAAAACCTGACGGTCGACCTGTTCCGATGGAATATGTCTCTTGAACCCGTCATCATCAACAACATAACAAGGTTCCGTCCCCACGGTGGTGGTTTCAACCAACTGGTCATTATCATCAAATACTAAACCGGTAAAAAGTGGTTTCGCTGGCATCGGATATCCAGTTCCTCCTTAACTATATTATACATCTTGTCCTATTTAGGGTTTATTTTATGATGATCACCTTTAATCTACAATAAGATTCATATTAGAGATTTTGTTCCCCGGAAGGTGAAAAATGGCTGAATCAGGGGGAATTTTTTTTTAGATAGGTACTGGACCAGGGAACAAGAGGAGCACAGTAGGAACAAATATCCAGGATTACTCTATGACATCAACATGGGTACCAGAGACGTTGTAGGTAGATTGCTGGTTGTAGGGTACACTGGGGAGGGTCCACCGGTAAAGCCATTTGGCTGCCTTCGAAGGTAAATTGATGCAGCCATGACTGCGGGCTTTCCCGAAGTCGTTGTGCCAGTATGTCCCATGGAAAGCGATGCCGCTCTCTGTGATGTAAATAATCCAGGGAACGCCGGGAAGATCATACCCGTTGTATGCCAAATTACCAGCAGCCATATGCCTGGAAGGACGTTTATAGTTAGTGATATGGCGTCCAGGAGGGGTGATGTATTTGCCAGTACTGAAATCCGCTCCGGTGGAAGCCTTAACCATAAAAACAGGCTTGTTATATTCATAGGCGATGACTGTTTGAAGGCTGGTTCGAACTTCAATTCTTTTAGATATGCTGGGAACTTCAGGTGACAAGATCGAAAGTTCCTTAGCTGGAATGATCCGGAGATGCGCGGCTGGAACGTAATAATCCAGATCCCATTTATCTTCTATTATATGGTAGTAGGGGATGCCGTCACCTCCCTCGACCACACCTTTGATCCAATGAGTGGTTTCGTAATAAAAACGGTATGCTACGTGATAACGCTCACCTGGGGACCAGAGGGCATCTGTGTAAGGAACTGTTACTTCTGCAAGGGCACCTTCAGGCGGTAGATCATAGTAAACGGGGTTAATATCAGTTCTTACCGGCTGGATTGCTCCAGAATGAGCATACCCTTCAGTCCCAATTTTGTACCAAATTCGGTTGTGAGTTGGATCATCATTTCCCAACACAACACTTGTGATCGGAAAGACAGCATCCTTCCAATGGATACGGATCCTTTCACTGTTGTAGGCGGGTTTTTTATAGGTTGAGATATTTTCGTAAATCACTCTGCCCTGTTGATCCATGTACAGATTCATCGGGGGGCTGAGATGGGGTCCAAAAAAACCCATTAATCCCAACCCGCTCAAGTTTAAGAAATCCCTTCTGGTGAACTTTTTTTGTTTTAACATAAGAGTGAATTAGTAATGGATGTTTATCAAGGTTCCTACACTTGACCAATTGAAAAGCCATTGGGCCTCGGAAGTTCTCATATTCACGCACCCATGGCTCATAGGTGTGCCAAAATTATTATGCCAGTAGGTACCGTGTATACCATATCCGTTATAAAAATACATCGTGTAGGGAACGTTCGGGAGATAATATCCAGGACCGCTCATGAGAGTGGCTACGTATTTGACATAAACCCGGAATCGACCGGTAACGGTTGGTGTGCCCCAAAGTCCAGTTGAGACTAAAAAACTTTTGATCTTTTTATCTCCGTCATAGGCAGACAATCGCTGGGTTGATAAGTTGATATCAATCCAGCGTTCATCCGGATAAACCCCGGATGGCAGAATGGATTTTATAGAGGTCGCAGATGTATCGGGTTTTTTGGTTGGTTTTGGCGTAGGGGTGATTGTTGGTGTGGGAGTTGCCGTTGGAGTTGGAGTTGGTGTGGGTGTATTGGTCGGAGTTGGCGTAAAGGTCACCTTACGGACATTCTCCTGAGCGGATAGCGTGATTTGCGGTGTGGTTTGCAGATTTGGAAAAGCAAAGGAAAAGTTCGGTGTCCAGAGCCAGGCGAGAATCACAGCTGCTGCGATTAATCCTATGGTTGACCAGGGTAATATTGAGGGGGCGCGCGAGAGAAGTGCTTCCTTGGCGACAGAGATCGGAAGACGAACTCGTTTCTTTTTTTGTGATTTATCTGAAGTTCTGAAACGCTGAATCGCCCAGTGCATGCCTTTTTTGGCTTGTTTGCTGGAAGGATTGATTTCAAGCGCTCTTTTCAGGTAAACAATACTTGCTTCTGGGGAGGAGACAGATGCCAGGTAAAGCCATGGTTCTTCAAATTCAGGAGCGAGTTTTACAGCCTTAAAAGCCAACCTTCGCGCCCGTTGAAGTTCACCCCGGTTGAGCGCATCCTTGGCTTCATTCAGAACTTTATATGCAGGTTCAGGCAGCGATGAATTCATAAGTTACTCAGGTGATATCTCTTCCCGATTCAAATAACACATGATGCCTGCTGTGATTCCTCTTGCGACAAGAGATGGATTTTTTGTCAATAATTCTCTATCCTGATTCATATATCCAGTTTCAATGATCACTGCTGGCGTATTTGGATCCACCTCGCTGAAAGCATGGTAGCTAGTCATATCTGGTGTAATCCTATGGTCATACCGCAGACCGGTTATGCTTCCGTATCTGTTATTTAAGCAAGCCATCAAGCGGGCTGCCTGTTCAGGTCGTTTGTTATCTACCGCTTCAGCAATTTTATACCCGGTACCGAGTTCAGGGATATATTCACATGTATCTGCATGAATAGAAATCAAGGCATCCCCTTTATATCCCGTTAGCTGTTCATCAAATTCCTTAAGAAGGTCAACATTTACTCCTTCAGACTGAAGATACTGACGGGTTAAGTCGGCTATCGTATAATTGATATCAACTTCCCGGAAACCTCCCAGACTCTCCGGGCAGATTGCTCCCACATCATGTCCCCAATGTCCTACAACCAGACCTACACGAAGGGTGACGACGGGAGTCTCAGAACCAAAACTCTCCCCAGTATTTTGACCAGGTTGAAAGAGGGGGGACTTAAACCCGATGCCGGTTGCAGGCAGGGCTGTAAAAAGAGTAGCAGAGATGACAGCAACCAGGGAGACGTTTAAAATCCCTTTGAGGGTTTTTGCCAGCAGTCTCGACTGGGGCTGCTTTCCGTTAGGATCGTATTGTATTTTCATTCCGTTATAATACTATTAAAAATACCCCGGAAATTGATACTATTTTACCTCATTTTTCGTATAGAGACAAAATTTCCCTGATTTCCAAGGGTAAAATTGACCATTATAAGTGATGATTTCAATTAAACCGGGAAAAATCAATTTAACAGATTTCATTTCTAATTGATGTTTCTCACTGGAAAATGATCTTTCTGCAAGTTAGATTCCACTATCATAAGGTGCAAGAATATGACCAATCAATTGTCAGGGGAAGAACAAAAACTCTTGCTTGAAACAGCCCGTAACGCTATCTGGAAGGAGCTGAATAAGGAAGAAAAATTGCCGTTGGTGGTGGATGAATATTCACCAATGCTCCAGGAAAAAGGGGCGTGTTTTATTACTTTGAAGAAGAAAGGAGTGTTAAGGGGTTGCGTCGGTTCAATAGAAGTAGTCCAGCCTCTAATCAAGGATGTGCGGGACAGGGCTGTGGCTGCTGCTTTCCAGGATTACAGATTCCCCCCGCTCACGCTTCCTGAGTTCGATGAAATTAGAATCGAGATATCCCGTTTGACACAACCCTGCATCTTGAATTATGAGGATGCGGAGGATTTAATTAATAAACTGCGACCCCAGATTGATGGGGTAATTCTGAGATATCAAACCCGCCGGGCGACATTTTTGCCCCAGGTTTGGGAGCAGCTTCCAAGCCCCGAATTATTTTTAAATCGCCTTTGTATAAAGATGGGTTTGGATCAATCAGCTTGGAGAAGTGTCAAACTGCAGGTAGAGACCTACCAGGTCGAAAAATTCCAGGAAGAAAACTAAAACAGCTGGATATGCGTTTTATCTGAACTGCGAATTACCTTGCTCTTTTCCCCCGGGAAATCAATTTTGGTTTGTTCCTTATCCCTGTGGATGACCATCCCGCGGTAGTGTAAGACAACAGGCCAGGGGAATGGATGATCTCCCTCTACCTCAATTTCCCGTTCATTGATAATATGAATACCTAATACTTGCAGGAAAAACCCTATTGGAACCAAACCTTCTAGAGAATTTCGGACCCCTCGCCCAATCCCGGTCTTGGCATCGTAGGCAGAGAAAAAACATCCGGAATCGTTCAGATTGATCAGAATGGTTTCCATGAGTTTGGAGAATAACTCTGCTGCAAGTGATCTTTTATCGTGTGCCAGTAAACCTTTCCCTAATAAGATATTCCATGGCAATTGAATGGCAGAATGGTCCACATCTGGAATGGTTCTGATGCCAAAGGCAGACCAGAAGCTCTCCTGATTGGTGAGGGTCTTGTTGATCAGAGCGTCTGCTTTCTGTATGTCAAGGTTTTGTCCCCAGAGGGGTAAGAGGGTGGTGATATCTTCCTGGATGGTATGCGGGCTGTATATAGTCAAATAGAGGTCAATGGCAAGGTCTTCCACGGCAATATAATCCAGGCGGGAATAAATACATTCACTAACTGTTCTGCCCTGTTTCTCTAACCAACGGATTTGAACAGGACAAATCTGTTCGATCCGGTAGTTTCCGTTCTGATCGTACCCATGCAGGGTTATTTGAAAGTCTGGAATAGTACTCCTCATTGATTCACTCTGGATTAAAAACCCAATCCTGGTAGGGTGGGGCAATTTTTCCCGGAGGATGTGAAAACC
Source organism: Chloroflexota bacterium (assembly GCA_030608465.1). Lineage (GTDB taxonomy): Bacteria > Chloroflexota > Anaerolineae > Anaerolineales > UBA11858 > B10-G9. The sequence continues at coordinate 17,922 of JAUWEC010000034.1, forward strand.
ATTTCCTGGATCTTTACTGATTAACCTTCCAGGGAGAGTCAGATGGCTGTCCCGATCACGATTATAGAAACAGGATTTATTGGTATCCCAGGATTCCTTCAAGAAATTTGTCAGTCTCTCCCGTTTTATTTCGGCGGGATCAATAGTCCCATTTTTCCCAAGCGAAGCCTGGAGTTCTCCCAGTCGGGCTAGTTCGTTAAGCAGCAGAGTGCCTAAGCCGGGAGATTCGATGAAGGGATAATTTCCAGATAATTCATGTTCAGGTATAGAGTCTGAAGG
>JAUWEC010000125.1 GCA_030608465.1 Chloroflexota bacterium
TTTCCCGATGGGAACAGCAACGTCATTGGCACAAATATTATTTAATACTTTCTCTGCATCCTTCCCCTGCACAAAGATTTTCGACATCGAGGTGAGATCCATCAAGATGACATCTTCCCGGCAAGCTTTATGTTCAGCAGCAAGGTATTCAAACCAATTCTGGCGACCCCAGGAGTAAGTCTCAATTTTTGCTTCAACTCCTGGGGGAGCGTACCAATCCGGAATTTCCCAGCCCATCCCTTCGGTGAAGTACGCCCCTGCTTTTTCCAGGCGCTCATGGATAGCAGTCTTGCGGAGATTGCGAGCGGTTTCGTTGGCAAAATTAGGATAGATCAGTTGATATTGGAGACCCAGGGTTTCCACGGTCCGATCAGTCAAGTACTGTTGATTGCCCTGGAAGGGTAGGCAGCGAGCAATGTCAATATGGGTGGATTCAACCGGGCAATAACCATCGACGATCCATTGAGCCATAATTTTCCCAACTCCACCTCCCTGCAGGATGCCCAGGGAGTTTAATCCAGCAGCAACATAGAAATTTTTCAGTTCGGGGGCTTCACCCAATAAGGGGCCGCCGTCGGGGGTGAAACTTTCTGGTCCGCAGAAGAATTTATGGATGCCGGCATTTTTCAAAATAGGCACTCGTTCCATGGCGATCTCAACATAGGGCATCATTCGGTCCCAATCGGGTTTCAATTCCCCGAAGGAAAAATTCTTGGGTATACCATCGGTTGCCCAGGGACCAGCAATCGGTTCAAAGAATCCCACCAGAAGTCCTCCGACCTCTTCTCTGAAGTAGGAATACCGGCCGAAATCTTCGATAATTGGTAAATCCGGGTGAACCCCTTCGATTGGTTCAGTAAGTAAATAATAATGTTCGGCAGCCTGCAAAGGCACATTTACTCCGGCCATCTTTCCAAGTTCCCGTCCCCACATACCGGCGCAGTTGACAACAATCTCCGCTTTAATTTCCCCTTTGGCAGTGACAACCCCGGTCACTTTGCCATCTTTTTGATTAATCCCTGTCACCTCGGTATCTTCGATAATTTGCACCCCGCCCATCCGGGCGCCTTTTGCCAGAGCCATCGTAAAATCTACTGGATTGACCCGGCCGTCCTCGGGAGTGAAAAAGCCGGCAATGATGTCATCTGTGTTAGCCAGTGGCCACATTTCTTTGACTTCTTTAGGAGAAATCTCTTGATAATTAATGCCCAGTCTTCTAGCAGCAACTGCCATCCGGCGTCTTTCTTCCAGCCAATCCTCTGTGCAGGCTAATTGAAGATACCCTATGTCTTTGAAACCGGTTGCCTGTCCAGTTTCTTTTTCAATTGATTTAATTAGGTCAACTGTATAGGTTGACAACTCAACACTCAGTTCATCGCCGCTGGGTGTTACCACCAGCCCCGCGGCATGCCAGGTGGTTCCAGCAGTTAACTGACTCTTCTCCAGCAGGATTACATCCTGCAAGCCAAGTTTGGTGAGATGATAGGCGATGCTGCAGCCAATGACGCCACCTCCAACTATGACAACCTGTGCTTGAGTGGGGAAAGTTTTAGGATTTGGTGATGATTTCCCTTCTTTGTTCATGGATATCTCCTCTCGGTGATAAAGACATCAGGTTGGATCTTAAATAGTGTGGTTAATAACCTCTGGCGGCAACCAGGAGGTTATATCTTTTAAATTCAACGGCAGGGGAAAGGTCTTGGTATGGCGAACACCCGGGATCTTGCCTATCGTTTCAATGACGAAGTCATACAACTCATCGATTTCTTTAGCCCTGACAGAGATGATGATATCCGTCTCTCCCGTAGCGAGGGCGATGTAACTGATCTGGGGATAATCACCCAAAAGATCGGACACATTCATGAGTTGTCCAGGCTCGACTTCTATAAATACATCAGCCAGCACACAATACCCAATACTCTCTGGATTTACGATCGAACGAAAATTGATAATTCCTTTCTCGGTTAAGATTTCTATCCGGTTGGTCACTGTCCGGGCAGATACATCACCAAGTTGGCGCGAAATATCTGCACTTGATAATCGTCCATCACCCATTAACAATTTGATGATTTGCCAATCTAATCCAGCTGGTTCATGCATGCTTTCAGCCCTTTATTTTGTGACAAAAACGGGAATGAAGTCTTCTGAGGTCAGGATACTTGATAGTTTCCGAAATGTCAAGAGTTATGAAATAAATATGCTGAAATAGAAACATAAATTCAAAATAACTGTAATTAACGAAGAGTGTTGGGTATAATGTGGATAGTAAGTTAAGGAAAGGTTTATCGTTGAAAAGTGACTGGAAAATCATTCCTGCCTGGTAAAAAATGGTTTTGGCTTAATAATAACTGGAAATGGACAGCTTTTGTTCGCAAGGAGTAGATGGCATGAATATTGAACACAAGGAAAATATTCTCACCCGTTTATCAGACTCACATACTGAGCTCGAACAGGCTCTGGAGGGATTGGATCTGGAATTGGTTATTCACTCTGATACTGACTGGTGTATCAGGGATATCCTCGGCCATATCGCCACCTGGGACCGGGTATTGATTCATACAATTCAGACCTTTCTGGAAGGTTCTGAGTACGTCATACCCGGTATGGTCGGCGATGAAACAGACTATAACGCCCAAAAAGTAGTAGAGCAGAGAAAGCTATCGAGCTCAGAGATACTCACAGAATGGAACCAGGCCCGGGAAGATTTTTTAACGATTGTCCAGCAAATTCCAACTGACAAGTTTTTTGATGAGTTAGCCTTTCCCTGGGGAGATGAACGCGGCAGTTTATCGCTGATGATCGAGTATATGATTGAGCATAATGGAGAGCATCAGGCAGAGATCCTGCAGGCCGTTCATGGAACCGCTGGATGATCATATCAGTACAGCCGACTAATTAACAGAGATAGGAGGGATTCTCGGGTTAAAATCTCAGAAATCCAGGAAGGAAATGAATATGGTGAACATCGAACCCATAAAGACTAAACTGGAATTTAATGTCCTGACATCCGGACAAGTAAAAGAGATTCGGTCTGCGACATTAACTATTCTGGAAAACGTTGGTGTGCACTTCCCATCTGAACGAGCGTTAAAGGTTTTCTCCGAACACGGGGCTGAAGTGGATCAGGATACTCAAATTGTTCGTTTTCCAGCAGACCTGGTCCTTGAGGCAATGAGCCACGCTCCGAGAGTGTACACCCTCAGCGGGAGAGCAGCCGGAACTGATCTGCTACTGGATGGCTCTTCAAGTTATTTTTCCACCGATGGAAGCGGTACAGAGACCATCGACTTTACAACCGGTGATCAGCGCCAATCTACTAAAGCTGATGTAGCAATGATGGCTCGTGTTTCGGACTATCTCTCATCGATTTCATTTTATTGGCCTATTGTTAGCGCCCAGGATTATGGATCGATCGCACCTTTACATGAATTGGATGCCAGTTTTAATAACACGGTAAAGCATATCCAGAGCGCAACGATCATCGGTGAGTATTTAGCTCGGTATGCGTTACAAATGGCAGAGGTAATTGCAGGTAGTAAGAAAACACTGAGAACAAGAACACCCCTCTCGAGCCTGGTTTGCACTATAGCCCCTCTCGGACAGGATAGAGAAGGGATTGAAGGAGCGATGCTATTTGCGGAAGCTGGGGTTCCAGTGGGATTTATGGCGATGCCCAATATTGGCTCAACTTCTCCAGCAACCATGGCTGGGGCATTGGCTGTTGGTAATAGCGAAATTGTCAGTGCTATGGTACTGATGCAGTTGGTGGCACCTGGCGCACCTGTCTACCATTCGTTATTGGCATCTGTTATGGATCCCCGGTCGGGTGACTATCTTACCGGAATCTCTGAGAAATATTTATGTAACGCGGCAGCAGTTCAATTAGCCCATGACTGGAATGTTCCTTCCCTGGGGGGGGCGTTCAGTGTTGATTGCCCCACACCAGATTCCTGGCAGCTCGGCCGGGATAGTGTCTATACATCCTTGTTCACGCCTCTGGTCGGAGCGGACATGGTTGAAGGTCTCGGGCTGCTGCGGGCAGCGACCATATTGATACCTGAGCAAATAATCTATGATGATGAAATTTATCATACCCATCGGGCTTTAGCCAAAGGAATTGACACCAACCTTGATGACCTGGCTCTTGATGTTATTAAAGCTGTCGGTCCTGGAGGGCATTTCATGGGGCAAAAACATACCAGGAGGAGAATTAGAGAGATCTGGCTGCCAGAATTAACTCATCCGGCGCCAATGATGGCTGAACAAGCCCCGGAGGACGTTCGCATCCGGGCCAGGCAAACTCTGAAAAATATTTTGGATGAACATCAGCCTGAACCGCTCTCAAAAGAGGTCCAGGAAGAATTGAAGCTCATTCTGAAAGCAGCTGAGAATGAGAATCCCGGGATGGAGTGAAATCCTTGAATCCCTTTTTTCCTTTTGATGGACCGGGTTTCTTTTATTAATTTCAAGGCAGTATTTATCAAGGATAAAATTGGAGAAAATTATATGGTTGAGGAACTCCACGATTTAGGTACAGTCAAATTGGTCCAGCTGCAACCATCCGGACTGATAATTGACACACCAGCTGGTTATTTTTATGATCCTTCCCGGCGGGTAGAGGTGGATCATCTGCTTATCACTCCCAAGGGGATTGAAGCAACTACACCTGCTGGAGAGCATGTGCTGGACATCCATCATCTGGATCACCCTGACAAAGAATATGATGACGATGACCTTGTTTGCATCGGTTTTACTTCCCACTACGAAGCCATGCGGAACCGATTTGGAGATCATATGGTGGATGGTATCGCCGGTGAGAATATCATTATTGATTTTGAAAAGGAAGTCTGGGTGGATGATATTGGGACCCAGATTGCTATCGAGAATTCCGAAACAGGCCAATTGACCCGATTAGATCTGCAGATGTTTGCCGCACCTTGTGATGAATTCAGTCATTTTGCTGCCCAGAGTCAGGGTGAAAGACTGCCAGCGGCAGAACTTAAGGATGTGCTGCAGTTTCTTAATCATGGTCGCCGTGGTTTTTTATTGTTGTTGGGTAAAGGTCAGCAAGATGCGGTAATCCGCATTGGCGATAAAGTATTTCGAGTTAATCCGGAATAAAACAAGGAAATCCAAATTAGGGGAAAGAATTGGTTTTCTATTACGCTGGTTGCTGGTTCGAGTCCATTACCGTCCACACGCAAGGTGGAACCATACGTCAAGTTGAAAGAATGGTTTTTGTTATCTAGTTTTTTTGATGGAATGCAATTTACGACGGTGTGCATTTAGCTAATATTACACTTGGATGTAATCAACTGCACATCGAAAGGAGAAATTTTGTACTCTAAAACCCCAGATATCCTTCCTTTCCCAGCACCCTTCCAGAGCGAGGCGCTGACACAGGCTGAGCTTGAAGTTTTGAAAGAAAAGACTTTGTACATATTGGATGAAATTGGCGTTCATTTCCCCTCCACCAAAGCGTTGAAAATCTTCTCCGACCACGGAGCGCAGGTGGATATGGAGGCTGAAATTGTCTGTATCCCACCTGACCTGGTAATAAAGGCTATGTCAACCGCCCCACGGGTCTTTGTTCTGGGGGGACGGGAGGAGCGTTTTGACCTGCTTCTGGACGGAAGCTGCTCCTACCTGTCAACCGATGGCACAGGGGTACATGTGATTGACCCGGAGACGCGGGAGAAACGCTCTTCCTGCAAAGAGGATGTAGCCATGATGGCACGGGTGTGTGACGCGTTGCCCCTGGTAAGTTTTTACTGGCCGATGGTAAGCGCAAAGGATTATGGACAGACTGCTTCCTTGCATCAGTGTCATGCTAGCTTGACAAACACATTGAAGCATGTCCGCGGCGGGACAACGATGCATCCGCGATTGGCGCGGTACGTTGTAGATATGGCAACCGTTGTGGCCGGAAGTGCTGAGGTACGCGTTCACAGACCGCCAATTTGCGCCAACATATGCACTATAACCCCCTTGAGCCACGACAAGCATGGGATAGAGAGCGCGCTGGTTTATGCTGAGGCGGGGATTCCAATTAGTTTCATGGCTATGCCCACAATGGGATCCACTGCACCGGCAACACCTTTAGGGGCGCTGGTCTTGGGTGATGCTGAGGTGATTAGCGCTATGACGCTTATACAACTGGCCTTTCCAGGAACTCCTGTTTTCCACGCTGTTTTCACCTCCCTGATGGATCCGCGCACAGGTGGTTATATCAGCGAAGTGCCAACATCCTCATATATGATGGCAAAACAGCTTGCTCATGCCTGGAATGTGCCATGTCTGGGGGGAGCCAGGGTGAGTGGCGATTCACCAGAGATTGGTTGGCAATCGGGCTATGAGGTTGGACTTGGTGCAGCAATGACTGCGATGGCGGGAGGTGATATTTGCGGTTTGATGGGTTTGGTTGGCAGCGCAACGACTCTCTATCCCGAAGAGATGATCCTCGATCACGATGCCTATTATCACGTATATGAAATGTTGAGTAGTAATAGATTAGACCAGATAGACTCTGCTCTCGATGTAATAAAAGTTGTAGGGCAGCGCGGCCACTTCTTAGCCCAGAAGCATACTCGAGAGCACATTCGCGATTTCCGTCTATCCCCTCTGCTCAGACAAAAAGGGGATACTGGTAAGCCGCGTGACCCTCGTGAGATAGCCATAGAGAAATTCAAACAAATTGAAGCATCCCACAATCCACAACCGTTACCCAGTGAGAAACTTAAAGAACTAGACCAAATAATTGAGGCAGCTGAACAAGAGGCGAAAAAAATATACGGAAATTAGCTTTGGTTGCAACATTACATTATCAGGGCGATATAATCGAAATGTAGTCAATCATCTGTTTTTGTTTAATATTCACTACAAACCGACTGATGCGGTAATATTTTTTGGAGAATGGAAAATCCCGGATAGAACGACCATTATTGAGCGGCGCATCCGGTTCGAGATCTCCAATACTCTTGCGTTGGTGGACAGATCGCGAACCGTGAATCTTATCAACTTTTCGTAAATATACCTATATTAATTACTTTTCTTGATTAATCTAACAATGGCATGAGGGGCATTGAGGAAATTTTATATGGTGCGATTTGAAAAACTTGATAGTTTTGCACAAAAAGCCCCAAATAATCCAAATCCCTACATTTCCATTCGATGTTAGGTTAACCTGCTATCGATTAACCAGTGCACTACGGAAATTAAGGGACCCATTGAGTTGGTAGTCGGCACTATAAAATTAAATTGCGAGTGTCTCATCTTGTGCAGGCTTTGATCCTTTAACAAGAATATAAGCAAATATGATCCCAAAAAGCACATTTACAGCAGCATATATCCAGTATGCACTCTCTGGTTTTCCTTCTATTCCATGTAAAAAAGGTAACAATGGTGCAGCTGTATTGCTCATTGCATGAAAAAATATCACAACGATTAATTTCTTGCCACTCGAATTATACAACCAGGCATACATGATCGATATACTGGTAGTCATCATCACGAAAGCCAAAAATGAGTATGCACTGTGCAAATCACCCGCCATAAACCATAAGGGTAAATGCCAAATACCCCAGATCACACCTATAACCAAACTTGCTGGTATGACCCCGATTTTCTCTTGTAATGGTTCCTGAGCATAACCCCGCCAGCCAAACTCTTCTTGTCCCCCGCCAATTATCAACATCAGAATAAAGTATGGAATCGCCAAAATTATCGGTGCGGTAGGAATATCGGTTGGAAATAGTGTTTTGGCAACGTCCAGGCCAACAGCAAGTGCCAGATAATGGGCTATGACATGAATTAACAACGGCAGCGCCAACGCAAGGATCAAATATACTGGTTTGATGTGAAAATCAAGCGCCTTACCGAAAAATGCTTTTGTTCCCTTCCAGCCCTGCTCCCGGGTAACAAGTGTGATCGCGGCCAACAAAGGGGCAAATGCTCCAATAATAACAACCACAATTGAATACTCCTTCACACTAAAGGGCAACTGTATTCCTAGTCCATCCAACACAGAAGGTATCCAAAGAATCCATGAATACGCAAAGGTCAGTAAGAAATATTTCCAAGGAGATCTGTTTTTGTGCTGATTTGTCATCATTTTTTCCCTTTTCTACTTGTAAATGCCAACGAACGTTTATTATGTTTCAATTTCGTGATAATTACTTTGTGTTACGTATCGGAGTGGAAGATAACAACCAAAGATGTTATCGCGCAAATGCGAAGTATAACACATAAATATTTAGTTTCTTTGAGTTTACTATAACTAACCATGTCGAGTTAAAGAAAAAAAGGGGCTGTCCCAAAAGTAATTGGCACAGCCCCTAAAAATTTAATATAATG
>JAUWEC010000059.1 GCA_030608465.1 Chloroflexota bacterium
GCAGACGGAGTTCAGCCTTGTCCGGTTAGCCCAGATGGCAAGAGCGACCGGAATTCACCTGGTGGTTGCGACTCAACGGCCAAGTACCGATGTGGTTACAGGATTGATTAAAGCGAATTTCCCGGCCCGGATGTCATTTGCGGTAGCTTCCTCGGTAGATTCCCGGGTGATCCTGGATATGAACGGCGCAGAATCTCTGTTAGGGAACGGCGATATGCTGTTTTTACCGCCGGAAGCCAGCAGTCCTATCCGAACCCAGGGCTGCATTGTAACTCCGGAAGAATTGGATCGGGTCATTAAAGCCTGGAAAGAAATCTATGATATTAAACCGGAAGAGCTCAGCCCCTCACCCTGGGAGAATGTTCTGCAAGAGCAGGCAGAGCTGGATGAATATGATGATCTTATTAAGGATGCTTTCAAAATTGTCCGCGATTCTCAGCGAGCGTCAACTTCTTTGATTCAACGTAAATTGCGTATCGGGTATCCCCGGGCTGCCAGGTTGATGGACGAATTATCAGCTCTGGGGTACGTTGGTCCTTCTAAAGGAAGCGGGATTGAACGGGAAGTATTTATTGCCCCGGACGAAGTATTCGGGGATAAACTCTAGCGGGGGAAAATCAGCCAGAAACCAGGACTCATTCCAGGAAAAGAGATAACTTATGCCTACAGGTTTTAATTTAGGACCAATCACCATTCATTATTATGGAATAATAATCACCTTGGGGATTCTGATTGCAATGGTCATCGTATCCAGAGAAGCAGCCAGGAGGGATAAAACCCTGGATTTTCTGATTGATGCGATTCCCTGGATATTCCTTGGCGGTGTAGTTGGTGCTAGACTCTGGCATATTCTAACCCCTCCCCAATCCATGGTGAATCATGGAATTACCACCCGTTATTATCTCACCCACCTTCTTGAGGCTGTTGCAATCTGGAAAGGCGGGGCAGGGATCTTTGGCGCTGTAATTGGTGGAACAATTGCATTAAGCATTTTTGCCATGAAAAAAAGGGAAATAGTTTCTATCTGGCTGGATATTATCGCCCCTGGACTTGCGCTTGCCCAGGCCGTCGGCCGTTTGGGCAATTTCATCAATCAGGAAGTATATGGACTTCCCTCGGATCTGCCCTGGGCAATCACTATTGACCCAATGTATCGCCTGCCAGGTTACGAATATGTGGAATCCTACCACCCTTTATTCTTGTATGAGGCAATCTGGAGTGTTTTAAATATGGCTTTTCTGTTGTGGGTGGGTAGGAAATATCAGGATCGAATAAAATCGGGAAGCATATTTCTGATCTATCTTATTTTCTATGGGTTTGGAAGAGTTGGTTTGGAATTTCTCCGATTGGACATCTCTTCCTTCCAGGGAATCAACATTAACCAAGTATTCATGGCAGTTGTGGTACTCGTGGCCGGAGTACTATTTATAATCCGCAAAAAGAAAGACCCCGGTGAGCCTTCAATTCTATGATCGTTACAAATAATCTCAGTAAGAATTTTAAAGACGTAAGAGCGGTAGATCAGGTAAACCTCCACGTAAGGGCAGGTGAAGTCCTCGCACTTTTGGGTCCAAACGGGGCAGGGAAAACCACGACTGTCCGAATGCTGACTACCGTGCTTCGCCCCAGCAGTGGAACTGCACATGTGGCTGGATATGATGTGATTACTGATGCCGTAAAGGTGCGATCGGCTGTTGGTGTATTAACCGAGGAGCATGGTTTGTATGACAGGATGTATATCCTGGAATACCTGGATTTTTTTGGTCAGATTTATGATATGCCTGCAGAAGAACGGGAAGGAAGGATTCAATATTTGCTGGACAAGTTTGATTTATTGGATGCTGTTAATCGCAGGATAGGACAGTATTCAAAAGGGATGAGACAAAAATTGTCCTTGGCACGGTCGCTGCTTCATTCCCCACCGGTTTTATTATTGGATGAACCTACTTCGGCAATGGATCCCGCCAGTGCCCGTTTGGTTAGAAATGCGATTAAATCGCTCCGGTCAGAAGACCGGGCTATTATTGTCTGTACTCACAATCTTGCTGAGGCTGAAGAGTTGGCAGATAAAATTGCCATCATCTGTTCCGGAAAGATCATTGCCAGTGGAACCTACGAAGAATTAAAGCAACGGCTGTTAGGTCCGGGTGAATATCATATTCAATTCGCCGAGAACCTGGACAACCGTGACCTGCCGCTTCCTTCAGGGGTAGAGATTACTGAAAAGGGAACAGATTGGATCCATTATCAGGTAACTGAACCGAAAGAGATTAATCCTCTTGTGCTTCAAAATCTAGTAACGGCAGGATTCGCAGTCGTTCGAGTGGAAGAGATCAAGCGCAGCCTGGAATCGGTATATCTACAGGCGGTTAACCAGGCTCCATTGGAGGAGATTAACCATGTGGATTAATCTTCAAAAAGCAATGATTATCACACGACGTGAGGTTCGGGATCAACTCCGTGATTGGCGAATCATTGCCCCCATCATCATTCTGACAATCCTTTTTCCCGGGCTGATGAATTTTACTGCCCAACAGGCAGTTGATTTTGTGGCTAAATATGGAGCCCCGATCATTGCTGACCGACTGATACCGTTTCTATTGATGGTGGTGGGGTTTTTCCCGATCTCGGTTTCTCTGGTAATTGCCTTGGAAAGTTTTGTGGGGGAGAAAGAGAGGAGAAGCATTGAACCGCTGCTCAGCAGTCCATTGTCAGACGTTCAACTTTATCTGGGGAAGTTAATGGCTGTGATGTTTCCCCCGCTGATTGCCAGTTATTTGGCTATCAGTGTATACCTTGTTGGTGTATATCGGCAGGTAGGATGGGTACCTGACACGATTCTGTTAATCCAGGTGATAGCGCTGGCCACAGTTCAATCCTTGGTGATGGTGAGCGGAGCAGTAGTTATTTCATCTCAAACAACTTCTGTCCGGGCAGCAAATCTCCTGGCGTCATTTATTATCGTCCCTATGGCGCTGCTTCTGGTAGGCGAGAGTATGATCATGTTCTGGGCGAGATACCATGTTCTCTGGTACGCTATTTTTGGACAGCTGATTGTCGCCTGGTTATTGATCCGCACCGGGATTGCTCACTTTAACCGCGAAGAATTATTAGGCAGGGAACTGGATACTTTAAACCTGCAATGGGCCTGGCAAGTGTTTAAGTCCGCATTTATCGGCGTTCCGGGTCCGTTCCGAGTGTGGTGGCGAATGAATGTCTGGGGTACACTGAAATCACTGAAATGGTCCATCTTGCTTGCAATAATATTTACTCTCGCCGGTTCTTTAATCGGCAGTGCCCAGGCGGAAGTCTTTTCAATTCCGGCAGACCTGCTGGATTGGGAGAATATTGAAGATGGATTGGTTACCGGGATAGAAGAAATTGGTCCCATCCGGTTCTTCTCAATTCAGGGTACAAGTGTGATCTTATTTCATAACTTGCGGGCGATAGCACTGGCCAGTTTACTGGGAATATTCTCTTTTGGCGTGTTAGGAATTATCACTCTCATTCTCCCGTTCAGTATTATTGGTTATTTCACTGCAATTGCAGGTCAAACTGGATTATCTCCCTGGAAATTTCTGCTTGGTTTTGTGATTCCTCATGGAATCCTTGAGGTCCCAGCAATCATTCTCACCGGGGCATTGATTATCCGCTTAGGATTAACGCTGGTCACTCCTAATGAGGAGTATACGATTGGAGAAACCTGGATAAGGACTCTTGCCGATTGGACCCGTATTATGCTGTTGGTTATTATTCCACTGCTGATGGCAGCCGCATTTTTAGAGGTGTATATTACACCCCTGGTTGCCTTGAATATATTCAGTCATTAAATCTTTTTACGACTGTTAGTACAAGGAGATCCTTTGGCCAAACTAATTTTCCTGGGTACAGCCAGCGCTGTCGCCTTTGAAGGGCATGAAAACACTTTTATGGTCATTCAGGGGGAGCAGTCATCCATCCTGGTGGATTGTGCGTCAAATCCGATCCTCAAATTGCGGAAGGCAGGGATCCACTTTGAAGACCTGAGTGATCTGGTGATTACTCATTTTCATCCGGATCATGTCTCGGGACTTCCTAATTTTTTGATGGATATGTGGATTCTAGGAAGAAAAAAAGAATTGAGGATTTATGGGAGTCAGCACACAATTTCCAGGGCGGAAAAGATGATGGCTTTGTTTGATTGGGATGAATGGCAGAACATCTACCCAATCTCTTTCCATACGCTGCCTGAAGAAGAATTGACATTGGTACTGGAGAATCAAGAAATCAGGATTCACTCTTCTCCGGGGGATCACTTGATACCCACTCTTGGACTGCGGATTGAAAGTATAAAGAACAAGTTTGCCGCTTCTTATTCCTGTGATACCAATCCCCATCCCAATATAGTTCGTTTGGCAGCAGGAGTGGATGTATTAATTCATGAGGCTGCAGGTCCTTATGAAGGACATTCCACACCTGCTCAAGCTGGAGAAATTGCAACGCAGGCCAAGGTTGGTAAGCTTTATCTGATTCATTATTCAATCTTTGGTGATAAAACAGCCGAATCGATCACTGCGGAAGCAAAAAAAACCTTCTCCAAAGAGGTGATCTTGGCGGAAGATTTTATGGAAATTGATTTTGAAAAATAAAAGGATTCTGGTTACCAACCCTGGATAAAAGGCTCCCATTCTTGGTAGATGTTTAGATATTTCCGGAAAAGATAAACAGCAGACCCCGGCGGCTGTTGGGGTTTTTTTCGCAGTTTTAAACCGGAATGCTTAAGGGCATACCCCCCTTTCTGATGATTACAGGCAGCACAAGCGGTAACTAGATTTGACCAATCGGATTCTCCGCCAAGGTGCTGTGGAAGGACATGATCCACGGTAAGGTTCCTGGCTAGCTGCCCGCAGTATTGACATCTGTACTGATCCCGCCTGAAAATTTCACGTTTGGACAATTTTACCCTGGGCCTGGGCCGTTTTATTATGTGGTGTAAGCGAATAATGGAAGGTTTTGGGAATGTTTTAGAGACCGTCCGGACTATCCCGCGACCGTCCATCACCAGGTTGGCTTTGCCGATCAGGATTAATCCCATAGCCCGCCGGGTTGTGCAAACGTTGATAGGCGCATAATTGCCGTTTAGGACAAGAACTGGCTCATTCATCACTGTTTCACCTTCGAAGATTATAGCATGTACTTTCCCGTCTACTCAAGGTTTTTCTTTATCTGAAGCCAATATCTCCCTGGATGCAGCGTATCGACACAAGTGCAGATGCATAGAATGATATTGGGTTCTGTTGAATTTGTACGGTAAAATTGGGTAGTTATTTAGGAATGGAGATTATATTGAAGAAATACCTCAAAGCGTATGCCTTTTTACTGCCTATATCAATTTCGTTGATTGTCCTTGATCAATGGACAAAATCACTGGTCCGAGCGAACTTATCATTTAATGAAGTATGGATGCCCATAGAATGGTTAGCGCCCTATGTTCGGATTGTTAATTGGCATAATACTGGCGCCGCGTTCGGAATTTTTCAGGGAATGAATGGGATCTTTTTAGTTCTGGCATTTTTTATTATTACCATGATCTTGTTCTATTTTCCTTTGATCCCAGCCGGAGATTATTTTTTTCGGACCGCCTTGAGTTTACAGATGGCAGGCGCAACGGGAAATTTAATGGACAGGTTGTATCGCGGGTTCGTCACGGACTTTGTCTCGATTGGAAGATTTCCTGTATTTAATGTGGCGGATTCATGCATTACAATGGGGGTTGTAGTCCTGCTGGTTGGGATGTGGATAGAGGAGAGAAAAACAAAGGATGAGTGAAGAGACAATTATCATTCATAATCAAACTGAAAGGGAACTTCGACTTGATAAATTTATAGCGGAACACCTGGAAAAATATTCCCGTTCCTATATCCAAAAATTGATCTCTGAGGGGGAAGTGAATGTAGATGGATTTCCAATTTATAAAAAATCAGAGATGTTGAAACCGGGTGCGGAGGTGGAAGTTACCATACCTCCTGCGAGGGAAACCTCGCTCGTCGGAGAGGACATTCCCCTTGATATATTATTTGAAAATGATGATTTGATCGTTATTAACAAACCTGCTGGAATGGTTGTACATCCGGCCCTGGGTCACGAGTCAGGAACCCTGGTCCAGGCTGTTCTGGGGTATGCTCCGGAGATTGAGGGGGTAGGCGGGATAAAAAGACCAGGTTTGGTTCATCGACTGGATCAGAACACATCGGGTGTAATCCTGCTCGCAAAAAATGATTTGGCGCACCAGTACCTACAGAATCAATTCCGAGCCCGCAGCGTAGAAAAGGAGTATCTGGCGTTGGTAGACGGCCGACCCCCCACTCCCCAGGGAAGAGTGGAAGTGGCAATTGGAAGGGATTCAAAATACCGTCAACGTATGGCTCCAGTACTGGAGCGTGATGGAAAAGAAGCCATCAGTGAGTACTTTACACAGGAGGTATTTCCTGAACACACTTTAATTAAAGTTTCTATCCTCACCGGAAGGACCCATCAAATAAGGGTTCACATGACATTTCTCGGCTGTCCGATTGTTGGGGATACCGTTTATGGAAGGAAAAATCCCAGTATAAAGATCCAGCGGCAGTTTTTACACGCTTTCCGGCTCTCAATTCTAATTCCGGGAGAAAAGATAAAAAGAACTTTTGAAGCGCCTTTAGCAAGTGAGTTAATTGAGATCTTGGATTTATTAAGAATAAGCCCAGAAGGAGTCCATTAAATGATTGATCTTCGTTCAGATACAGTAACCAAACCTTCTCCTGAGATGCGTCAAGCGATTGCCAATGCTGAGGTTGGAGATGATGTTTATGGAGAAGATCCCTCAGTCAATTTACTGGAAGAAGAATCTGCCCGGCTGCTGGGTAAAGAAGCAGGATTGTTTATTCCTTCGGGCACAATGGGAAATCTGGCTGCCATCCTGACCCATTGCGAGCGTGGAAGTGAAATCATTCTGGGCGATAAAGCCCATACATTCTTATATGAAGTAGGAGGTATCGCTGCCCTGGGAGGCATTCAGTCACATACTATACCCAATCAACAAGATGGCACTTTAAGGTTGGCAGATATTAGGAAAGCCATACGAATGGATGATATCCATGACCCACCAACTCGGTTAATTACCCTCGAAAATACCCATAATCGCTGCGGTGGTGTTGCGCTGACCGGTGAATATACCCGCCAGGTGGGAGAGATTGCTAAAGAACATCAATTAAAGTTCCACCTGGATGGGGCGAGAATTTTTAACGCTGCCGCTGCTCTTAAAGTGAATCCTGCTGAACTTGTTGAACCCGTGGATTCAGTTATGTTCTGTCTGAGTAAGGGATTGGGAGCTCCGGTGGGATCAGTACTTTGCGGTAAGGCAGATTTCATTAAGCGAACTCGAAAAACACGCAAGATGCTTGGGGGCGGCATGCGGCAGGCAGGCGTGATTGCTGCGGCAGGATTGTATGCTCTGGAAAAAAATCTACCCCTCTTAGCCCAGGACCATCAACGAGCAGCGGACCTTGCCCGAGGTCTAGGTGATATTGAAGGATTGATCCTTGAACACGAGAAACCGCCGACAAATATGGTTTATATCAACCTCGCGCGGGAGTTGCCCCTGAATGCAGAAGAAACAGCTATAAAACTTAAAGATAAGGGAGTCCTGGTTGGCGTTACAGGAGAGAGGCAGTTCAGAATGGTGATACATTTCTGGATCGGCGATCAGCATGTCGAAAAGGTTGTCAGGGCTTTTGAAGATGTATTATCCTGAGCCGAAAACAGGATTGTTGTTTTCGACATTATCCCTGTGATAGGCCTGTCAGAATGGAAACAAGCCTGATGTTATAATTAGATAAATCGCTTTGAGAGCAGGATAAAGGATAGTTATTTAATGAAGACCAATTATACGATCGAAGATATGGACCGTATTGCAGATGAGATTCGCGGCAGAATATCTGTTCAACCGGTAATTGCATTAATTCTGGGTTCGGGCCTCGGCCCGTTATCAGAGTCCATTCAGGATTCCACGATTATTCACTACCGTGATCTTCCTGGCTGGCCATTGTCAACAGTAGAAGGGCATGCCGGGGAACTGGTTATTGGAAAATTGGAAGGAAAAGATGTCCTGGTTATGAATGGCAGAATTCATTATTATGAGGGTTATGAAATGAGCCAGGTCACGCTGCCTATCAGGGTTATGCAACGTTTAGGGATCGAAATCGTGGTTGTCACTAATGCTGCAGGCGGGATAAATCAGGATTTTAATCCCGGGAATCCGATGTTAATCACTGATCATTTAAACTTACTGGGCATGGCAGGTCCAAATCCGCTGCGGGGTCCAAATAAGGAAGAATTCGGTACCCGGTTTCCTGATATGAGTCAAGCTTATGATCGTAAATTGATCGAGTTAGCCCGGAATGTAGCTGAAGAATTGGAGATCACACTTTATGAGGGCATCTATGTCTGCTTGGCAGGTCCAACTTTTGAAACCCCTGCGGATTTAAGGTTCCTGCTTAACGCTGGTGTTGACGCGGTAGGCATGTCAACTGTTCCGGAAGTAATTGTAGCCAATCATGGCGGTCAGCGTGTGCTGGGAATCTCAGGAATCACGAACCAATCCAATTTGTATGGGGAAGCAGAAACCACCCATGAGGAAGTGATTGCGACTGGAAAATTATTGGCGCCGAAAATGATGAAACTAATCCGGGGAATCTTGAGGGCATTATAAATCCTGGTTCCGATAAGTAATTAGGGAGCTTTTATCCCTTTAGCAAAATTTACTATTGCATTTAAAGCAGACCTTAAACACACGTCATAATATTTAATGAATGAAATTTTACGTTACCTGAAAGATCTTGAATTTCTAATCTATATCATATTAGGAACATTTACAGTATGGCAGCTTCGCAAATTTTATCTCGCCTGGGAAGAATTGCGGGCCTCCGCTTTCGGATTAGAAAAGGAAAGTGCCCAGGCAAGATTAAACCGCTCGGCAGCGCTGCTGGTAGTTTTACTTTTCCTGGCAACCGCAGAATTTGGATTGGTCTCTTTTATCATACCTGCCATACCGGGTGTAGAACCATTGCCGACTGCTACACTCGATTTATTAGCTACACCGACCATAACCCTGGCTGTAGAGCCTGTTCCATCCTCTTCGGATAGTCAGGAAACCCCGCTGCCAGGGACAGAGATCATCCAGACCGGATGTATTCCAGATGAGGTGATGATTACTTTCCCGGAAAACAATTCCACCGTTCGGGATATCATTGAAGTGGAAGGTACGGTTAACATCACCGATTTCGGTTTTTACAAATTTGAGATTTCCCGGGCAGATTCGGATACCTGGTTAACAATCCAGGCAGGAGACTCTCCCAAAGATGATGAGATGCTGGGATTTTGGGATACAACTCAATTGGAGTCCGGTAATTATTATTTGCGCCTGGTTGTGATTGATAATCAAGGTATTCAGAGGGAACCCTGCGCTGTGTATGTATATATCGAACCTCCCAGTGAATAACCCCGGGAAGAATTATGACTAAAATCGATATCCGTCCTGCAATATCAACTGATGTGCCGAAGATGATCTCATTAGATCATAATTATGCAACCGGACATGTCTGGCAGATGACGCTGGATCTTACAGATATACAAACCCAGGTATCCTTCCGGGAAGTCCGCCTGCCACGGGATGTGCATGTCAATTACCCGCGTATTCCCCGGAGGCTGGTAGATGATTGGACCAAGCGGGATCTTCTGTTATTGGCTGAAGAAGGCGGGATTGTTCGAGGATATATCAGTGTCAGGTTGGGACTTGCCCCAGCCAGCGCCTGGGTAGACGATCTGGTAGTGGATCGGATTTTCAGGCGAAATGGGATCGCCAGTGCGTTGGTATTAACTGCCCAGGATTGGTGCGGGAAAAAAGGCATTCATCGTCTAACTTTGGAAATGCAACCAAAAAATTATCCTGCCATTCAGTTTGCATATAAATTAGGTTTTGAATTTTCTGGTTACAATGATCAATACTACCGCGATCAGGAGATAGCCATTTTCTTTTCCTCTTATATATGAACATTTTGAGTGCTATTCAAACGATTAACCAGCTCCTGGAAGCTGGTATCTCAATCACCGCTTTTTCCCTTCTTCTCTATGCTTTAACTTTTAATCTAAAGGATAAAGTCGCCCGCTCATTTGCTTTTATCATGGCATGTGTAGTTGTTGTTTTTGTGGGAGAGTCAGTTGCGGGTGTAGTTAGTTCGCTTACCTGGATCGAGCGTTGGTACCAAATCCAATGGATAGGCATAATCTTTCTGCCGTCAGCTTACGTTCTGCTGTCAGATGCTATGCTGGCCACGACAGGCCGTCCTTCTCGTGGACGGCGAACAAAGCTTGTTAAAGCGACATTTGTCATTTCTGGAATATTTTTGCTTTCAATTCCATTTTCTTTGCTGGTGGGACCGTTGGTCACTGATAATTCTGTTGCTCCGCACCTGGAAAGAACAAATCTGACCTGGGTATTTTCTGCTTTTTACATACTGAGTATGATTTGGTCCTGGGCTAATTTTCAGCGGGCGTATCATCGGACTAAAACCCGGTCTGGCCGCAGAAGGATGGGATACTTGATTGGAGGTGCCCTGGCGCCTGCTCTGGGTTCTTTCCCCTATCTCCTGTTTGGATCAGCATTTGCCTTACTTCATCCCTACGTGTTCTGGATAGTGGCTGTTAGCAGCAATATTTTGGTATCCGGTTTAATCATTATCATGGCTTATGCTGTCGCTTTTTTTGGTGTTCCCTGGCCTGACCGGGTAGTAAAAAGGCGACTCATTAAATGGGTGATGAGGGGACCCATCACAGTCAGCACAGTCCTGGCATTAACGACCTTAACCAGGAGAGTGGGCGAACCGATCGCGTTTTTTGCTCCAGTTGTCATGGCAGGCACTTTTTTACTTATGCAGTATGCGATCACCATGTTTTCACCAATGTGGGAACGCTGGTTTCTATTTGGCGAAGAGAAAAACAAGCTAACCTTGCTCCAGAACCTGGAAGCAAGATTGTTTACGACAGATGATCTAAAACAATTCCTTGAATCAGTGCTGGCGGCGATTTGTGACAGACTCCAAGTCCAGAGAGCGTTTACTGCATCATTTAGTATACATGGGGTAGATTTTCTAGTTTCTGTAGGAGGCTTGGTTGGATTTAAGGAAGAAGAACTATCCAAAAGTATCCTGGAAGTCGCCACCACTGAAGACAAGATAGGACAGTTTGAGCTGTTTTCCTGGGGAGAATATTGGATAATTCCGTTATTCAGCGAAGCTGAACCGGATGATTTATTGGGATTGGTGGGAGTGGAGAACCCTGGGGAGGATTTCCATGGAGACCAGAAAGAAGCCTTCCAAATATTAATTCAACGGGCTTATCAAGCGCTGGAAGATAGAAAATTCCAACAGCAGGTTTTCACTTCAATTGAGGATTTAACCCCTCAGATGAATCGGATCCAGAGTTTAAGGGCAGCTGCCCGGTATGATGGAACCAGTGTGCTCTCTACATCGACGGATAATTTCACCCTGGATGAAGGCACCTTGACTGAATGGGTCAAGAATGCGCTTTCGGATTACTGGGGGGGACCGCATCTCTCGGAAAGCCCGCTGCTGCAGCTTGAAGTTGTACAGAACGCGCTGGAGGAACATGATGGGATCTCAGTTAAGGCTGTCCGGTCAATATTAAGAGAGGCAATTGATAAAATTCGCCCAGAAGGAACCAGGCGGTTTACTCTGGATTGGGTTTTGTACAACATTTTGGAGATGAAGTTCCTAAAAGGGCAAAAAGTCAGGGATGTAGCCAAACGCCTGGCCATGTCTGAAGCGAATCTATACCGCAAACAGAAGGTTGCTATTGAAGTTGTAGCAAAAACGATTCTGGAAATGGAAAAACAAGCCCGTGAAGAAAGTAAAGAATCTTCTTCAGGAAACTCATAAAAAATGTTACAATTAATTTTACTCGGCACAAATTTGACATGGATCATTAATGGTTCAAAGGGATAATTCACAAAAAATACCAGGCGAACCTCCCCAACTAGGAGATGCGTGGTGGGAATCTGCTTTATCTGAAGGGGATGACGGCTTTAAAGGCGCGGAGTTTCTAGAAGACTCTCAACCTTCCTCTGAACCTCATATCCTGACCCTGGTCAACGTAACCCAACCGGATAATGACTGGAACTATATCGATGGGATGTATCAACAGGATGAAATCCTTCACCTTAAGGTAGTTGGCTGCAACCAGGGTGGATTGTTAGTCCAGGGAGAAAAAATCAATGGGTTTGTTCCATCCTCTCACTTGCTGGAAGGACACAAAAAGAAAGAATACCTGCATCAATTAGTTTTTCTGAAAATTATTGAATATGATAGAGATCGCTGTCGGGTGGTATTGTCGGAACGCGCAGCACAGGCAGAGCCTGGTACAAGGTTAAAACTTCTGGATACACTTGAAGAAGGAACCTGTATTCCCGGAATTGTGACTACACTGACTGATTTTGGCGCTTTTGTGGATTTGGGAGGTATGGAAGGATTGACCCATATCTCAGAGCTTTCCTGGGGTAGAGTGGACCACCCTTCAGATGTGGTCGCCGTAGGAGATGAGCTTGAAGTCTATGTCTTGAATATTGATCGGGATGAAAACAAAGTGGCTCTCAGTCTGAAAAAGATGTGCGCCAATCCTTGGGATACTATTACCGAACGATATCATCAGGGACAAATTGTTGAGGCAGTAGTGAAAAATATCGTTTCTTATGGAGCATTTGTCCGTTTAGAGGAAGGCGTGGATGGTTTGATCCATGTTTCCGAATTAGGGGATAATGGAGACCAGATCTCACCCTGGGATGTGCTGGAGGAGAACCAAAAGGTTGAGGTGGAAATTATTCACCTGGACCCGGAAGAACAGCGCCTTGGGTTAAGTTTGGAAGTGGGGAAATAACAAAGTTTACCAATCACGAACATGTTTAATAAATGGTGGGATCTTTTAATCGGGGTTCTGTTCGGCTTGTTATGTGCCGGACTGATACTGCTGGTCTCTAAACCAAAATCCGGGAGGGCTATTTTGCTGCGCCCCCCGCCCACACCAGCTCCTGTGGTGGTGAATGTAGATGGTGCGGTCCAAATTCCTGGCGTTTATTCTTTGCCGGTTCACAGCCGGGTTGAGGACGCGGTGGAAGCAGCCGGGGGTTTTGCTGAAAATGCTAGACCGGGTTCAATTAACCTGGCTGCTTTGCTGGAAGATGGAAACCACATTTATGTCCCTTTTCATAACGCTGATATCAATCCCGGTACAGAAAATAGTGGAGGATCTTTTGGTTTGTCAGAATCCGGAGAAATGATCTCCCTTGTCAATATTAACCAGGCGTCTCTAGAAGTACTGGTAACCCTGCCGGGAATCGGTCCAGTCACAGCAGAAAAAATCATCTCTTTCCGAGAAGAACACACGTTTACCAGGATCGAGGAAATCCAAAAAGTCCCCGGCATTGGACCGTCAACCTACAACGATATAGAAATGTATATTACTGTGGGGGAATAAACAATATTAAGGCAAGCGGCTTAAAAGAATAAACCTTGTCAGTAATATCATTGGCGGGAAAGAACAGATCACCGTTGTTGGGCGGTACCTTTCTGCGCTGAAATCTGACAAGGTCTCATTAATTCTTCTGGATCATAAAATCCTGTTAGTTGACTTCCTACTGGGCTTTTTTCAGAACGGGCAATCCGTTTTTTGTTTCAGAAACTACATACCCTGCCGGAATTTCGTCCAGAGCGTCTTCTTTGGCTTCTTTTCCAAAGTAGTAAAGGGTTGTTGTTTTTCCACTTTTTAATGTGCGTGTTTTTCCGTGCAAGTAGTACGTTACGCCTTTTGAGTTCGTTTCACTGTGTGCCATAATATCTCCTTTATCTTTGATACGTTATAAACCGCCCAACAGTTATTGTGACGAGGTGTGAACACCCCGGGTTAAATAATCATCTAACTTTTCATTGAAAGGATCAGTGCTTCGGCTTCGATTCTGTCGAGGAGTGAGATGATCGTTCTTCTTCTCTTATTGTAACCCCTTAACCTTAAAAAGTTCTGATTTTACCCTTATTTTAGGGGATTTTCAGGTTTAAGGTCGCTTTTTTAGTGAAAATTCACCATATTCAGCTGAAATATTGAACCCGAGGGAATGGTACAGGCTTAAAGCAGGCAAATTGTCCTGTTTGACATTAAGTCCGATAATGTCGATATTCTCCCGGAGAGATAAACAAAGTTTTGCTGTTACCGCCTTTCCCAGTCCCTGGTTTCTGAATTCGGGATGGGTTGTTATGTTTCCCAAGGCAGCTACCCGGTAGGCGGGGGAATAAACGTGGACACCACCGATGCTAAGCAGCCTGCCGTCTCTTCGGTAACCGATATATTGTCTGGTTAACAACATCCGGGGATCAAATGCGTTGCCAGGGTAACTTGATTGATAAAGAGATTGGATTTCTTCCAGGTCAATTTCTGTGAGCGAAAAGGTGTTTTCAGTATTAACCTTTTCGATCCGGGATGGATCCTGGAGTCCCATCTTGTAGTGACCAC
>JAUWEC010000245.1 GCA_030608465.1 Chloroflexota bacterium
ACCGGAGAAAACAAACTCTGGGGAGAATATCTGCTCAATGCCCAGGGTGAAGATGTGGTTGCGGGCATCCGCAATGCTGACCCCATTGATGAATTGAACGATGATATGCCCGAGGTGTACAAGGAATTTCAGGACATTACCATAAAACTCGAAAAACATTACCGGGAAATGCAGGATGTAGAGTTCACCATCGAACGGGGAAAACTGTGGATGCTTCAAACCCGGGATGGCAAAAGGACTGCTCAAGCGGCCGTCCAGATCGCCGTGGACATGGTTGATGAGGGTTTGATTTCCAAGGAAGAGTCTATTCAAAAGGTGGATCCAGACCAGGTTGATACCCTGCTGCATCCCCAGTTTGATCCTGCTGAAAAAGAAAAAGCCGAAAAAGATGGCAAAATGATCGGTACTGGGGTAAATGCCTCCCCAGGAGCAGCCGTTGGTCGTGTATATTTTGACGCCGATACTGCGGAAGAAAAATCCAAAGAGGACAAGCAGGATGTGATTATGGTCCGGCCTTTCACCAAACCGGATGATGTTCATGGCATGCTGGCTTCCAAAGGCATCCTCACCAGCGAAGGCGGCGCAACTTCCCACGCGGCAGTTGTTGCTCGTCAATTTGGAGTTCCTTGTGTTGTGGGAGCCTCTGGTATTAAAATTAATATGGGAAAGCGGGAGCTGGTAGCCAATGGAGTTACAGTTAAAGAAGGGGACTACCTTTCTGTTGATGGCACAAGTGGTGAAATATTTTTAGGAGAGATCCCTACAATTGCTCCTTCCCTTGAGGAACAGACAGAATTAATGGAACTTTTGGGTTGGGCAGACGAGATTTCCGCCTCCCAGGATATCCGTAAGGCACCGAAAGGTTGGCCAACCCGCGGATTGATGGTGTGGGCTAATGCGGATTACCCAGAGGATGCCAGGCGAGCTCGATCTTACGGTGCCCAGGGCATCGGTCTTTGCCGGACAGAGCACATGTTCTTTGAACCGGAAAGATTGCCCATTGTGCAGGACATGATTTTAGCGGACACTGTCGAAAAGCGGCAGGCTGCCCTTGATAAATTGCTGCCATACCAGCGGAGTGATTTTGATGGTCTGTTTGAAGCCATGACCGGGTTGCCGGTAATTGTCCGCCTGATCGATCCTCCGCTTCACGAGTTTATGCCGGATGAGCATGCTCTTTTGGAGGAAGTCATCGCTAACAGGATTAACGAAAAAGTGAATCAGGAGAAAGAAGACCTGCTGGTCAATATTCAGAACCTGCATGAAAGCAATCCCATGATGGGGCTGCGCGGTGTGCGCTTGAGTGTGGTCATGCCGGAAATTGTCAGCATGCAGGTGCTGGCAATTTTTGAGGCAGCCGCTGATGTTAAGCTACGAGGTTTTGAACCTAAACCAGAAGTGATGATCCCGCTCACCGGGCATATCAATGAGCTGCATTTTATCCAGCCCAAGTTGGAAGAAATAGCTGCCAAGGTTATGGAAGAGAAAGGGGTTGAGTTTGATTATAAATTCGGCACCATGATTGAAATTCCCCGTGCGGGTCTGACGGCGGATGAAATTGCGGGGACTGCCGAATTCTTCTCATTTGGAACCAACGACCTGACCCAGTTCATCTTTGGCTACAGCCGGGACGATGCGGAGCGGAATTTCCTGGTGAAATACGTAGAAGACGGCATTCTGCCCGAGAATCCCTTCCAAACCATAGACATCCAGGGTGTAGGTCAATTGATGGATCTGACCGTGAAAAAAGGCCGGGCAACCCGAATAGATCTCGAAGTTGGGATCTGCGGCGAGCATGGCGGCGATCCAGAATCCATTGATTGGTGCTACCGGATTGGTTTAGATTATGTCAGCTGTTCACCTTTCCGGGTGCCAGTTGCGCGTCTGGCAGCAGCCCAGTCTGCCCTGAATCAGCGGCAGTAGAGTATAGATCTTAAAACTGGAAAAGGGCAAAGGAGAAATCCGTTGCCCTTTTTTTTGGTTTCTATGGTGAAAAAGTGGCTGTCCCAAAAGTAATTGGCACAGTCCCCTTTGAGTAAGAACATGGTTTGAAAATAATAGTGGTTAAAAAGGGATTCGAATGATCAAAGTTGTACCAATATCAATGTCAGATTGAATGATAAATTTAGCACCGATCAACTCAGCTCTAGAATAGTCTCCAGGGTTTTTCTTTACAAAATCTTTACTTGTTCTTCAAAGGCACTTTATCTTAATTCGTTATCCTTTCTGTGGAAATGAAGGAAGAAATGCATTAACAATAATCTATCTGAAAAGGAGAATAAAATCATGGGATACGGAATGTGGGGAGGATGTTGTTCGGGAATATTTGGAAGTTTTGGTGGATTTGGTTTGGTGGGATCAATCTTGAGCTTAGTGATTACTGTGGGTTTGATTATCGGGATTGTATGGTTAGTCATCTGGATAGTGCGCCGCTTGTCATCCAATCAGAAAACGTATTTGAGCCAATCTGGCCTACCCGATAATATGAAATCACCATTGGATATACTCAAGGTACGTTATGCACGGGGAGAAATCACACGTGATGAGTATCAGGATATGTTAACGGATCTAAAATGAGGTTTTTGGTAAAAAAAGATAAGGAGATTTTACGATGATGGGATTTGGTTTACTCTGGATAGTATTTTTAGTGGTCGGTTTGTTTTTTCTAGCTAGGGAAGGATCTGGTTTACAAGCGTTATTTGGAACGAAGCAATCAGGATGGCAAGAAAAAACTGAGGCAAGCGCAAAGGATATCTTGAATCAACGCTATGCAAGCGGGGAAATTACCCCCGATCAGTATCAAGCTATGAAACAGGACCTGAATTTACAGTAGTTCGGAGATATGGCAGTAGTTTTGATGTTAGGTTCTGGATAGTATTTTAACTGACTGTGAAGAAGGGGCTGCCCAAAGAACTTTTTGGACAGCCCCTTTATTAGTATATAGGGTGAAAAAGGGGCTGTCTAAAAAGTCAGCCCCTTTTCAGTTTAACGGATGAAAAACGAAGTAAAAAGATGCAAATTCAAAAAAAAGAAAAAAAGTGACCGCTATTGAACGGCCACTTTGGCAATATTGTGAGCAATATTGAGCAGCC
>JAUWEC010000011.1 GCA_030608465.1 Chloroflexota bacterium
GTAGTCAGGGGAGAGGCGTTTATCCGAATAGCTGATTTTGAGAAACTGAATAAAAACCTCGAAGAAGCGGGGGAAAGAACCTATGTGAATCCCCGGAATACAGCAGCAGGATCATTACGCCAGCTGGATTCTTCATTAACTGCAAAACGCCCGCTGACACTGCTCGTATATCAAATTGTGATCAGTTCTGATACTTTGCCAGCAACGCAAAAAGAAACCCTTTTATACCTAGAGAAGCTGGGCTTTCCTACTCCGGATTATGATTATTGCCCTGACCTGGATACTGTGATCGGTTCCCTGGAAGCCTGGGATATCCGCCGCCGGAAGCTGGATTATGAGATCGATGGTGTAGTTATCAAGATCAATGATTTGAATTTAGCTGACAAACTGGGTGTGGTCGGAAAAGCTCCCCGGGGGGCAATTGCCTATAAATTTCCCTCCCAGGTGGTAAATACAATACTGGAGGATATCAAAGTAAATGTTGGCAGAACAGGTGTGTTAACACCCTATGCAGTTCTGGAGCCGGTGGAAATTGGAGGCGTGACAGTAAAACAAGCCACGCTTCATAACTTTGATTTCATCAGCGAAAAGGACATTCGGAAAGGTGACCGGGTGATGGTGAAACGGGCAGGAGAAGTTATACCGTATATTATGGGACCGGTGAAGGATCACCGGACGGGAGCCGAAGAAGCCTATACTCCTCCAAAAATCTGTCCAGTTTGCCAAGAACCAGTTGAACATCTGGAAGGGGAAGTCGCCTGGTATTGTGTCAATTCCAGCTGTGAGGCGCAGTTGATCAGGAATATTGAACACTTTGTCTCCAGAACGGCGATGGATATCGTTGGGTTGGGGATCAAAATTGTTGAACAGCTGACTAGTGAAGATCTGATAAGAAATGTGGGGGATTTATTCAGTCTGCAAAAAACTGATTTATTGAAGTTAGAAGGGTTTGCAGAGAAAAAGGCAGACAGTCTTTTAGAAGCAATTGAACAATCAAAAAACCAACCCCTGAATAGATTGATTACAGCGCTGGGGATCAGGGGTGTCGGAGAGGTGGTCTCAGGGACGTTAGCCGACCATTACAGGGACCTGGATGAGCTCAACCAGGCTTCCCTAGAAGATCTAGAAAATATCCCGGGAATTGGACCGAATATCGCCCAGGCAATAATTGATTGGTTCAATCGTTCTTCTAATCAGCAAGTTCTCCGAAAAATAAAGGAGAGAGGAGTTTGGCCTTTTGTTGAGAAAAAAACCGACACAGACCCTGAAGACCAACAATTAACTGGGTTGGTTTTTGTCCTCACTGGAAAATTACACGGTTTCACCAGGGGAGAAATCAAAGAGATAATCCAGTCATCAGGCGGCAAGGTGGCAGGATCGGTCAGCTCCAAGACCGACTATGTTCTGGTTGGAGAGGATCCGGGATCAAAGCATGATAAAGCGCAAGAACTGGGTACTAAAATTATCTCTGAGGACGAGTTCAAAGAGATGATCAAAGGTTTTATCGATTAGAAAAGGGATTAAAACTGGCAGAAGATAAACGGCTGATTCTAAAAAAGGGGCGGGAAAAACCTGTTATCCACCGGCATCCCTGGATTTTTTCTGGGGCAGTGGATCGGGTTGAAGGGGATCCTTTGACGGGGGAAACAATTCAAATTCTTGATAATGAAGGAACCTTTTTAGCTTGGGGATCCTACAGCCCATCATCACAGATCAGAGCGAGAATTTGGAGCTGGATTCCGGAGGAAAACATCTCCCAGGGCTTTTTGCACACCAGGATTAAACGCAGTTTCGAATATAGGAACCTGATTGGTTTCAACTCCCAGATGAAGCGGCTGGTATATGCGGAATCCGATGGACTTCAGGGTTTAATTGTCGATAAATATGCAGATACCCTTGTAGTACAGTTTCTCTGCGCCGGCAGCGAGTATTGGAAGGATGAGATTGTGGAAATTCTGGTTGATTTATCCGGCGCCACAACAATCTATGAACGATCCGATGTTAAGGTAAGGCAGCTGGAAGGACTGCCCCTGCAGACAGGAACGCTTTTTGGACCGGATCCGGAATCTTTGCTGAAAATACGGGAACAAGACCTGGATTTCTGGGTAGATATCCGTAAGGGTCATAAAAGCGGCTTTTATCTTGATCAATGTGAAAACCGGGATCGCGTGGGAAGAATGTGCAGAGGGAAATCCGTCCTGGATTGTTTTTGTTATACAGGCGGCTTTTCAGTCTATGCGCTTAAAAACGGGGCAGAATCAGTTACCCTGGTTGACGAGTCTAGGGAGGCATTGGTCCTTGCTGAAAGGAATGCCGCAGAAAATAATCTAGGAGGGGAAAAGATAGACATTGTCCGGGGAGATGTGTTTCAGGTTCTGCGGAAATTCCGGGACCAGGCTAGGAAATTTGATGTCATTATTCTTGACCCACCAAAGTTTGCTCCAACGGCTTCCTTCGTGAATAAAGCTGCCCGAGGTTATAAAGACATCAATTTATTAGCTTTTAAACTGCTCAACCCAGGAGGGATATTAGCCACATTTTCCTGTTCCGGTGGAATCAGCCGGGACTTCTTCCTTAGAGTTTTGTCAGGTGCTGCCCAGGATGCAGAAGTTAATGCTAGAATACAGCTACATATGGGACAAAGTGCAGACCACTCAGCCAACTTGAGTTTCCCGGAAGGGAGTTACCTCAAGGGTTTTATCATTCGTATAGGGTAAAGAGGAGGTTTGTAATGTTTACAGATACCGGCCAGGGCTTGGTTGAATATGCCCTGATTCTACTTCTCGTAGCTTTAGCTTTGATCGTCATCTTATCAGTCTTTGGTACTGAGGTGGCCGATGCTTATAGTAATATCATTGATAGTTTTCCTTAATAAGTTTAGCTGGATCAACTTTTATTCATAAGAAATTTTATCTGATATTTTCAATCAGATTTAAAAATAAAAAAGCGAGGAATTATCCTCGCTTTTTTATTTTCATTCGTTTTCCTGAAATCCGGATTATCCTGTCCAGCGCTTATTTAGCGATCTGATTCAGAGAGAGGTGTTTTTCCAGATGGATCGTAAACGTAGACGCGATCTCCGACACTAGCCCAATCAAACAACCAGTGAGAATCACCGACGGACATATTCACACACCCATGGGATTGAGGGTATCCAAGATTTGCCCGCCAATAGGCTCCATGAAAAGCCCGGCTCTCATCAAAGTACATAGTCCAGGGAACACTTTCGAGATTATAGGCATCATCTGGATCAGTTAACCAACGCATCCGGGTTAGATCTTCTTTTTCCTCGATTGTATAAATGCCCGGATATGTATAGTAAGGTCCCACTCCGCTGGCGATCAGGGTCGCAAATACCAATTCACCGCTCTCGTATACAGCAATGGTTTGCTCATACAGGTTGACTTCAATCCAACGGTTCCAGGTCATCCCTTCGGGTGGACCTGAACGAGGTGATATTTTTGCAACCGCGGTCTGGATTACCCACTCATCTGGTCCAATCAAATACCAGTCCCATTTCCCGACCGTTTGAACATCATAGATCTGCACCAATTGCTGGTGGTCCAGATATCGGCCGGTATAATCATCTATGTCGTAACCAGGGGTCAGTTTGGTTTCAGCTTTACCGCCAGCTGAAAACATCGATAGAATCCAGCCAAAGTCAAGTCTCGGGGTTTCTGTAAATTCCACACCTTGAAAGATGGGAACGGATGTGATCTCAAGATCTGATCCGGACATCCAGCCCACGTCTGTATAATAATAGTATTTACCATGGCTGATTTCGGTCTGCGAAATGGAAACGTAATTAAAGCCCGGTGTAATCCTGCGGACGATATTTTTCTTATTATTGTTAATAACATCATTGAATGTGCGGAATACAGGTGCTCTGTCGGATACAACATAAGCGTAGATAAATTCCAACTCTGATAAGGATGGATCTGGATTCTGTATCGGTAGGGGAGTTTCCGGGAATGTTATCCCTTTCTCCGCCATATCCAGAAGATAAGCCGTTGGACCCAGGGGCATACAATCCTGAGTGGAATCGTAAAAAATATCTGGAGGGCAAAGGGGTATGGATCCATCTTCGATTCCTTCAGCCAAGGCTGTGGAAGGGATCAGAGCCAGAAACAATCCCGAAATGATGGCAATTAAAAGACGTCTTCTCATAAATATTCCAGATTGATATGATTGTTGCCAGACTCTCAGTGTCTAATTTAGTTTGTTAATTCAGCAGGAAGATGCTGAACGTCAATGGTTGCCTCGTCACAGAAGATCATTGCTCTTTCTATGACGTTTCTAAGTTCCCGAATATTACCTGGCCATTGGTATTTTTTTAACAAATCGAGCGCGACAGGAGTCATATTTTCTATATTTAAACCCATTTTGGGATTATTAGTTTTGATGAAATGTCCTGCTAATCCGGGGATATCTTCCGGACGATCTCTTAGGGGAGGGATTTCCAGATTAATAACCTTTAACCTGTAATATAAGTCTTCCCGGAAAGCGCCTGTCTTAATTAGCTCGGGCAGTATTTTATTGGATGCAGTCAAGATCTGGACATCTACATGGATTGAGGTTGTGCTGCCTACTCGCCGGAAAGACTGCTCTTCCAGTGCCCGGAGCACCTTTGCCTGCATATCGGAGGACATGGAGGATATTTCATCCAGGAATAATATTCCTTCATCGGCTACTTCCATCAATCCGCGCTTCCTCTTTTGCGCTCCGGTAAAGGCACCGGCTTCATATCCGAACAGTTCAGATTCCAACATTGTATTCTGGACTGCAGCACAGTTGATATCAATAAATGGTTTATCGCTGCGTGGTCCCATCCGGTGAATTGCACGGGCTATTACTTCTTTTCCTGTGCCCGTTTCTCCGGTGATCAAGATTGATGTTGAGCTTTTGGCTGCCCGCTGAGCTCGGGCAAAAACATCGCGCATGATTTCAGAATTGATCACAATCGAATCCAGCGAATCGCGCTGGGTTTTCCGAAAATGATTTAATTCTTCCCTCATCTCCACGATATCCTTAGCCCGTTTAATGGATTGCTCAAGCCGTTCGAATTTGATTGGCTTTTGAATAAAATCATGGGCCCCGTTTTTCATGGCTTCAACAGCCATATCGATTTTTCCATGGGCGGTGATCATTATAATCGGCGGACGGTTTGCCAGTTGGGCTGTTTCTACTAATAAATCCGGTCCATAACCGTCCGGAAGCTGGACGTCCAAAAGGACAATATCCGCTTCCTGGGCTGCGAGATGTTTTCGGGCGGTTTTCAAATCTGCCGCTAGAAGAACTTCATATCCCTCAGATTCCAAATAACTGCCGATATTGTTCCTGGCGTTTTTTTCATCATCTACAAGCAAGATGGTTGCTGTCATACCCTGGGTTCCTCCTCATTGGCTCCGGGAAGGATAATTTGAAAAGAGGTGCCTTCCGGGAGGGGGACTAGTGAGATTGTCCCTTCATGCATGGTAATAATCTGTTTGGTGATGGATAAGCCGAGCCCTGTTCCATCCGGTTTAGTAGTAAAAAAAGGTTCAAATATATGCTCCTGGACTTCCGGAGGGATGCCCGGACCGGTATCGAGGACATCAACCTGCACGCCCATTGCTCCAGTGACTTTTTTGATAGACTTTAATCTGATAGATAAAACACCGCCGTTGGTTTCTTCCATTGCTCTTACAGCATTGCTGATCAGGTTATTGAATACCTGGCCAAGAGCCCGGTCATCTCCTAGAACATGAGGGAGATCGGGGTCGATTTTAAGGACGTGGGTGACTGAAGTTCTCTTCATCCGGGGTACCCAACGGTTTAAAATCTGACCGATCAGGGCCGGAAGGTCTATCGAATTCTTGTGATAACTCTGGGATTTAGAAAAGGTGAGCACCGTATCCACAATGTGTGTGAGGCGGTCACAATCATCATTTATCCCTTTGAGAACATCCCGTTGTTTAAAGTCTTCCGGGAGAATTTTATCCAGCAGCTGAACCCCAGAGGAGATGTTGTTGATGGGATTTCGGATCTCGTGAGCAAATATCGCGTTCATTTGACCTACCAGTGCCCGACGTTCAAGCTGCTGGGTTTGAATGCGGACTTTTTCCTCCTTGCTGATATCCTGGACAAAAATCAAAATGCCCTGAATATCCTCGGAATCCGGTTTTGTAACAGGAAATGTTTTAATTAACGCCGGAAATTCGCTGCCATCTCGATGGTGAATTTCCAATTGTCCCAGGTCATGGGTGGGTATGTTTTCTAAAGCCTCCTGGAGTGCAGGAGTTAAACGGTCTGTACCAATAATGACATCATCAATATGGCGGTTAATAACTTCCTGTTCAGCATAACCTAGAATTTGCTCTGCAGAGGGATTTACCTGTTGGATCAGAAGCTCCGGGTTCAGGTAGAGGATTCCTTCAGGTATATATTTATTGATTGTGTCCCCAATGGCTTTTTTAAGAGCTGTCTTGGTTAACCTGTCACTCAGATTTGAATTGAGAATGAAGTTATTAAAGACTCCTTCCGTAGCTGCTACCAGTAATTTCATCGCTGCCAGAGCGGCTTGTTTCTCCGGAGGCACTGAATCACTCGGTCCCATGGCGACTACCAGACCGCTGATTGAATTCGCATCATCTAGCGGTGAAGAAATTACAAATGAAGAACCCATCTGGGCCGCACGTTCCATCAATGGAGAGAGCGGTGGTTTATATGGAGGAGAAAATTGGCTGTCCTTGTAGTGAGAGAAAAAATCTGCTGTGGAGATAGTGGTGGGTAAAAAACCAGATGGATTATCCAGGATTACAGCTGTCAGCTGGGGATGATTTGAGTCAATTTTGTATATTCCCCAAGATTCTGCAGTGAGCATATTTTTACCAACCTGAATAATAATTTCCAACGCCTGGTCCAGGCTGGTTTGATAAAAGATCTGGGATAGGGCCAAGATGCCATCCAGCTGGGAAAATTCTTGTTCTGTGGAATTATTGCGCCTATTTATAGTTCCCAGTGTATTCAGCCGGAAGACTTTGAAACGTTTGGATTTGCCCAAGGTTTTGGCCTGGACCAGTGTAGTGATTTTTTGTTTTCGGCGGGTGATAAGATCAAGCTCCCGCCCCTGTATACTGTGAAGCTCAAGGTTTAGAGTTGGATCCTGGATGATGGAAAACAATTTTGGGAGCAGGGTGTCAAGGTGGAGAGATAATAATTCTTTTCGTGTATAACCTGTGAGTTCCGCCATCGAGGCGTTAGCTGCCAGGATTTCAAGATCTGTATTAGATACCAGGATAGAAGGATCCGGAGAGATATCTAGCAGTTGGCTAACCTCATTGGGGATCAACTCTATCTCGTCTGACGATCTTGAAGGATTAGAAATCAACGATACCATAAACCTTTAAACTTTCTGGCGTAGGCGGGAAGATAATATGCCCTCCATTGCCCGATATTTTGCGACTGTTCTCCGGGCAATATTATACCCGGCCAGGGATAATTCCTCGGCCAGCTCAGTGTCAGTTAGAGGGGAATCCTCATTCTCGACTAACCGGAGGAGAGTGGTGCGGATGGGTAAGCTGCGGTCAAAAAATCGTTTAAGGGGAATAATCTTTTTATTGGGGAGCTGAACAGATTTATCAGAGACTGCCCGGGATACGGTGGATTCGTGAACTCCCAAGTGCACTGACATTTCAGCTTGAGTTTGAGGTTCCATTGACGCTGGATCGCCGCTGAGAATGTAGCTGCGCTGTTCTGTAACAAGCTTGGTCATCAGCTGTTCCATGGTGTGATTGCGCTGCTGGAGGCATTTGATAAGCAGACCGGCATTTTCTATGTCTTTTGCCCAAGCCTCACTTTTTTCATCTGGAGCTTGTTTTTGCGCTTTTCGGAAGAGAGGGTTGATGCGCAGGGTTCCCCGGTAAGGGCTGATTATTTCAACTATAATCCTCCGGTTGGGCGAATTTTCAACCTCCTTAAGGATAATATCCGGCTGATGGTAAGCCTGGGTTTGTGTATTGCTGGGTCGGCGGAAATCACCCCAGAATGCCCGTCCCGGATAAGGATTGAGGTTTGCTCGTATAAACTCAGCAATTTCCTGGGCATGTTCATAAGTGGTATTCAGCTCCTTAGCCAGTTTTCTATAGCTGTGTTTGCTGAGATCCTTCATACCTTTTAGAATCGCTTCTTCGGCCAGGTGCGGCACATTGTTATCTTCCTTTAATAAATTCAACTGGATTAATAGTGCTTCCGTTGGCGAGGAGGCGCCCACACCTGCCGGCTCGGCATGTTTTATGATGTCTGCTACCCGGGACACTCTGGAGAGAGGAACATGGTAAAACTGGCTGATTTCCTCCAGGGGAACGGTTAATAACCCATCTTCGTTCAGGTTATTGAGAATATGAGCTGCTATGAGTCTCTCGTCTTCCTGGATTTCAGGGGCGATTTGGCGGAGAACATAGGAAGGTAAATCCTCAAACTGGGGAGCAAGGTTGTCATAAGAAACCTCACTTGATGATCTCTGGCCTCCATTATTCGCAAAGGAAGACGGGAAATCTTCCGGAGATGATATGAAGACGATCGGTTCATCCAACTGAGTATCATACGGCTGACTGCAAACCGGGCAAGGTCCTGGAGCTGATATAATCCGGCCGCAGCTGGGGCAGCGGCGATCTTCAATTATTTCCAAAGCCGGGTTATTCGCCAATTCGGTTCGAATTTTCTGCCGGATTTCCGTTGCGGGCATTTGCAGCAGGGACATGGTTTGGGCGAGGTGAGCGGTAATTTGCGGGCGCAGCTCTTGATTTTGAATTTGGAACATAGGATCCTCCCTTTAAAGTATAGCGTTATACCTCAAATGTTGCAAGATGTATGCCAAACTAGTAGCAATATTTATACCGGATTACTGAAGGGAAAAAAAAGGGGGGGGAAAAGAGTAGGTTGGCAGCTGGAGTGGTAAAATAAGAAACGGCGGATCAGAGGAGCATGAACTTATAAAACGCACAATATTTGCGTATAGGCAATATGATAATTAAAACCAATTCAACTAAACTTTCCCCTTTATTAATCTTAATTCTAATATTTTCGGTTATTTTTCACACGGGATGCACCGTTATTAAGCAGGCGGGTAAGAATATTCCAAATTTTGATGGTGAGAGAGCATTCAAAGATGTCCAGTACCAGGTATCTCTCGGTCCAAGAATTCCAGGTACAGCGGGACAAGAGAAGATTCTAAAGTGGTTGGATGAAGAATTATCACAAAATAAATGGGAAGTAGAATTGCAGGTACATGAAATTGGGGGCAAGACTATTACCAACTTGATTGCCAGCAGAGGTGAGGACGGCAAATATATTCTTCTTGGGGCTCATTATGACACCCGGATTTATGCCGATCAAGATCCAGACCCCGGTCTGAGAAGTTTGCCAGTGCCAGGTGCCAATGATGGAGGATCAGGGGTAGCTGTTTTGTTGGAAATGGCAAGAATCCTGCCTAATGATTTACCGATGCCTGTTCAGATAGTGTTTTTTGACGCAGAAGATAATGGAGGGATAGAGGATTGGGATTGGATTCTCGGTTCCCGTGCTTTCGTTCAGCATATGGTATTTCCCCCGGAAGCAGCGATTATTGTGGATATGGTAGGAGATGCTGATTTGAAACTCTATAAGGAACATAACTCAAATGTTGATTTAATGGAGCAAATCTGGGAACAAGCAAGATTGCTGGGATATGATGAGGTGTTTTTAACAGAGTATAAGTTTTCAGTGCTGGATGACCATACTCCGTTTATCGAAGCGGGAATCCCCGCAGTGGATATTATAGACCTGGATTATCCATATTGGCACACAACTGCGGATACTGCAGACAAGGTATCCGTTGAGAGCCTGCAAATCGTAGGTGATACGTTATTGGCCTGGATTTTATCTTTAGAGTAATCACTTAGTGGATGAATATAAAAAGAGAGATTTATGAATCAGAGTAAAAAACCGCAAGGGTTAAAAGTAGATCGAGCTTTGTTAGTTGGTGTGGAAATATTCAATGAAAAAAGGATCATGTCCTTGAAAAATTCCCTGGCCGAGCTTCGTCGATTAGCAGACACTGCGGGGTTTGAAGTAGTCGGTGAGGTGACCCAGAAACTGAGTCACCCCAACCCAAAAACATTTATTGGAACCGGCAAAGTGAAAGAGGTGAAATCCATCACGGATGAATTGATGGCCGATGTGATTTTATTTGATGATGAACTTTCCCCCCGGCATCAACGGGAGCTTGAAGAATTAATCCGGGAGGATATTCGCATTATCGATCGGACAGCTTTGATCCTGGATATTTTTGCACAGCATGCTAATACGCGGGAAGGATCTCTGCAGGTTGAACTTGCTCAGTATGAATATCGTCTTCCGCGGTTGACCAAAGCCTGGACTCACCTGGTACGACAGGCTGGAGGAGGCGGCGGCCGGACGGGAGGAACTGCCGGTGTTGGGCTGAGGGGACCAGGAGAAACCCAATTGGAGGTTGATAGGCGGGATATTCGACGCCGGATTAGGCATTTAAAGGAAGAACTTGAAAAAGTGCGGGCTCACAGGCAGCGTCACCGTTCGCGGAGAAAAGATTCCAACATCCCTATTGTCTCGCTGGTCGGGTATACCAACTCCGGGAAGTCCACCTTGTTAAATCAACTTTCTGACGCCGATGTATACGTGGCAAATAAATTATTTGCTACTCTCGATCCCACTACCAGGCGGGTGGAATTAGCGGATGGTCAACAAATTCTAGTCACTGATACGGTAGGGTTTATCCAAAAACTGCCCACAACCCTGGTTGCAGCTTTCCGGGCAACTTTGGAGGAAATCGCAGAAGCAGATTTACTGTTGCATGTCGTTGATGTGACCCATCCGCATGCTATGTTCCAGGCAGAGGCAGTTCACAATACTTTAATAGATATAGAAGCTGAGGGAATCCCCAGTATACCGGTGCTGAATAAAATTGACCGGCTGAGTGATCCGGAAGGTGCACAACTTGCTCTGGATTCATATCCAAACGCAGTAGCCATTTCTGCATTAAAAGGGGATGGGATTGAAGAGCTGCTCCGAGTCATAAAAATCAGGCTATATGAATCCTATGAATCGATTCAGGTTGAGATTCCCTATAACTTGGGAGGGTTGATCTCGTTGTTCCACAAGGAGGGGCTGGTGGATCAGGTTGAAAATCGATATGAGGGGGTTTTGATTCAGGGTCGACTGCCCGTCAGACATCTAACCAAATATAAGCCATATCTCGTGGAAGGTATTATCCCGAATTAGATCCGTTTATGCCTTGATTTTCGAGGGAAAATATAAGGTCTGGGTTATTATTTTGGATCTTTATTTGGCTGTTGGATAGGTCCGGCAAGCAGCACATCTTCCGGAGTTGAGTCCTTATATCTCTGTATATTAGTATTGAACTGCTCAACGAGCTGGCGGATACTTCTATCATACGCTTTTTTGTCCAGCCACATGGCAGATGGGTTTAAGATATCATCGGGAACATTAGGACAGCTTTGGGGAATTTCAAATCCAAACCAAGGATCTACTTGATAGGATACCTGGTCCAGGTCACCATTCAACACTGCCGACAGTAAAGCCCGTGTGTGGTGAATGCTGATCCGTTTTCCAATTCCAGCTGGACCCCCAACCAATCCGGTATTAATCAGCCAGGTTTTCACGTTGTATTTCAACAGGTTCTTTTTCAGTAAATCCGCATAATAGGCAGGATGGAAAACCATAAACGGCGCACCGAAACAGGCGCTGAATGTGAGTTCAGGCGCATCACCCACTCCTGCTTCTGTTCCACCCACCTTGGAAGTATATCCGGATATGAAATGGTACAGAGCCTGGTTGTGGGTCAACCTGGCGATAGGTGGCATGACCCCATTGGCATCAAAGGTAAGAAAGATAATATTCTCAGGATGGTTTCCCCGTTTTGATGGCAATGAATAAGGTATGCACGTGAGCGGATAGGATGCCCGTGTATTTTTGGTGATTGAATCGTCATAAAGATCAAGATTCCCGGTGTCTGGATCCATAATTACATTTTCAAGGATCGTGCCGTAGGTTTGGGTGCAGGCATAGATATCTGGTTCAGCTTCCTGAGATAGATCGATAATTTTGGCATACGAGCCATCCTCAAAGTTAAAAATTCCCTCTTCGTCCCAGCCGTGTTCATCATCTCCAATTAGTTTTCTCTTTGGATCAGCTGAAAGGGTAGTTTTCCCTGTTCCTGATAGTCCAAAAAACAACGCAGAGTCACCGCGGGGACCAACATTTGCTGAGCAGTGCATGGTAAGTATTTCTTTCTTGGGCAGATAGTAATTTAATGCGGTGAAGACTGATTTTTTTATTTCACCACCGTACCCGGAATTGCCAATCAGAACCAGGCGTTTTTTAAAGTTGAGCAATATTAAAGTAGGGCTGTTCAGATGGTCCTCAGCAGGATCTCCAGAAAAATCTGGTACGGAAATGACTGTAAATTCTGGTTGATGCGTTTTCCACTCCTGGGGTTCTTCCGGTGAGATAAACATGTTCTTTGAAAATAATCCCAGCCAGGCCCAGGTGGAAATGATCCTGATTGGTATCTGGTGCTGAGGACTCGCGCCAGCGATACCGTCCTGGATGAAGAGATCTTTCCCAACCAGAAACTGCCGCATCTTGTTAAATATACGGTCGAAATCACCCTCATCAAATGGAATATTGTATTCCCCCCAGGAAATATCGCCAGCGGAACTGTCTTCCTTAACGATAAATTTATCATTTGCAGACCGGGCAGTCCGTTCGCCTGATCGGACAATGAGCGCTCCCTGAAGGGTTTGAATCCCTTCTCCCCTGTAAAGGGCTTCCTGGTAATAGCCATCGGTCGTTAAATTCCAGTAAGATTTTCTACACCCGAATAAGTCGAGATATTCAAGCCCAAAATCACTTTTGCGATCTTCGGCCTGGTCTTCATATGGAGTTTTTTGGTTATTGATCATACTTCTTTTTTTCTCTCCCAATTACAAACACAAGATTCCCCGCGAATCATGATTTCCCGAGGAGCATCAGGATCAATGGCCCAGCGGATTCTCGCCACGCTCTCAGCTGTTTGTTCTGTTGAACAGGTATAACTCAACCGCAGAAAACCTTCCTGGCCAAAAGCAATCCCCGGCACGGTGGCGACATATGCTTTTTCCAGCAGAAGGGAAGCCAGCTCCTGTGAATCTGAATGAAATGACCGGAAATCCGGAAAACAATAAAAGGTACCGCCCGGATCTGTTAATTTTATACCTTTGATCTTTTTTAATTCCCCTGTCAAAATATTCTTATTCGTCTGGATGAACGTCTTAAGATCTGAGATGGTCTGCTCGCCATCTTTCATTGCCCCCAGCGCTGCTTCCTGGAGTAAAACAGAAGCTCCAGATGTAGTATGGCCCTGAACCTTTTCCATGGCTTCGATAACTGATACAGATGCGATTGTCCATCCTATCCGAAATCCGGTCATACCATATGTTTTGGATATGCCGTTGATAATGATCAAATGAGATTTGCTGATGGGTTTAGAAGTAAATACATATCCTGGAACCCATTGGGCGGGATCAAATATCAACTGGTGGTAAATATCATCCATAATCAAGAATATTTTTTTGGTTTCACAATAATCCACCAGGGCAGCGATCAACTCTGGAGGATAAACCGCGCCGGTGGGATTATTGGGAGTGTTGATGATGATCGCTTTGGTATTTGCTGTCACTGCGGCCAGGATGACATCTATCTCGGGTATAAAATGTTCGTTGGTCGGGATAAGTACTGGTTTGCCCCGAGCAAGTTTAACTAATTCAGGATAACTGACCCAATAGGGGGTGAAGAGAATGACTTCTTCTCCTGGATTGAGCAGGACATACAGCACATTAAAGAGGGCTTGTTTGGCGCCAACAGTAACGGTAATATTGTTCAGTGTAGGAGTTCGCCCGTAATGCTTTTTTGTATAGTCTTGAATCGCTAATTTTAGTGATTTTTGACCCCCGGTGGGACCATATTTTATCTGGCGAGTTTCTAATTTTTCTCGTGCAAATAATAATGCGTTTTCAGGAAAATCGTTCAGCGGTTCACCGATTCCCAAGTTAATTATATCGGTGCCATTTTCGCGCAGCTGACGGGCTTTTTCATTCAAAGATAGGGTGGGCGAGCTCTGGATAGTAGAGATTTGATCACTGAGATTCTGCATGGGTATGGGCAACCTTGTCTGGAGTAATCGAAAGAGAATTGTAGGTGTATTTGAGTGATTAATTGGTCCTGGTAACTTTTGTTAATCCGCGAGGAGCATCCGGATCAATTCGTTTGACAAGTGTCAGATGGTAGCTGAATAATTGAGCTGGAAGGATTCCAATGATTGGTGTTAGCCACTCGGGAATCCCCTCAGGTAGAAGTATAGGGCAATCTGCGAGTTCAAGGACTGCCTTATTGTCGGAAATTAGAAATAAATCAGCCTGGTGATCTTGTTTTAATCGCTTGAGCAGCTCAGCCATATCAGCAAATACCTCACCCTGAGGCGCGATGGCAAAAACCGGGAAACCATTCGAGACCAACGCAATAGGTCCATGCTGGAAATCAGCCGATGAATAGGGTTGAGCAACAACATAAGTAAGTTCTTTTAATTTCAGAGACCATTCATAAGCCGTAGCATAGTTATACCCTCTGCCAAGCACGACACATTGATTCATATACCTGTAGCGGGGAGCAAAGTTTCTTATTTGTGGTTCAACTTCGAGGGCTTGACTCATCAGACCTGGGACTGCCCTAATTTCTTTCCATTGATCCTCGTGATTATTCCAGGCTGCGGAAAGCATCGCTATCACCCCCAATTGGGCGGAGTAGGATTTCGTTGCAGCTACTGAAAGCTCTGAGCCTGCTTGAATGTCGATCAGATATGCAGATTGATTTGCCAGTGGGGAGTCTATTTGATTAGTAATCGCCAGTGTTGAACAACCCTGTCGATTGGCTTCTTCCACAACTGCCAATATATCCGGGGATTCGCCTGACTGGCTGATTCCGATCACCAGCAGACCTGACAGGTCGGGAGGTTTATTGTAAATGCTGAACAATGATGGAGTAGCTAAAGTAACCGGGATTCGATTGTAAGAGCCCCAAACGTATTTTGCATACCTGGCGGCGTTGTCAGAAGTCCCCCGGGCAGCGATAAATATGCCTTTTGGTATACCAACAGAATTTACTATCCCTTTGATGTTTTTTTGTTGGGAATTGAGCAATCCCGTGAGGACATCCGGTTGCTCCAGGATCTCATCATAAAGCGGCATGAGTTAACTTTCCCTGGTGATGTTAGCACCCAATGAGCGGAGCTTTTCATCGATACGTTCGTAACCGCGGTCAATTTGGCCGACATTGCGGATGACTGATTCTCCACTCGCAGCAAGGGCTGCCAGGACCAGTGCTAATCCTGCCCTGATATCAGGACTGTCAACATTGCCTGAGAATAATTCCGAAGGACCGTTCACGATGCAGCGGTGCGGATCGCACAGAACAATTTGTGCTCCCATGCTGGTTAGTTTATCGGTAAAGAACATTCGGCCTTCATACATCCAGTCATGGAATAGCACATTTCCGCTGGATTGAGTGGCCATTACGATTGCTACACTCATCAGGTCTGAGGGGAATGCCGGCCAGGGCATGACACTGATCTCGGGGATCGCTCCCCGGAAATCAGGTTTGATCACTTGGGATTGATTGGCAGGTACAAAGATGTCCACTCCTTGAACTTCCCATGTAACTCCCAGACGCTGGATAACCTGTTTGATCATAGATAGGTATTCCGGGCCAGCTTTGCGGATTGTGATTTCGCCGCCTGTCACAACAGCTGCGCCAACATAGCTTATGACCTCCATGTAATCTGGACCGACGGTGAACTCTCCTCCTCCTAATTCTTTTACACCTTCAATGTGTAGTGTGTTGGATCCGACCTGGCTTATTTTTGCTCCCAGCGAGTTAAGAAGCAGGCACACCTCCTGAACGTGTGGTTCTGAGGCGGCATTGCGGATGACGGTTTGGCCTTCCGCGGTTACAGCAGCCATTACCGCGTTTTCAGTTGCGGTAACGCTTGCTTCGTCTAGAAGAATGTCTGCGCCTTTCATTTTCGCAGCTGTAAACTGGAACAGTTTTTGTTCATCATTGTAGATGGTTTCTACACCCAATGCTTGCAGAGCCAGGAGGTGAGTGTCGAGACGGCGGCGCCCAATGACATCCCCACCGGGAGGAGGTAATTTAAGCTGCCCGGTCCGGGCTGCAATTGGACCTACGAGTAAGATAGAGGCCCGGATCTTTCTACAAAGCTCAGGATCGAGGTTTGTGCATTCAATATCCTTTGCATGCAATTCCCAGGAATGATTCCCCAGGTGAGTCACTTTAACCCCTATACTTTTTAATAAATCCCGCATTGTCCTTACATCATCGATCTCCGGGACATTGTGGAGCACAACGGGTTTGTCGGTGAGAATGCAGGCTGCTAGCAAGGGCAGAGCAGCATTTTTATTTCCGGAAGGAGTGACTTGACCGTTAAGTGGTATTCCACCTTGTATGATTAATTTTGCCATTAGTTTTCCTTTCTGCATCCATCCAAATATCTATTAAACTGAATTATCAGCAATCGACCTTAGTTGTACCATAACTCATGGTGTGCGCATTCATTTTTCTGGTTTTTCACCACCGGAGGATTATCTCATCACCTCTTTTTAGACTCAGGAGTTTTGCTGCGGACCCCTGGTTGCAGACAATTTCCAGTAGTCCTGTGCTGCCAATAAGGCCGGCGCAGGTCCCTTCTGGAACCATCGCAAATGTTTTTACCAGGGATAAGGTTTTACCCTTCAGGATGATCTCAACATGTGTCCGATCCTTGATTTTACAGTTAATATGATTTATCCAGGAGCTAAGAATCAAATCCCAGGAATCAGTTGACTGAAAACGGCCCAAAGATGTGAAGATGTTTCCAAACTTATCTGTGGAAATCACTTCACCGGAAAGAGAACTTCCTTTTTTTACCAGTCTGGGTTCTGGCAAACACTGTATGGATTTTACAGCGTTTCCAAATTTATCTCCCCATATTCCATTCGCCGCATAAGCGGCTGCGGGCGCGAAAATATCTCTGCCATGAAAAGTGGTACCCGGAGATGATAACTGGTAGGCAGGATTAGATAACTCCCAGGCCTGATACTCCTTCCCGTAAAGAAGGTAACTAAATAGCCCATTGTCAGGTCCGATAAACCGCTGTCCATCACAAACAAGGCAGATCGCTTTTCTTTCAGTACCTACTCCAGGGTCAACCACCGCTAAAAATATTGTTCCCTGAGGAAGGTCCAGGGAGGATTGCCAAAGCACAAACGCACCCCGTTGAATATTTCCTGGCGGGATGTGATGGGTGAGATCGATGAATATTGTTTCAGGAGAGATCCCGGCAAGGATCCCTTTCATAATGCCCACATAAGGGTCTGAAGTCCCAAAATCTGTGATTAGGGCGATGATTGGTGGTTTCATAGAGATTCCCA
This sequence comes from Chloroflexota bacterium, assembly GCA_030608465.1. Classification (GTDB taxonomy): domain Bacteria; phylum Chloroflexota; class Anaerolineae; order Anaerolineales; family UBA11858; genus B10-G9. The sequence continues at coordinate 17,538 of JAUWEC010000011.1, forward strand.
AATTACGTTATTTCTTGCTCAATAAATTATAATACGAGCATGATAACTTTTCTGACTAACATGATTTTGGGTTGGATTGGGGCAAATTTGGTAAATTACCTGGCGGACGTTCTGCCAATCGAGCGAAAAATAACTACGCCAAAGTGCAATCGCTGTGGAGGCCATCTTTCCTGGAAATTTTATATACTGCTGGCTTCCTGCAGTCACTGTGGAAATAAACCCTCTCTGCGGCACAAGGTAGTCTTGATTCTGGGATTGTTTTTCTCAGGGCTACTGGCGCAATTCCCGTTGGAGAATTTAGGTAATTACAGCGCTTTACTGTGGCTGATTTATTTTAGCTTGGTAACAGTGATTGATCTGGAACACCGCTTAATACTGCATCCGGTCAGTTTGTCTGGTGCTGTTTTAGGATTGATATACGGCAGCGCACTACATGGATATCTTCCTACATTATTGGGTGGGGCAGCTGGTTTTGGTATGATGCTGATTTTCTATTTTCTGGGGCAATTATTTGTGCGGGTTTTATCTAAATCCAGGGGTGAGGAAATAGAAGAAATTGCCTTGGGTTTTGGTGATGTTAATCTAGCAGGGGTGATAGGTTTACTGCTCGGTTGGCCAGGTATAATCGCGGGGATCTTTTTAGCTATCCTGATCGGGGGAGTAGTAAGTGGAGGCTTCCTGGTATTGCAGGTTCTAAGAAAAAAATATCATGCTTTTCAGGCGCTGCCGTATGGTCCTTTCCTGGTATTGAGTGTTATTATATTGTTCTACATATCCGCCAATATATAACATGATTTTGAGTAATCTTGACCTTCGACCTAACAAAACTGTTAGGCCGGTATTTGCTAATTGATCTGAAGTCGTCAGTATTGTTAGCCTGCCTTGTATCTCCCATAACATCAAGTATCTTTAGATTAGGCAACTGGCGGCGGTCATTGATTTAGGAGAGATTTCATGCGGTGGAATTCAGGTAGAGAAAGAAACAACGGGCAGGGGATGGTGGAATTTGCTATTGTATTCCCCTTGTTAGTGGTGTTATTATTTGGAATATTTGAATTTGGCAGAGTGATGTTTACTTACTCGGCGGCAATTGCAGCTGCAAGAGAAGCCGCCAGATATGGTTCGGCTATTCAGGACATCGGTGGGGGTATACCTCAATTTGAAGACTGCCAGGGAATCCGTGAAGCTGCGAAGAGAATAGGTAAATTCGCTGGTATTGAGGATGGAGATATCACCATCCAGTACAGCAATGAATATGGTGTATATTCTACTTCCTGCCCACCCGGACAGGAGGTTGGATTTACAGATTCAATTTCTGTAACGGTGAATACATCCGTTTCTCCATTTACTCCCCTTGGAAATTTTGGTTCAATTCCTATTTCATCTAGCTCCAGCAGGACTATTCTCAGGAAAATTAAGCTCGGTGAAAGCGGAACCGGCACAGGATCCTTATCTGGCGCGATCACCGACGTAAACTTCAAGACAACTGCCCAAACTGCAGAAGAAACGAAAGGGATCATTTCTGTTGTTCTGGAATTGAATCAGATTGCTACAGACCTGGTAACCATCCCCTTTTCAGTGACAGGTACAGCCGTTCAGGGTGCTGATTATATAATCACTTCCAGCCCAGTAACCATAAATCCCGGGGAACAAACAACAGTAATATTCATAACCCTGATCAATGACTATGTTGCTGAGGGTGATGAAACTTTATTTATCGGGATTGATCCTCCAATCAATGCTACAAAGGGACCACAGAATATACATATGGTGACTATCCTTGATCCTCCCTATGTCACCTTCACAACTGTTAGCAGCATAAAATCTGAATCAACAACTACAACTGCTCTGATGATTGAGCTGTCAAAAGGTAGTTCGCAGGATGTCACAGTACCTATCGTTAGCGCTGGGACAGCTACCTGGGGAGAATTCGGAGACTATCAGACCATTCCTAATCCAGTAGTTATCGATTCTGGTTCATTAACCAGTTTGCTGACAATAACGATTCATAATGACCTAATTGATGAAGATGATGAGATTGCGGTACTTGGTCTTGGTTCGCCAATAAACGCTCTTCTGGGGGCTATTCCAATTCATATGATGACCATTGTTGATGATGATGATCCTCCGGAAGTTTCTTTCTTCACTTCTGATCAGGTTGTATCTGAGGAAATTGGTACTTTTACCACAAGTTTAACATTAACTGAAATATCAGCTAAAACAATTTCGGTACCATATACAATATCCGGGACGACCATTCCGGCAGATTATGTGATTCACAATCCCTCACCGTTAATCTTCCCGCCAGGTACAAAAACAGTGGATATTAATATGAGTATTCTGGAAGGTGATGGATGGGAAGTAGATGAAACATTAATACTCACACTTCAAACGCCAGTTAATGCTGTTGTTGGCTCTCCCGGAGTGCAAACAATAATAATTACGGAATCATCTGCAGCGCCATCTGTTTATTATGCTTCATCCAGCCAGAACACTGTGGAAGGGGATCGGATTCTTGCTGTTTTGGTCCAGATGAGCAATGCCTGGAGCGCTGATGTCATTGTCCCTTATACAATCTCGGGGAATGCTTCGGCTGGGGATGATTACCTGGTCTCCGCTAGTCCACTGGTTATTCCTGTGGGTTACACCCAGGGGAGCATCCAAGTTCAGATAAATGACGATGTTTTAGATGAAGATGATGAGCTGGTTGTTATCACGATGGGAGATATCGTTGAAGGTATTAAAAGCTCTCCAAATGTCCACACAATCCAGATTGTAGATAATGACTCCCCTCCAGAAGTTAACTTCATCGGATCACATGTGGATAGCATTGAAAATGGAGAAGCGATTTCCATCTCAGTTAATCTAAGCCTGACATCAGTCCATGATGTTAGCATCCCCCTGATACTTTCCGGTTCTGCCTCTCAAGGCGCTGATTATACAATTTCTACTTCTACACTGGTCATACCGGCAGGGAACAGCAGCGGTTCAATTGTAGTCTCATTAGTGGATGACTCTCTTTACGACCCAGATGAAAACATTGTTATTGATTTGAGTGAACCGACAAATGCCAACCTAGGTTCTGTGACCCGTTTTACTGTGAATATTGAAGATGATGAACTTCCAATTTGCGAAGTGGGCACTCATTTGCTGACGGTGGGAACAGATTCTCTAGTCTGGTCTATTACTAATGAAGGCGAGGAGTTAATCTTTACTGGCGGATCGATCACCTGGCCGGAAAACTCCCCCAATCAACCCCGCCTAATAGAGATCCAGTTTTCCGGGTCGACGGTATTCAGCGGAAGTGAAAAACCCCCCTCGTATTCCTATTTCGCCTGGGAAGGATTTTCCAGCTTAGATACCACAACTACAGCATTCTTTTTTGACGGTCCAACTGGAACTGGAGATCATGTATTGGTAGGTAATTTCCAAAATGCAGGAGATGGCACTACCTGTAATTTAATCGAAACTTATAATAAGCCCTAAATATGAAAAACAATAAACTGACCAGTATAAAAAAATCAGAAAAAGGACAGAGCTTAACCGAGTTTGCGCTTGTTCTGGTGTTCTTGCTTTCCTTGCTAGCCGGTGTATTCGATCTCGGGCGGGCATTTTTTGCGTATATCATCATCCGTGATGCAGCTCAGGAAGGGGCAGTTTTTGGAGCAATTGCTCAAAAGGATGACATAAATGCTTTTACAAGCGCAGTGGCTGACCGGGTGGTAGCCGCATACGTAGATCCATCCGATCCCTCAAATGTTCCAATAGATATTAATGCCTTAAACATCCAAGTGGACATTATTGGTTCCCCATGTGCGGCTCCGGGAAATGGAGTACGGGTCACAGTAGATTACTCATTGCCAGTTTCCATGCCATTCTTAGGTGCATTGATCGGTTCTCAGAATGTTCAACTTTCGACTGCGGTGGAAGACTCGATTTTATCTCCAATCTGTCCCTAGTATATTGTTGGTAAGCCAGCTAGGATATAGGAATCTATGAAGAATTCAATTCAAATCAAGAAACATCGGGGAGAAGAGGGGCAGGTGCTGGCATTTTTGGCAGTTGTTATGGTTGTCTTGTTAGGTTTTGCTGCCTTGGCACTTGATGGCGGCATGCTATTTTCTGATCGAAGAGATGCTCAAAACGCTGCCGATTCAGCTTCTCTGGCAGGAGGTAGTGCAGCAGCCTATTACATGCGGACGCATAATGTTAATTACAATGCCTTTATTTGTGGAACCAGCGGGACGATATATACCCAGGTGTCAGCTGAAATCGAGGCCATTAATCGGGCAGCAACTAACGACTATATTATCGATAATGACTTCAGCGATAACCATGGTGTTAACGTAACCTGTGAAATTATCGATATGGGCAGTCACAAGGATAAACATTTTGATGTCACCACCAAAATCACCAGGGACACTACCACTAACTTTGCCCAATTGGTTTATGATGGTCCATTAAGAAATGAGGTTGAAGCTGTTACCAGGGTTTATCCTCCAGCACCCCTTGCGTACGGAAAAGCTATCATTGCTCTTAATGAAAGCGCTTGCTCTGGAAACAGTAACGGAGTTGTTTTCTCGGGAACCAGTACTACTACAGTGACAGGCGGCGGCGTATGGTCCAACGGATGTTTAACCGGGAATGGATCAAGCTTTAATGTCACAGTCAATGACGGCGGAGTGGGTTTTGCAGGATCTTCAACTGGCACCTTGACTAACATTAATCCTGCTCCCGAATATATTCCCAGCGTTATACCAGAGTTTTCCACAATTGTAGCTGAACCGGATTGTTCTGGTTTACCAAATCGGACAGTTCCAAATAGCGGTGATGCAACTCTCGAACCCGGGATATATGACAGAATCCAATGGACTGGAGGAGCCCTTTCCTTAAATCCGGGATTGTATTGTATAACCGGTTCTCAAGGTTTAAATATGAACGGGGGAGGAGTTCAAGGGGATGGTGTGACAATTTTCCTGTCAACTGGAGGAGTAACAATCAATGGAAATGTTTCCCCGGTTGATCTTCGAGCTCCAGAGGAAAGCCCGGACCCGACTCCGGCAATACCAGGAATTCTATTCTATCTGGCGAACGGCAACTCAAACACGATTAGCATAACCGGGAACAGCACATCGTTTTACCTGGGTACAGTTTATGCGCCTGATGGGGATCTGTATTTTTCAGGAGCTTCAGGCACCAATCCTACTTTTAATACGCAGTTAATAGGAAATAACGTTGAGGTGAGTGGGGGAGCGACAATTGATATTAACTTCAACGATGATGAAAATTACGAAAAACCACCTTATCTGGATATGCAGAAATAAGTAATAAATATCTAACCATAAAAAAAGTTCATGCCTGATAATCGTCAGGCATGAACTTTTTTTGTTTTTTTTAGGTAGTGTAGAGAGCTTAAGCAGGAACTCTTCTGAACCAGGTTCTCCACTCTTTATTCTCCCAGACCACAAGGATCGGAGCTGCATTAAAGATGGATGAATAGGTCCCGGAAAATACTCCAATCAGCAGGATTACAACAAAATGGCGGATTGTGCTTCCTCCAAACAAAACCAGGGCAAGCAGAGTAAGCATCACTGTCAACTGGGTGTTAATCGAACGATCCAGTGTCTGGACGATGGAGTGATTTACAAGTGTTTCATAATCCAAATGGCGGTGGATACGTTCATTTTCCCGGATGCGGTCAAAAACAACAATGGAATCATGAACAGAAAATCCAATCACAGTAAGCAGCGCGGTCAGGAATAATGCGTCTGCTTCCCAGCCCAGGAAATGACCCAGAATGGATTCCACTCCCACTACCAGGAGCACATCATGGATCATGGCGATGATGGCAGCGACGCCGAAGCGGAAGGCATGATCTACACCTCTGAAAGCATAAGTGATATAAACCAGAATTCCCAGGGCCGCTAAGCCCACTGCGCCAGCGGCTCGTTGAGCAACCTCTTTCCCTATTGAGGGTCCAACACTCTCAAATCGATCCAGAACAACATTTGTATTAAAGCGGGATTCAATTTCCGCTAAGATTGAAGCCTCAGTACCCTCATCCATTGTTTTCGTTCTGATGATTAATTTATCATCGCCGGCTGTTTGGATCTTGGCGTCGGGGAAGCCAAACCCGGTTAAGATTTCAAGCACATTCTCCGAAGCGGGAAGAGCGAGAGCGCTTTCAAATTTGATTTCGAGCAAACTTCCCCCTGTGAAGTCAATTCCGGTTGGCAAACCCCAAACTAACAGCGCTGCAAATCCCGGGAGGATGACGATCAGGGAAATGAAAAAAAAGAGATAACGGTGTTTTACAATATTTATCATGGATTCCTCTTTACACTCCAAACAGCTCTGGTCGATCCGCAGCTTTGATATTATCTAATATAAGATGCAGGAATGTTCGGGTTACAGTTACAGCTGTAAACAAGCTGACTAAAACGCCGATTGCCAATGTCAGCGAAAATCCTTTTACGATGCTGGCGCCGAAAGTGCTGCCAAACCAAAACAGGATCGCACAAGTAATTAATGTAGATAAATTGGAATCCCGAATGGAGGGCCAGGCCCGTTCCCAACCGATGGATATCGCCTGATTGATGGAGCGGCCTCTGCGTAGTTCTTCTTTCATCCTTTCGAAAATTAACACGTTTGCATCAACCGCAACGCCAAAACTGAGAACAAATCCTGCGATACCGGGCAGAGTCAGGGTTACTGGAATCCAACGGTAGACAGCGAAGGTTAGCAGGGCATACATCAGCAAGGCAAGATTGGCAATGAGTCCCGGAAGACGGTAGTAGAGAGCCATAAATGCCATCACTACAACCAGGCCAATGACCCCTGCGAGTAGGCTTTTATTCAGCGAGTCTTCTCCCAGCGTTGGTCCGATTGTTTGAGTTTGAACCACTTTTAATGGAATAGGCAGGGACCCGTATCGCAGCTGGATTGCTAAATTATTCGCGCTCTCAATTGTAAAATTTCCACTGATTGATCCTTGCCCACCGGTAATTGGTTCTTCTATCCTGGGCGTGGAAATGACTTCTTTGTCCAATACAATCGCCAGCATACTTCCAATGTTGTTGGTTGTAAAATCGCTGAATATTACGGATCCTTCCGGGGTCAATTCAAAAACAACCCGGGGATTGCCGATCGCATCGGTTGTGACACCTACTTGTTTGATCGAAGCGCCGGTAATCACAGTGTGAAACACTGGACCGTCTGGACTAGAAGTGGAGGGGTCCTCATCATCCATTGAAGTTTGATAATCTGTTTTGATTTTTGTATTGTATAGAATTGCTGCATCTTGAGCTGAAACATCCCCAAAATCAACAAATTCCAGAAGAGCGGTTTCCTTAATTGTTGAAAGTGCTTGTTCAGGATCATGTTCCCCCGGCAGCTCAACCAGGATTCGGCGGTCTCCAGCAATTTGCACTATCGCTTCACTGACTCCCAACCCATTAACCCGGTCTTCAATTATTCCCCGTGCTGTTTGCATATTTTCCTGGGAGATATCAAAATCATCAGGTAAATCAGCTTCCAATAACGCTTGCACACCGCCCACTAGATCCAGACCCAGTTGAGTTTTTATCTCTTTGTGAAAATTTCCGAGGTGAATTCCAGGGTGGTTAGGGAGGTTGATGTAAATAGATAGGGCAAGAAGGATGAGGATTGGAATAATCCAACGCTGATTTCTTTTCATGTGCTTGGGACTACCTCCTGTACCAACGTCAGATAGTTGAACTTGACAAAATAATATCAGCTACGGTATCCGTAAGCTGACTGGAGAGATTATACTCCCGATTGGAAGAATTGTCCAATTGTTTCCTTTTTCTCCTATCGGAAATGATAACTGGGGAACAAACAAAACTATGTCCACGGGAGTATAATTTTATCAGTAATTTCCCTTTGGGATGCGGGTAAACAGAGGTTCTTATGTCCCGAACATATTTAAAAATAATCATTTTATTATTTAGTTGTTTTATATCCTCCTGCAGTATCTTCAATAATCAGGATATGATTCAACCTGAGCTGAGTGAAACACCGCCAGCTCCTCCGGCAACAGCCACAGAAACTCCTGAGCCTACAGCAACTATCCCTCCAACCAGTACAAGTACGCCAACTATAACGCCAATTGTGATATTGGACCCTTCACCACTGGAGATAGAATTTTATGCTGATGACGGCCAGGTACTATCGGGAATTTATTTTCCTGCAGACTCAAATCCGGCACCCCTGATGATATTAATGCACTGGGCGAGGGGAGACCAGGAGGAGTGGACCGAGATAGCTTTTTGGCTTCAAAATAGATCAGAATTGGTTCGGACACCGGATTACAACAAATCCTGGAAATCTTCCGATTGGTATCCTGAAAATACCTCTGGTATTTCTTTGGGTGTATTCACCTTTACCCTTCGTGAATGTGCTGGTGGGTGCCAAAAATACCTGCCGACAGAGTGGCTGCTGGATATTCAGGCAGCGATTGCGACAGCATCCGAGTTAACAGGAGTTGACCGCAGCCTAATAATGACTGCTGGAGCGTCGATTGGGGCGGATGGAGCAATCATCGGATGTTCCTGGCTGAATCAAAGCGGATTGGGTGAATGCCGGGGAGCATTTGTATTATCGCCAGGTTCATTATTAACTGTGCCTTTTGAAAATGCCGCTGGCGATTTGCTGCAGAACGAACCACCCATTCCGGTCTACTGTTTGTATGGATTAAGAGATGATGCATCCGTGGAAACCTGTTCAGCTGTTCCTGATGCCAAACTGGTAGATTATGGATATATCGAAAATCACGGTTTTGAATTGCTGCAGCCCTTACAGGATCCAGATCCACTGATCCTGATGCTGGAATTTATTAATGCAGCGCTTGCTGAGTGAATCAGGGAACTGACTATGATTAAAAAAATAATCCTAATTTGCCTAATTGTCATCAGTTTGCTTTCGCCGCTTCTGGATGTTCAAACTGCGTATGCAGGCGGACTCCAGGGCGGAATATGCAACGGACCTGATGAAGTTATGACCATCCTGGTGATTGGCGCTGATACCCGGAGCGTGGGTTACCTTTATGGCTTGGCAGATACAACCATGGTCTTCCGGGTAGATTTTAAAAATCGGGAAGTTTCAGTGATGGGATTCCCGAGGGATCTCTGGGTGGAGATACCTGATGTGGAAGAAGACAATGGTAGAACGCATGGAAAACTTAATCAAGCCTATTTTTTCGGTACCGAAGGAATGGGCTACTACGATGGTCCAGGATATGGCGCGGGATTAATGCAGGCAACATTCAAACACAATTGGGGATTTGAAATTGATCATTATATTGTGATCAATATGCGGATATTCCGCGATGTGATTGATGCTATCGGCGGGATAAAGGTCTACAATCCTGCTCCAGTTTATTCATACCATCAAAAGAACAAGCCTAAAGTTCTTACCGGCGGTTATTATTTTTCAGGAAATGACGCATTGTTATATGCCCGGTATCGGGATCCGCGGAATGTTAATGATCGGGTTGATCGCCATGCAATCATCCTGAAAGCCTTATTTGAGCAAATATTCAGTATTTCTATGATCCCAAAAATTCCTGAGGTGATCGGTCTTTATAAGGGCAATATTCTGACAGATATGCATCTGGCAGAGATCAGTCAATTTCTTTGCCTGGCAGCCAGAATGGAGGAGGATGGGATTAAATTTACCCGGATTCCCAAAGATGATCTCTATATCCCGGATTGGGAGGGATTTGTATGGCTGGAAAAAGAACCCGGGACCATTGAACTCCTCCTGAATGATTTCCAGGCTGGAACCTGGCCAGAATAGTCCTAGAATAAATACTTGTGTTTATTAGCTAAACAATATATAAGAAAAAGAACCCGAGGATAAAAACTCAGGTTCTTTTTATTTTTCGTGTTTAAGTTAATTCTTAAAACTATCATTGATAAATCGGTGAAATTAACCTCCCGTGGATAACTAGGAGGGGAGGGGAGTGATATTCCGATATTTTCAATGATATGCAGGATCCTGGGTTCAGAGAAAAAGTTCTGATCAGGAGGAGAGAGAGTGAATGATTTATTTTTTGATCCCCAGATTTATTTTATCTATGTCCAGAATTTGATAATTTCTTTAGCGTTTTATGAGGGGATGATGGGGTTTCCAATGGTGTTTGACCACGGCAGCTGCTGGATTGTTCAAACCGCCATGGGAAGGTATCTTGGATATTAAACCCAGGGGTAAAGATCTCTGGAATGAATAAGCTCGATCCTAACCCTCGTAACATCAAGAGTCGATGTTTGGTATGTTTATCTGCAGGAGGAAAAGGAAATAATTATCAAGCCGCCGAAAATCAACCCAGAATAGAGTATCTATCATTTCTTCCTAAAAGACCTGGATGGTTGTCTGATGGAAATTCAACAGTTTCTAGACCCGGCCCGGGAGGATGGATAAATGGATGCCAGCCGGTTAAAAGAGGCGGAGCTGTAGGGCGGGGGATTTTCCATCAATAAGGATATAGGGCGAAGATTTTGGGGCGATCAAATTCATCTTTCGTAATTTGCTGAAGGATTTTATTGGATCAGTGCGACGAAGGGAAAGAATACCGTCAGCACGAGCTGGACCGATCCCGGGAATGCGGAGTAGTATTGAACGAGGTGCGGTATTAATTTCCAACGGTTGGTGAAGTAGGTGCTGTTCAGCCCAGGCTAATTTTGGATCCATCTCCTGGGTTAGATTTCCAGACTCTTTATAGACAAGATCTTCCACGGAAAAACCGTAATCCCGAAGGAGAAATGAAGCCTGGTATAAGCGGAATTCCCGAATGGGAGGGGAAAGAGAAAGATTTTCCAGAGGAGTATCCTCTATGGGATTAAAACTGGAATAATAGACCCGGGAAATCTTGGAGTGGTGATAGAGGTTTTCCGTAGCTGAGAGCAAATCCAGATCTGTTTCATCGGCAGCGCCTACAACAAACTGGGTGGCGGAGGACGGCCAAGAACCTTTCCAGGCGTGAATAGGTGATTTCTCTGACCTGATTTCCTGAATCCATCGCAGCTGGTTCAGTAAATCTAAGTGGTAATCTTTCTGGGGGGCTAGAAATGCCAGCGCATCAGAGTGGGGCGCTTCTAAATTCACGGACAGTCGATCTGCCAGCAGCATAGCCTGCTGGATCTGGTCTTTTTCGGCTCCAGGCATGATTTTTAAATGCAAATAACCGAGATACTGATATCGCTTACGAAGAATTGCGGCAGTATCAAGCAAAAGATCCTGGGTCTTCACCGCGCCATGAAACACGCTGGAACTAAGGAAAATACCTTCTACAAAACCAGATTGGTATAGGGAATTGAATAATCGTGCAAAATCATCCGGAGTGAAAGCTGCTCGCGGCATATCACGTTGGGAACGGAAAGGGCAGTAAAGACAGTTTTTTTCACAATAAGAGCTGAGAAGTGTCTTTAACAGGCGAATTGCTTGACCATTTGGCATTAGAGCTGTTTTAACAGCAATTGCTTCTTTTCCACGAGCAGGTAAGGGATTTGGATAACAGTCCTCCGCTGGTTCCAGATGCATTTGCCGTGTAAGAAGCTCTAACCGCTCGATGTCGCTCATGCAGGAAGTATAGCACAAACGTTCTACTTTCTCAAGCGTCTGTGGAATAAATACTGTCATTTTTCAAAGTTTGGCAGTAGACAATGGTGAGGCGGGGATAACAATCGAAAATAAATATGACACACAACCCTGGACACATGACTTAGAGAAGAACCCAGAGCAGGGGCTTGACTTGATAAGGAAATACTGATAAAATTCTTATGGTTGTGATAAGTACTATTATCACAACCATAAGAATTTGACCAAGGAGATGCGCTTTTGCCCCGTAATACCACTATTTCCCTGCTGGAAGCAATCCGGAAATACCTGGACAGTGTGCGATTATCGCGCAGCTCAAACACTGCCCGAACATATACAAACGCAATGCAGTCTTTTTTAGCTTCCTGGATTAAGAAAGGAAATGATCCTGCAGAAAATAAAGTTTCATCTCTAGGGGAAGATTTTATTGCTGATTTTGCAGCGGATCTAAAATCCTACTCGCCCAATACAGAACAGCTCTATCTTTCAGCCGCTGCTGGTTTTTATGAATATTTGGCTGCAGATAATTTGGCTGACATCAATCTTCCCCGAATGAGGATGTTAATAAAACGGCGATCTCGGCGGGTTGGACAACGACTTCCCCAATTTCCGAAAGCAGATATTCTAAAAGTATTAAACTATGCGCAATCGATGGGGCAAAAACCCTCAATTAATAAAAGAAAGCGTCTGCAGCTGCTGAGAGATCGGGCATTCATCCTCACCCTGGCAGATACTGGTCTCCGAGTACATGAAGCCTGTAATTTAAGACGAGGAGATATCGACTGGCAAGAGGGAAAAGCTGTTATCATCGGAAAAGGAAATCAGGAAGCCATTGTCCGATTTTCCACCAGAGCAATGAACGCTCTCAGAGATTACCTGAATACCAGGGCAGAAAACGATGGTGCCTTTGGCAAGGCGCTTACCTCCTTGCCTTTATTTGCCAGGCATGATCTGGGTGCTGGTAAACGGATTGAGCCAATCAGCACGACAACTGGCCGGAATATCATTAATCAAAGAGTCCGAGAGGTTTTGGGTGATAAAGCCGCTGGAACCATCACTCCCCACTCTTTCCGGCATTATTTTGTTACTGAAATACTGCAGGGATCGGGAGGGAACATTAAGCTGGCTCAAAAACTTGCCCGCCATAAGAATATTCAAGTCACACAGCGGTATGCACATTTAAGTGATGATGAATTAGATAAAGGATATTACGAAATCTTTGAAGAATAGGGAGCTATAAGAACATGGAATATCGTCAATTTGGAAGTGTGGATTGGAAAGTATCCGCTTTAGGGTTCGGATGTATGCGTTTTCCTGTTATTGATGGTGACTCTGGTAGGATTGATGAAAAACCTGCTGCTGAAATGCTTTATTATGCCATCGATCATGGTGTAAATTATTTTGACACCGCGTATCCTTATCACAGCGGACAAAGCGAAGGTTTTGTTGGAAAAACGCTTCAAGGAGCCTATCGGGATAAAGTTAAGATTGCCACCAAACTTCCCTGTTGGAAAGTTGAGCAAAAAGAGGACTTTGATCTATTGTTAAACGAGCAGCTGGAGCGATTAAAAACAGGACAAATTGATTTTTATCTTCTCCATGCATTAAATGAAAAAAGCTGGCAGAAGATGGAGCAGCTTGGTGTTCTCCCCTGGGCAGAGAAAGCTTTGGCGGATGGCAGAATTGCGCATCTGGGTTTTTCCTTCCACGATGAGTATCCAGTGTTTAAGACTATCATTGACGCTTACGATTGC
>JAUWEC010000231.1 GCA_030608465.1 Chloroflexota bacterium
CCCTCTCCAGCAACAGTCAACAGTGGAAAATATCCAATCGCCAGAAATTTATACATGTATACCAATGGCACACCAACAGGCACTATCGCAGACTATCTGGATTGGATTCTCTCAGAGCAAGCTCAAAGAATTGTCACTGAACTCGGTTTTGTGCCGGTCTCAGATTAGTTGGCTATGTATGAATTAATTACTATCAAAATAATATTATATGGTTTCCGGTAAATATGGATAAAAGTAATATAAGGCACGAATTCCTAATCACCTTTTTTATTAAGAGTGCAGGATATTCTGCAATTGTTTTTGTGGGAATGATATTCATCTTCTTGCTCCTGGAAGGTCTGCCTGCTGTCCAAAAAGTAAATCTGGCAAGCTTGTTTTCTTCCCGCTGGTACCCGATAGAGAATTATTTTGGCATACTTCCGTTAATTGGCGGAACCATCATTATCACACTTGGAGCAATTTTCATCGCCGTACCATTCGGAATAGGCACAGCAGTTTATTTATCTGAAATCGCACCACGTTGGGTCCGGGAATTGATGAAACCCTTCATTGAAATTCTCGGCGGACTTCCCTCAGTTGTTTTGGGATTTTTAGGCATGCTGATCTTATCTCCATTTCTTCGAAATTTATTAGAACTTCCCACCGGATTAACAGCACTTGCCGGATCAATCCTGCTGGGAGGCATCGCTATACCTACGGTTGTTTCTGTTGCCGAAGATGCCCTCGATGCTGTACCCAAATCATACCGGGATGCTTCGCTCGCTATCGGCGCTACAGAATGGCAGACAATTTGGAGAGTTACTCTCCCTGCCGCCCGTTCCGGTGTTCTTACCGCCATTATGTTGGGAGTTGGCCGGGCTATTGGTGAGACCATGACAGTTATGATGGTTACCGGTAACGCCCCTATCCTACCGAAAGGAATCAGTGACCTATTCTCACCAGTCAGGACGATGACAGCAACAATCGCTGCTGAAATGGGTGAAGTTGCAAGCGGCAGCGTACACTATCATGTATTATTCCTCATTGGTATTGTTCTGTTCCTGATATCACTAGTAGTAAACATCACAGCTTCGGCAGTTGTGTTTCGTCAAAAAAAACGCCAAGAACGGATTCTTTCCTAACCTATGAAATCTTCTTCTCACCTCAGGAACAGACAGCAGCGGATTGGTTTCAGCCTGCTTACAATCATGTCTTTTTTAACAATCATTCCTATCGCCGGAGTGGTGATATATATTCTTGTTTTGGGCGCACCAGCTATTAACTGGGAATTTATTGCCGGATTTCCCCGAGGAGGTATGCGGGAAGGAGGCATTTGGCCAGCAATTGTAGGCACGTTATATTTAACCCTGGGAACAGCGGTTTTCGCTGTTCCACTAGGAATAGGCGCGGCGATTTACCTTTCTGAATATGCTCCCGATAACAAAACAACTCAGCTAATTCGAATTGCTATCATCAATCTGGCTGGTATCCCTTCGGTTGTTTTCGGTTTATTTGGATTGGGATTGTTTGTTCTTTTCCTGCAATTTGGAACAAGTATTTTAGCTGGATCTCTCACACTTTCCATCATGACTTTGCCAGTAATTATCAGCACTACAGAAGAGGCATTAAAATCAGTCCCCCAGGCATTCCGCACTGTAAGCATCTCCCTTGGGGCAACAAAATGGCAAACGATCCGAAGAATTATCTTGCCTCAGGCTCTACCGGGAATATTAACCGGAGTCATACTGGGGCTAGAACGTGCAGCTGGTGAAACCGCCCCTATCCTTTTTACTGTTGCTGCCTTCTTCCTTCCCCGCCTGCCTTCTTCTCCCTTAGACGCAACCATGGCACTTCCCTACCATCTCTTTGTGATATCAACTCAAGTTCCAGGTATGCCAATAAAAATTCAATATGGGACCGCCCTGGTTCTGTTGGTATTTGTACTCAGTATGAATATCATCGCCACTACTATACGGTCCAGGGCACGCGCCCGACGGCAGTGGTAACTGCGGAAATATGAATAAAATATCGATCCAAAATTTTTCCCTTCAATATTCAGACGGAACAGAGTCATTACGCAATATCTCTCTGGATATCCCTGCCAATCAAATTACTGTCATTTTCGGACCCGCAGGGGGAGGAAAATCCAGTTTACTGAGGGTTTTCAATCGATTAAATGATTTAGCTGATGTAATCCAACAGGAAGGCAAAGTCTATTTGGATAAAGAAGACATTCTGAGTCCAAAAACCGATGTGATTGCTTTACGCCGAAAAGTGGGCATGGTATTTGCCCGGCCGGTTGTCCTTCCTTTTTCTATCCGAGAAAACCTGACTTACGGTCTGGAAGTTGCCGGGGAGAAGAACAGCGACCGAATTAAACACTCAGTAGAGAAAAGTTTAAAACAAGCAGCCCTTTGGGAAGAGGTAAAGGATCGCCTGGATGATCCAGCAATTGCTTTATCAGGGGGTCAACAACAGCGCCTATGCCTGGCACGGGTTCTTGCTCTGGAACCTGAAGTGATATTACTCGATGAACCGACCTCGGGATTGGATCCCATTTCAACCGGAAAAGTCGAAGAATCTCTCCAGGATCTGAAACAAGACTATACAATAATCCTTGTTCCTCATTCAGTTCAACAGGCTGCCAGGACAGCGGATTTAGCAGCTTTCCTGCTGCAGGGTGACCTGGTTGAGGTTGCATCAGGAGACACCATGTTCACCAACCCCCAGGATAAAAGGACCCAAGATTATATTCAGGGTAGATTTGGATAACGTTATAAAATCGATTTGTTTTTTACCTCTCATTTTGTTCACATACCTGGAAACAGGGAAAAGAGGATTATTATGGCTAGAAAAATCAGAGAAACCTTAGACAGGAAAATCAAGGACCACTTCGCAGTAATTACAGACCTAGGGGGTATTGTTGAACAAGCTATCCTGGGCTCGGTTGATGCTCTCCATCAGCGTGATTTGGAGTCAGCTCGGAAAATATATAAGGATGATCAAATCATCAATAACAAAAGATACGAACTTGAGTCAAACGCATTGATCACAGTAGCAACCCAACAACCGATGGCGATTGACCTCCGTATTCTTGCCTCAATCATTGATATCGCCGGAGAGTTAGAGCGAATAGGAGATTATGCAAAAGGGATTGCCCGGATTGCGATACGCCTGGGAGATCAAACACCGCTCCGGCAATTGGTCCATATCCCGAAAATGGCTGAGCTGACTGCCGATATGCTGCAGCGGGCGATCGGGGCATTTGTAGAGCTGGACGAAGATACCGCTCTATCCATCCCTAAAGAAGATGATCAAATCGATATTCTTTACAACAAGGTTTATCATGAACTGTTGGATTTGATGATCAACGATCAGAAGGTTATTGACCGCGCAACCTTTCACCTTTGGGTTGCTCACAACCTGGAACGGGCAGCTGACCGGGTGACTAATATCTGTGAAAGAACTGTGTTTACCACCTCCGGGGA
>JAUWEC010000243.1 GCA_030608465.1 Chloroflexota bacterium
CAAGTGGGATGTGGAAGGCTGGTACGGTCAGTCCCTGGATAATAAACCCTACCTGACAATCGGCGCAGATGGAAATTTGTACGTCAGCGATCCTGAACTTTCCAGAATCCTGGTTTTCTCGCCGCTTGGTGAAGTCATCTCTACTTGGGGCACACCGGGGGATAGTTTAACAAACCTGAACTATGCCACCGGTCTCAGCGGGGATGAAGAGGGCGGCATCTGGGTCAGCGACACCAAAAACAACCGGGTCCTGCATTTCCTGCCTACCACGCCGTGATAAAAACGATGGAATAACTCATAAACCTCCCTTCAACCAGATGGGAGGTTTATTTTTGGTAAGATATCATCCCTAAAATACGTCTAATATCTGATATTTACAACATTATTTCCACTTTGCTATACGATGAATCGGATAAATAAAAGACCAAAAATTTAGGAGAATATATGACCAGGAATACAGCACCTGAAATCACACCCGAAAAACTATATACCAGCCGGCGGGAATTTATCAGAGCTTTGGGTGTCGCCGGCGTCAGCGCAGCAGTCCTGGCTGCCTGCCAAGAAAAACCTTTCCTTCAGGGAGGTGAGATTCCAACTGACACCGGGGCTGCCGTTCCTTCCCCGCAAGCAGGAAGCACAACGGACGAGTTTGGCGATACGCTAACCTCTTATGATGATGTGATCCGGTATAACAATTATTACGAATTCACCACAGATAAAGAAGGTGTAGCACGTCTGGCGAAAAATTTTCAGACTTCCCCTTGGGAAGTGCAAATCGGCGGATTAGTGGAAAAACCGAGCACCCTCTCCATTGACGAGATCCGCCGTCGATATCCTACAGAAGAACGTATTTACCGGATGCGGTGTGTTGAGGGCTGGTCGATGGTGATCCCCTGGCAGGGTTTTCCGCTTGCTGCACTGCTGGAAGATGTTCAGCCCACATCAGATGCCAAATATGTCCGGTTTGAATCCATCTTTGATCCCAAGGAACTTCCCGGTCAAAAGAACAAATACTTCCCCTGGCCATACGTTGAAGGACTCCGGCTTGATGAGGCTTATCACGACCTGACCATCCTGGCGACCGGGTTGTACGGCAAAGACTTGCTCCCCCAGAACGGTGCACCAGTTCGCTTGGTAGTGCCCTGGAAATACGGTTTTAAAAGCATTAAGTCCATTACCAAAATTGACCTGGTATCGGAAATGCCTGTTTCGCTGTGGATGGAATCCGCGCCGAATGAATATGGTTTCTACGCCAATGTCAATCCAGAGGTTGATCATCCTCGTTGGTCACAGGCCACGGAACGCCGGATCGGGGAACTTTCCCGCCGGGCGAGCCTCATGTTTAATGGATATGAACAAGAGGTAACAAATATTTATGAAGGTATGGATCTCACAAAAAATTTCTAAAAACTGGAGGGAATACAAACGCCCCCTGGGTTCTATCCTTCATCCACTGGTTCACATCGGATCAATACTCCCCTATGTTGTTGGTTTGTGGGATTTCTGGAAAAATAACCTGGGGGCAAACCCAATTTTAGAAATCACCCAACGGACCGGAAGAACAGCCATCATTTTATTGATGTTTTCCCTGGCCGTTTCACCTCTCCGGCTGTTGCTGAATTGGCCCCAGATTAACAAACTCAGAAGACCACTTGGATTGTATGCCTTCAGCTATGCTGCGGTTCATTTTTCTATCTTTATCGTTTTGGATTACGGTTTTCATTGGCAATCCATCCTGCAAGAAATCCTGAACAGAAAGTTTATCCTGTTTGGTTTCACCGCGGGTGTAATCTTGTTACTTCTGACAGTCACCTCGCTGACCTTTTTTCTTAAGCAGCTCGGCAAACGCTGGAAAAAGCTCCACCGTTTTGTTTACGCTGCCGGCGCGCTGGCAGGTACCCACTTCATCCTGGCTGTTAAGCCAGGCGTTTTGCGGCCTTGGTACTATGCAGCTGTTATGTTTATTCTCCTCGCCTTCCGGTTTCCTCCGGTTCAGACTTGGGTGAAAAAGAAAGCCTAAATCCGCTCTGTAATTTTTTTTACCGTATGGCCTTCTCCATTTTTAGTCATATCTTCTGCAGGACGCTCATCATATTCCCATTTTGCATTGGCTTAATAGATTACTTCTGCATGGTATAATCTCCGCGATGTTAAGCCTATTCTCAACATAAATGGGAACGGAAAACGATATGAAACTTCATGAATATTATTCCAAAAGAAGGTTTTCAGAGTATGGGATTCCGATCCCCAAGGGTGAGATAGCTGAAACACCCCAGGAAGCACAGAGGATTGCTGAAAAGCTTGGCGGGCCGGTGGTTGTTAAATCTCAGGTTCTGGTAGGCGGCCGGGGAAAAGCTGGAGGAATCAAAGTTGCCCAGGATCCAAAAGAAGCTTATCAACACGCAGAAGATATCCTGAAGTTGACCATCAAAGACTTACCAGTCCGCAAAGTCCTGGTGGACCAGGCGGCTGACATCAAAAATGAGATCTACCTGGGCATCACGAATGACCGGGCAGCACGAAAACCGGTAATCATGGCTTCCGCAGAAGGGGGAGTTGATATCGAAGAAGTCGCCCACAAAACCCCGGAAAAGATCATCAAATGCCATATTGATCCCTTAATGGGATTGCAAAGTTACCAATCCCGTGACCTGGCGGCCGGAATTGATCTCCCTCGGGATCATTGGAGAGCTTTCGGAAAAATCGCCCATGGTCTCTGGCAAGCCTACATCGGCAGCGATGCCACCCTGGCTGAAATCAATCCTCTGGTTGTCACTGGAGAGGGTCAGCTTCTAGCAGTCGATGGAAAGATGGTGCTGGATGATAATGCGCTGTTTCGCCATCCTGACCTGGAGAAATACCGGGACCTGGATGTAGATAAGGAAGCAGAGATTCAAGCTCGTGAACACGGATTGTCATTTATTAAACTAGGCGGAAATATCGGCTGCATGGTGAATGGCGCCGGCTTGGCCATGACAACCATGGATATCATCAAATTATTTGGCGGAGAACCGGCTAATTTTCTTGACATTGGCGGGGGAGCAAGTTCAGAGAAAGTCGCTGCCGCCCTGGAGATCATACTTTCAGATTCCAATGTAAAAGCCGTTCTGTTTAATATCTTTGGCGGAATTACCCGCTGCGACCTGGTAGCAA
>JAUWEC010000254.1 GCA_030608465.1 Chloroflexota bacterium
TAACCCTGCATCCACCATTGCCCCCAAAATCATATCCCCGCTTGCTCCCCCAATTAAATCAAAATAGAGGGCTTTCATTTTTGAATTCTCCTCAAAATCAAGTGAGCATAAACTGCTGCGCCGAAGCCGTTATCAATATTAACCACTGCAATTCCGGGGGCGCAGGCGTTTAACATAGCCAGCAAGGCAGAAATACCCTGAAAGTTTGCTCCATATCCGACGCTGGTAGGGACACCAACTACAGGACAGGAGACCAGGCCGCCAACTACACTTGTTAAGGCGCCTTCCATCCCGGCCACACTAATGATCACATCAGCATCCGCCAGTAACGCATGTTGTTCAAGCAGGCGATGGACCCCAGCTACCCCGACATCATAAGCGCGGATCACACGGTTGCCCAGGAATTCCAGGGTTTGGGCTGCTTCTTCGGCAACCGGTTGATCCGAAGTGCCCCCGGAGACGACCATAACATAAGGACTCTCTTCCTCCGGGTCAGGGACATCACCGCGGGATAATTTCAACAGCTTAGACTTGGAATCGTAACTGGTATCGGGCAGCTTCTCCTGGACATAAGCGGCGATTTCTGGCGAGACCCGGGTTCCCAACACCCGATCGTGATGGTCCCAGAGCCGTTCTAAAATTGTAGCCACTTGATCTGGAGTTTTGTTCTCGCAGAAAACCACTTCCGGGAGTCCCTGTCGTAAATCTCGATGCAAGTCAAGTCGGGCGTATTCCAAGTTCTCATAAGGAAGCGACCGCAGGCGCTTTAACGCCTGATCAACTGTGCTTTCTCCTGATTGAACTTCCATTAACAATTGTTCCAGTTTATTTCGATCCATAAGAATTAATTACCTCATTCATGCTGCCGGAGCGGAATCCTTTTAAATCCAGAACTGTATAAGAAAACCCAATTGCTTCAAAGGCTTTGATAATTTCAGAACGGTTTCCCATCACTTGATCAAACACTTCGGGAGGAATTTCAATTCTGGCTAATTCACCGTGATGGCGTACCCGGAGTTGACGGAATCCCAGCTTAAACAGGAAATCTTCAGCCTCTTCTATATCTTTCAGCAAGGAGGGAGTGATTTCTATTCCATATGGTATTCGGGATGAGAGACAGGCTGCGGATGGCTTATCCCAGTTGGGCAGATCCATATCGCGAGCCAGTTCCCGGATCTCATTTTTTGTTAATCCGGCTTCCTGAAGCGGACTGCGGACACCTTGCTCTCGCGCTGCCTGCTGCCCGGGGCGGTGATCAGTAAGGTCATCCGCATTGCTGCCGTCCAGGATATGGTGAAAATTGTTTTCATCAGCATAATTTTTTAATAAATTAAATAGGTGATCTTTGCAAAAATAACATCTTTGAGGTGTATTCGCCAGAAAATCAGGAAGGGCCATTTCCTGGCTTTCCATCTCAACTAGCTGGATACCGAGCTTTAAAGCAATTTTCCTGGCTTCGTCCAGTTCCCGTTTTGGAAGGGTTGGCGAGATCACGATAACGGCGGTAACCTTATCACCTAAAACATCCCGGGCTGTTTTTACGAGAAAGGTGCTGTCCACACCCCCAGAATAGGCAATTAGCACTTTATCCATACTGGAAAAAATATTTTGCAGGTGATTCATTTTTGGGTTCATGAAACATAGTCTACCATAAAGGAGAAGATGGAATTAAAAGGCTCCCGGATCTTAAGAAGCTCCGGGAGCCTTTAGATAAAACAATGAACCGTAATCCGGTGAGGATTACGGTTCGTGTTATGTAAATGAGGTTGCTGCTTGTTTGCGGTTATACTATTCTTTCGCGGATCACGGAGCTGATATAGTCCATCAGCGCCACTACAACCGCAATTGCCAGCATTTGCGCACTGGCACCCCTGTAATTTAGCAGGTTGATATTCTGCTGAAGCAGGAAACCGATTCCGCCGCCGCCCACAAATCCGATGATGGTGGACATCCGTACATTAATATCCCAGCGGTACATTGTAAAGGAGATATACGGAGAGGTAATTTGAGGAATGACGGCATAAATAATCGTCTGCAATTTGTTGGCTCCTGTAGCCTGAACAGCTTCCAATGGTCCGGGCAGGATGCTTTCCACCTGCTCAGAATACAGTTTAGCCAGGGCTGCCAGGGTATGCAGCGCCAATGCCAGGGATCCAGCAAAAGGACCGATGCCGACCCAGATCACAAAGATAATTGCCATCACAAGTGATTCTATGGAGCGGGTGGCATTTAGAAAAGTTCGGACGATGAAGTAAATGATTGTTCCAGTTGGCAGGGCTTGTTTAGAAGTGGTGATAATGGCTAATAAAATTCCCAAAAGTGCGCCGATACCGGCTGGCCAATAGAGCGTCATGTTCAGATTCTCGAATTGATAGAACCAGTTAATTAGAGCTCCAATGAGGGCAAATAAAACTGCACCAGCCATCGCTGCGAAGATGAGGTTAACCAGTTTGACAACACTGGCAGAAGCTTTATCGCTGATGATTTGTCCTATATTGCTTAATACTCCACCGATTACAGCACCTGTTCCCAGCGCGGCAATAACAGGCGTTAACATCGCTAATGTATCTCCGAACTGGAAGAGGAAATTCCCTAGAAAACCAAACACGCCCAGCGGTTCGATTAATACAAGCCCTACTATCTTGGAAAGATTTTCTAAGAAGATAAGTTCAGCAATAGCGATAAACGCGACAACTATTAAAGCCAGGATGCGGAACACCTTTGTCAGAAAGTTTTGGTCCGGTGCATCAACGGGGGAGGTGATCCATTTGATAATTATATAGATAATGCCAATTCCTAGAATCAAACCAAATATACTGAGAAGTGGGGTTTGGATGGTGGGAGCAAGAGGGAT
>JAUWEC010000174.1 GCA_030608465.1 Chloroflexota bacterium
TACTTGATTTTCCCTATATTATATTTTCAGCCTAACTCCAGATATTTATTTCTGTTTGTAGTTTTTCTATTACAGCAATATTATTATTTTTTACTAATAAGCCGCAATATTTTTAATGCATCCTCTAATGTTCCACCAAGATCTTGTAACCAGTCAGGAGGATCATCAGGCTTAACTTTGAACCAGAAAGTCTCTGTTCCTGTTGCTCCTGTATGTTGTGGTTTATGTCCGATCACATTTTGATAAAGGACATCTTTTGTAATAACCCAGCAACGAGCGTCTAGAGGTGATACTCCAAGAGCAATTAAGTATTCATAGTTTTGGTCCCGGATTTGTTGAAAAGTATATACACCGGACTTCCATAAAGTTGAAAATTTTATCTCAGCTCGATGACCATTAATTAGGAGATCCGACTCCGGGTCGGGGCTTGTACTGATAAGTAATCCATTTGCAGCACACCAAGCTGAAATCAACCGTATACCAAATTTCCCTTTTGTTCCAGGAGGCAATGATTTTACCCAAAATAAAGGGCTATCCTTCCAGTCAGAAAAGTCAGAATCAATTTCTTTTCGGATTTGGTTTCCAATGGTTGACAAGAATAGGAAATCAGTATTATCTCCAGACATATTTATTTTAGGTATTTCCTAAGTATTTGTATTGCTTTTTCTATAGTATCGCCATGGTTTTTTGCCCATTTAGGAAGGGCATAAGGATTTATTGATATCCAGAACTCTGCACCCTCTGCGCCTTTATGTTGCTTCTTTGAATGTTTCAAGATATATTCTCTTTCAAATATATAACAATGAGCATCATTTGGTGAGAGACCAAAGCACAACAGATAATCATATCCACTAACTCTGATTTGTTGGAATTTGTAAATCCCGCTTCCCCAAAGTGTAGAAAACTTTATTGAGACTATTTTATTATTAACTAAAATATTTACTCCGGATTTATTGCTAGTTTTATTAATACTAAAATCATTTCGGGACAAATAGGTCTCTACTAAATGCTTACCAAGCTTACTTTTAGTTCTTGCTGGTAACTGAAGTACCCATTCAAATGGGCTATACTTCCACAGATCATTTTGATTTTGGAGTGTAGAACGAATAATGGTTGAATCTGTTGCTAATTGAGTAAAAGCATCACTATATTTAGGAGTATCTAAAGCTTCTTGTTCATTATTAGTATTTCTGTATCTATCTGATTTTCTAACTTCAATTTCTCTTGGATCAAAATTAACCCAATTGATATTTGGCACATCTGCAAAACGATGAGCCATTATTTCCATAGCCTCTTCATTATTATCGATAAGAATAAATTTGCGGCTTAATTTTATGCAACCTTCTCCAATAGTTCCGCTACCTGCAAAGAAATCTAATACAGTTTGGCCTTGTAAAGTAGATGTTTTTATTATTCGTTCAATAATTCGTAGTGGCTTTTGTGTAGGATAACCAAGCCTTTCGCTGCTGTTTGTCCCAACAATTGAATGCCACCATGTATCAGTCTGATATTTTCCTACGAAATCGTACCACCATGTATCTGTTGGGAGTTTCCCTTTTTTAGCTTTTTCAGGACCGACAAGACTAGGTGCCATATATGGTATCCTGTCTAATTCATTCGTATTCCATATATAGTTATTAGGGTCTTTTGCGTAAAAAAGTATGTTATCGTGTTTGGCAGGCCATTTTGATCTTGATTTTCCACCATAGTCATATGCCCAGATTATTTCATTAATAAATGAGTCTCTTCCAAATATATTGTCCAGAAGTATCTTGCAATAATGAACTTCTCTATAATCGATATGAAAATATAAGGAGCCAGTTGGTTTAAGTATTCTATAAGCTTCTTCTAGTCTAGGTCTTAGGAACCCTTCAATGTAAAATAGATGTATATCAGGCATTACATAGTGATAACTTTCCAAATCATTTGATGATAAATGTACTTCGCCTTCTATCGAATCATTATATGATTTGGTGCCAAGGGTTACAGATTGATAAGAGTAACCTGAGAAACCTTTGCGATCCCCATTTTCAGATTTTATAGTTTTTATTGAAGTTAGTTTCTGAGTTTTTCCTGTATTGAAAGGTGGATCAATATAAATAAGATCTACCGATTCAGATTCTATTGACTCTAATATCTCTAGATTATTTCCGAATAATATTTTATTCATTTTATGAGTTGTTGTTACAAAATTTCCAATACCTGTGAAGTTATTATATCAAACAGTATTAACTAAAAAGGCCCCGTGACAAAACCAGGGCATTGACGATTAATTCAAACTTCAGAAATTATCTATAAGACGAGTTTATAACCCTTACCCCGAACAGTAACGATCAGTTTCGGGTTATCAGAATCCTCTTCCACGATTTTTCTCAGCCAATTGATATGCACATCCAGAGATCGTGTGTCCTCTGTGTAATCAGTTTTCCAAATCCGGCTGAACATTTTTTTCCTATCCAGTAATACCCCTTTTTGTTTGATCAACATTTTTAATAACTCTGCCATCCGGGGAGTTACATGTTCCTCTTTGCTATTACAACGAATGACCTGGCGATCCATATCCAGATGTATCGGTCCGGCTTTAAGTATTTCATCGCCATCGCCCGGCGAAAAAGGGATGATCCGGTTTTCAAGTTTGCGGATGGTGAATGGTAGAACAAGCTGAACATCAGCCACGATTTCATTTGTGGGGAGATTATCGGGGCAATTGATCAGGATGATGGGAATGGAAGAACTTTTTGCCTGAACGGACTTACAGATGCGTGACCCGGTTGTCCTCATGGAGGCGGCGTCAACGACCATAACATCCGGTTTTACTCGACCAAGTTTCAGGATGGCGTCTTTTCCAGTTGTAACGAAAGTGACTTTATAACCTCTGTCTTCCAGATCCGGAACGAATGACGGAATGTCTGACCTTCTCTTACCAGCCCAGAGTATTCTTGTCTTTCGGGAAGAATTGTCAGTCATTAAAAGCCGCCTGCAGGAAAATCATCAGAAAAACTACCAGATAGTTGTGCAATTATATCGTGAAAGGTCATTATTAGCAAATACAATTTTTTAAGATTCATTCCGCCTCATGAGACCTACAAAGAGGAATAGTATTAATGTCCTCGGGTAGTTATGCAGGGGATTAATGGCAATCACCTTAAACCCATGGTATCTAGAGAGAAGTTAATTTATCCGGGTTTAGGTATTTGTAAACCATCTGAAAGGGATTTCGCCGGGTGGTGATACAATTTTAGATATATGTTTTAGGCAGCAGGGATAACAGATGTTAATTCATTCAGCCGCGCAAGTATTAACTTTAACAGGGGGACCCCAGCGGGGGACTCGCCTGGGAGATTTGGGGTTGATCGAGGACGGCGCGGTTTTGTTCAGGGCTGGCAGTATCGTGGAAACAGGTCCTTCCTCAGACTTGCTCAATAAATATCCGAACGAGAAAAGAATGGATGCGCGGGGAAAGGTAGTGATGCCGGGTTTTGTAGATCCACATACGCATGTCATCTGGGCTGGTGACCGGTCAGCAGAGTTTGAACTGCGTTTACAGGGAAAAACATACCTGGAGATTATGGAAGCTGGTGGAGGCATTGTTTCCACCGTCCTGGCCACCAGGGCTGCATCATTAAAACATCTTAAGGATCAGACCCGACCTAGATTAAAACAGATTCTTGCCCATGGTACAACCACCCTGGAAGCAAAAACTGGATATGGACTGAATTCAGAAACGGAATTGTTAATGCTGCAGGCTTTACTGGAGCTTGATGGCGAAGAACCGCTGGATATTGTCTTCACCTATCTGGGTGCCCATGCCGTCCCTCCTGAATATGAAGGGGATACCGCCGGATATACTGACCTGGTGTGTAAGGAAATGATTCCAGCACTTGCTGATTGGTGGCCGACACATAGCAAAAGATCCTTCCCCTATATAGATGTTTTTTGTGAAACAGGCGCATTTGATCTGGCCCAAAGCCGTCAAATCCTGGAAACAGCGAAGAGGTATGGATTTCCATTAAAGATTCACGCAGATGAATTTGACAATCTGGGCGGCGTGAGCTTAGCTGTAGAATTGGGGGCAGCGTCTGCGGATCACCTGGTGGTGACATCATCGGAAGATATTAAAGCCCTGGCAGGGTCTGATACAGTCGCTGTTGCATTACCATGCACTCCTTTTGGACTAGCAGAACCGGAGTACACTCCGGCAAAAGAAATATTGGATGCCGGGGGGATTCTGGCAATTGCCACAGATCTTAATCCGGGAACCGCCTGGTGTGAGAGCATGCAGTTTGCAGCGGCATTGGCTTGCCGGTACATGAAACTTACTCCGAACCAGGCAATTGCAGCGGCGACGATAAATGCCGCGGCAGCGATTGGCATGGATGAAAAAGTTGGATCGCTAGAACCGGGGAAGCAGGCAGATTTGATTGTATTAGATATCCCCGATTACAGGCACATTGGATACCGGTTTGGCACCAATCTGGTTGAAACGGTGATCAAACAGGGACAGGTTTATCAGGGTTAGGAGGAGATGTGGATTTTTTAGATAATTCACTCATGGTCTGGATTGTCATTGCGGTGGTTGGTTTATTTGTGTTGCGGGTTATTCTGAAAGTTACTAAAAACATTCTCAAGCTTGGCATTATGATTGCTCTGGCTGTTGCCGCTTACCTGTTCATCAGCCAATACTTTTCCTAGGCAGGGATAAATATCCCCTGATCTAAATCAACCAGACAAACCTTACGGCATTAATACCAGGAGATCGAAATATGCCGACAATTGAAGAAGCCCGGGGATTTTACCCGGATGATGATCATGTTCATGGGTTTTCTCACATTCTCCGCGTATACCGTTTATGTGAGCGAATCGGTAGGCAGGAGAATGCTGACTTGACCATTGTCAGGGCTGCCGCACTTCTCCATGATGTTGAAGGAGATGTGGATGTCAGAGAAGAGCACCATTTAGCGGCGGCAAGATTTGCTGAAAAAACCTTAATAATGGAAGGGTGGTCAGAAGAGGCAATTAAGGCAGTCGTTCACTGCATCAGGGCGCATCGTTTTCGGGATGACTCTGAGAAACCGCAGACACTGGAAGCTCAAGTTCTCTTTGATGCTGACAAAATTGATGCCATCGGCGCTGTAGGAGTTGCCAGGGCTGTAGCCTATGCCGTTAGGGCGGGAATGGATGTGTATGCTCCCCCTTCAGAGTTATATCTCTCAACGGGTGAACTGGAACCAGGAGAATCTCAAACAGTCGCCCATGAGTACCTCTTTAAACTCTGCCATATAATAGAAAGGCTTTTCACCCCTTCAGGTCGTTCACTGGCTGCTGATAGACATGAATTAATGGTCAGGTTTTTTGAGGGATGGTTGGAAGAGATTGGCGAATATTCCTGATTTGCCATTTTTTTAAACTGGAGACAAATCTGGGGGTAAAGGGAAAGAATTTTATCAGTCCTGCCGGAGAAATTTCTCCAACTCAGACAGATCAATCCGGGATGTGAGGTCCAGGCTAAGCGGGGTTACAGAGATTTCTTTTTTGTTTATCACAGAATGGGAATCTGTTCCGGGCGGGGATTGGTCCCAATCCGGGGCGATAGCGTATCCGATTTCCTTATCATCTGAATCCGGGTTCTTTGGTGGAACGGGTTCATAAAAGCGCAACATAGAAAGGCTGGTAGTGTGCCAGGGGGTATCACCTGTTGCACCCGCCGGGATTTCTACCTTAAGCAGATGCACATCCGGGGGCATTTTCTTTGACAGCAGCATCTGCGAGAAGAGGGTTGTAAAATGACCTGATGTTCTGAAATCTACTTCCCTGGAATAGGAAGAGTGATATTTTGTATCAGTTTCCAGGGATATCGCCAGGGACGGAATGCCGGCGGAGGCGCCTTCTAAAGCAGCGCCAACGGTTCCAGAGATAGTCACGCCACTGCCAACATTGAGTCCATAGTTGATTCCTGAAACGATCAAATCCGGTTTTTGGGGAATGAGAACATGAATTCCGTAGAGAACTGCCATTGCCGGGGTTCCTCCGACTGCATGAACAGTCCAGTCCTTGC
>JAUWEC010000002.1 GCA_030608465.1 Chloroflexota bacterium
GCCCACGATTTAAGCGTGGTCGCGCATATATCCAAGCGGGTAGCCGTCATGTATCTGGGGCAGTTCGTTGAATTGGCTCCTACGGAAGAACTCTTCTATGCACCAAAGCACCCTTATACCGAGGCTCTGATGTCAGCGATCCCAGAGGTGGATCCAGACCAGGAAATGGTTCCCGTTCACCTGGAAGGCGAAATCCCAAGCCCGGTAAACCCGCCGTCCGGCTGCCGTTTCCATACGCGCTGCCCTCATGTGCAAGACATGTGTAAAACGGAAATGCCGCAGTGGCAGGAAATCGAAAAGGGACGTTTCGTCGCCTGTCATTTCGCTGACACCCTGACGTTGAAAGGCGTGGATATGCCGGACGCGGTAGTTGCAGTGAACTGACCAAAGCCCTGCAAGATGGAGAGCGTTCAATGGCTAAAAAGAACATTCTAGTTCCACTTACGAAATCGGAATCCAGCCGAACAATCTTGCAGCAGATCGAAAGTTTCTTTCCTGCTCAAGACAGCAAGCTCATCCTGTATTATGTGACCAAACCACCCAAAGGGATGGGTTTCGCGGCCCCGGACTACCGCTACGACTATGTACTTGAATCCGCTGGGGAACCCTTGGGACCCAAACCCCATCCGGTTTTCTCCAGTCAGGAAGAAGACAGCTTGCAAGCTGACGTGGAAGTCGCTTTGCTTTCTGTTACCAACAAACTAAAGCAACAGGGATACGATGTCTCCACCCAGGTTTGCTTTGGAACGGATGTTGTTGGCGAAATTGTGCGCATTGTGAAACGTGATAAGATCGATTTGGTGGCCATGTCTACACGGGGGCGTGTAGGGATGTTGCGTTTCTTTTTTGGTGACATTGCTGAAAAAGTCATGCAACGGGTGGATATTCCTGTTTTACTGATTCAACCCAAGGAATAATTTTAGACCTTATGCACTTAGAAAAGGAAAGGCAAAAAAAGGGTGCGAACGTTGGTTTACCCACACCCCTTATTTTATATTTTCCCCTCAATCTGCATAAATCCTGACTCACCACATGGGCATTAATCCATCAAGTAAATTCTCGCAGTTTATCAATATCAATTTACCAAAAACCGAGCCGATCGTTTTTGACGCAGTAATCGCTCAGAAACTGTGTAATCGCATTGCCAGCATCCAGTTGCATGCCCATACCTATTCCCTCATCCACAACCTGACACACGGATCGCTCAAACCAACCAACGCCCTGGAATTTGCTTACCAGCATGAATTAAACGGACTTAACATACACGTGGATGATGGGGAAAAACATAATCTTACCCACAGCACCAAAAAACAATTAGCCCAGTTTAAAGCAGATGCCCAAAGACTCAATTTAACCGTTCACCTGGAAACGAGCAGCACCCAGAAAGCGGATATCGACAAGGTTATTCACATAGCTAGAATGTTGGATGTGCAAAACATTCGGGTCTATTCCCGCTATGAAGGCACTTTATCGCAGGTCATGGAGCGGACGGTTTCTGATCTTGTTTACATGTCTGAACAGGCGGACAGCTACGACTTGTTTTTCGATTTTGAACAGCACGAGGAGTTCAAGTCTACGGATATCGTGCAGATGTTGAAAGAAGTTGATCATCCCCGCATCAATGCCTTGTTCGACTTCACGAACATGATAAACGCTTACGAGCAGCCCTTTCCTGCCCTAAGAATAATGGCTCCTTATACTCGTCAAGTTCATTTAAAGGGCGCAAAAGCAATCAAGGAGGGTGAAGGTTACGGGCAAGCGGGGGTGATACAGGGTTCAGCCGAAGATGAAATGCCCTACGCGCGTATGTTGTATGAACTGCTGATGCTGGGGGAGACAAAACCACAAGTGATCTGTTTTGCGTTGGAGCAAGAGGTGAACTATTATGCCCCAGCTTATCGCTTCCCAGATGAAGGCGAAAATCCGATTATCCCGCATAGAGAACCCAGCGAAACCCCTTATAATGAAGCAGATGGCGAAAGGATATTGCTGAACGAAAGACGCTGGGCAAACAACCAGGTAAATTTTATCAAGCGCTTGCTGGCAGAAATGCATTGGTTAGCGACCCTATATCTTGAAAATATTAATAAGGAGATTTCTTAAAATGAGTAACAAAGTTGTTTTAGTCCTTTCTGACGCCTTGCGCTACGACACAGCCGTAGCTGGTATGGGCTTTCTGGGGCATTTAGTCGAGATCAAAACTGCCAGCCTCTACAAGGTGATCGGTGAAATGCCTTCCATCTCGCGCCCAATGTATGAAACGGTGCACACCGGGCTGCCGGTTACAGAACACGGCGTGGTCTCCAACCAGGTGGTGCGTCTTTCCGAAGTGCCCAATATCTTCCAGGCCGCGAGAGATGCTGGGAAAACCACCGCAGCAGCGGCCTATTATTGGTTCTCAGAGCTCTATAATAGTGCTCCTTACGATTTGATAGATGACCGTGAAGTGGACGACGAATCTTTGCTTATCCAGCACGGTCGTTTCTACGTTGAGGGGGATTACCCGGACGCCGAGTTATTTGCTATGGCTGGGGCGTTGGTGCGGAAGTTTACACCTGACTACTTACTTATTCACCCAATGGCGATGGACACCTTAGGGCATAAATATGGCGCGGATTCCAGAGAGTATCGCAACCATGCCGTTCACCAGGATATGATGTTAGCCAATTTGATTCCTGAATGGATGGAGGGCGGCTACAATATCCTTGTCACCGGCGACCACGGCATGAACGCAGACCATGGACACGGTGGCACCACTCCTGATGTGCGCGAAGTACCGTTGTATCTCATTCGCCCCGGTGTGCCCGGAGCAGGGGATACCGGAGAGGTGCTTTCCCAACTACAAATCGCACCGACGGTGTGCAAATTGTTAGGCATCCCAATCCCGGAAACGATGAAACAGCCGTCAATCGTTTAGGAAAGAATAATATTTGATCATAGGTAAGGGACGTCCAGAAAATATTTATCCCACAATAAGCACGCGTTTCTCGAAACGTGAGACTGGAAGATGTTTTCGTCACGGTTTGTGAGTCTCTCTTCACAATATTTAGGGCGCTAATATTATTAGAATTCTTTAAACTGAGCAGTTACTCAGGATGAACAAAATGGATATAGAGGACACGAAGAGTTCTATGAAGGTAGCCGTGATGGGGGGAGGTAACGCATCTCACACTATAGCAGGGGATCTAACCCTCAAAGGCTTGACGGTCAATATGTTCGAGATGGAGAAATTCGCACAGGCCATGCGAACTGTTTTCGAGACCCGCGAGATCGAGATGTCAGGGGTGGTCGGAACCGGAAAAGCCAGGTTGAACCTCGTAACTAGCGATATTCGAGAGGCGATTGCGGGGGTAGAGATCATCTTTATCCCCCTCCCCGGGTTTGCTGTCACTCCTTACGCAAAGATTATGGCACCTTACCTGGAGGAAGACCAAATCGTGTTAATCATTCCGGGGACCTTGGGGGCGCTTGAGTTCCGGTGGATGCTTTGGTCGAGTGGATGCAAAAAAAATGTGATTGTTGGTGAAACAGGCGGGATGCCTTTTGCCGCCCGTGTCATTGCTCCTGGGCAAGTAAAAACTTTCCATGTCAGAGCGATTGTCGCTCTGGCAACCATTCCAGGAAATAAGGGCAACCTGGTATATGACAAGGTAAAAGGGTTATACCCATTTGCGCTGCGAAAGACCGTGATCGAGCCTGCGTTTGGCCACCTGACTCCTCTTCTTCACCCGCTAGGTTCCTTACTCAATGCCGGACGCATTGAAAGGTCCCACGGAGAGTTTTACATCTACGAAGAGGGGATGACGCCTTCGGTGGTTAAAGTGATTGAAGAAATGGATCGAGAAAGGCTGGAGATTGGAGAAAAATTGGGGATTCAATTTCCAACGGGGGTGGAGATGATGGTCGAATCTAAGTATGGTCCCCAGGGAACGCTCTGGGAATCGCTCAATGGCAGCGCCGGTCTTACGCCTGTTAAAGGACCGACTTCTCTTGAAAGCAGATACATCACAGAAGATATTCCCTATAGCCTGGTTGCCTGGGCCAGTATAGGCCATTTGGCGGGTGTGAATACCCCAATCATGGATGCTGTTATAAATATTGGAGGGGCTATTATGGGAATTAATTGTTGGGAGGAAGGAAGAAATCTAAAGAAGATGGGCTTGGAAGGACTGACTTTAGAACAGACCTTGACCTATCTAGAAGATGGTAAACACCCAAATTTAGGAGAGAAAAATGTCTAAAGGAGCAGCTTTTGGAAAAACAATCTTAATCGGCGACCAATTCGTACTGGAGGAAGTTCCAGCTATTGTCTCTGCAATTCCTTTCGAGACTGTTGCCGAGATAAAAAGAATTGATGGTGATGGCTGGGTTTTAGAAGACAACCGGGTCGAAGTGCCTGGCTACAAAGATAAGAAAAAAGACCAGCAGGTTGTCTCAATCAACAGAATCCTCGAAGTGATGAATATCGACGTCAAGAAAACTCCCCTCAAGATTACCTATGGGGGTACGCTGTTAGCTGGAAGCGGCGTAGGCGCCAGCGCAGCCAGTTGCGTCTCTCTAGCGCGAGCATTGAATGCCGAGTTTGACCTGGGATACTCCATCGAGCAGATTAACCATGTGGGCTGGGAGGGAGAATTTGCCTACCACGGCATCCCCAGCGGTGTAGACAACACCGCCTCCACCTACGGCGGTCTTTTGCTTTACTGGATTAAAGATGAAGAAACGCATTTCGAAAGTATCGCCGCAAAAAAACCGCTCCACATTGTGCTGGGCAACAGCGGTATCACCTCCAACACAGCTTTGTTAGATGACCATATCGAGCAAATGAAAGATAACAACCTGGCTTTGTTTACCTCCCGCAAAGACGCGATCACAGCCCAGGTCCATGAGATGAGGGTTGCCCTCGAAGCTGGTGACCTAGAAAAAGTAGGCGCCATAATGACGGCCAATCACGAGATGTTAATCGAAATGGGACTTTCCCATGAGATATTGATTAAGCTGTGCAACATGGCTCTGGAGATGGGTGCTCACGGCGCAAAAGTTACCGGCGGCGGCAGAGGCGGGTACATGAATGCTTTGGCTCCCAACAAAGAAATTCAAAGTGCCATCGCAGCTGCCATGGAAGCAGAGGGGTACAAGGTCATTCAGACCACAATTGGCGAAAATAAGTGATACCTGCTAGGTGACAATGGTGAATAATCATCACCTATCACAAACCACGGAGCAGAACATGAGCAAACAGGACTTCCTCGAGGAAATCAGAAAGGGTATCACCCGAATGCGCGCGGCCGGTTCGGCCGTTACGCTTATTCACCACAATGATGCCGACGGTCTGACTTCGGCATCCGTGCTGCAAACCGCGCTATCGCGAGCGGGGTTTGCTGTGCAGCGGATTTGCATCGAGCGAGTGCATCCCCCCATTGTAGCCCGCATTCACAAAGAATTCCCCTCCACCATCTTTTATGTAGACCTTGGGGGGCAGGCAGCCCCAGTAATTTCAGATGCCAACAACGGCAAGTGCACCACGCTCATTTTGGATCACCACAGACCCCACAAACCCACTGATCCAAAAGTGCTTAACATATCTACTGAATTCTTTGGATTATCCGGAGATATGGATATCTCGGCCTCTACCGCGGCCTATTTCTTCGCTTTAGAGCTGGATACAAGCAACCGCGATCTGGCTTATATGGGTGTGTTAGGCGCTGTGGGGGATGAACACGATCGGGAGGGGAGCTTGATCAAGGAGAACCGTGATGCCCTTATGGATGCCGTTGAGCAAGGTCATGTGCAGATTGAAGTGGACACCGAAGGGAAAGAAAAATATTCATTAACACGTTTTAGCGACTCGATCCCTATGGCTCCATTGGCGATATCCATAACGACCTTAGGGGGAGTAGGCTATTATTCAGGCGGACCTGACCTTGGAGTGCAGGTATGTTTAGAGGGTCTTTCCCCCGAAGCGCAGCACCGACTCGAGGAACTTCGCCTAACACAGAAGACGGCTTACCAGGAAACGACCGCGCGGCTGATGAGCGATGGATTCCGAGAAACAAAACACATCCAATGGTTTACGGTCGGAGACGACTTCTCTCCCATGGGTGTGAAAATCATTGGTGAATACTGCTGGGATATCCGCAATGAGGATTTTGTCGACCCAGAGAAATACCTCGTTGGCTTCCAAAATATGTCCCCGGAGATTCCTAATTTAGGCACCTTTGATTGGTCTCAAACCAAAGTTTCTATGCGCCTACCCACGCCTTTAGAGAGAAAGATACTGGTCAACCGCACCATGCCGGGATTGGCATATCTTGTTCCCGAAGCGGCCAGGCAGGTGGGCGGCTCTATTGATGCCTGCCATGACTATACTGCGGCAACGATCGTTGATATCGGCAGGGAAGAAGAGTTGATTACGGCAATGGACAAACTGGTGCAGGACGATCTATCGAAAAAATAATTAGATATATCAAATTTCCATTGTTATATCTTCGACCTGGACGGAACAGTACTTTTGAGACAAAATGCCATCCCCGTCACTCCAGAAATCATTGTCGATCTACAAAAACGCGGCTGGAGAGCGGATTTCCTTTCCAACAAACCCTTGCAGCTGTAAAAAAATATACGCTGAGAAACGAACCCGGTTGGGTATTCCCATTTCACCGGATGACATTATCAACTCATCGCTGGCGCTGTGAGATACAGATAACCAATCGAGGTTGAATTTCTTCACTTCCCCAGATAGAATAAAGGCATTATGTCCGAGGAGAAATAATGAATAAGACTATTGCCTTGATCACCGACAGCACCTGCGACCTGCCCCAGAATTTCCTGAGTCAATACAATATTGAAGTTGTCCCCTTGACTATTATTTGGGGCGAGGAGCAGTTTCGCGATGGGGTGGACCTGTCGCCGGAAGATTTTTACCAGCGGCTGGGAAAAGATCCGGTTATTCCCACCACATCCCAGCCAACACCACAGGAGATGGTCCAGGCATTCGAAAGCGTCAAAGAGAAAGGCGCGGATGAAATAGTGATCCTCACCATCAGCAGCGCCATGAGTGGTACAAACGAGTCTGCAAAAAAAGCTGCTGAGCTGGTGGACATACCAGTGCATGTTCAGGATTCAAAAGCCAATACCATGAGCCTGGGGTGGCAGGTATTAGCCGCCGCCCGTGCCCGCGAAGCTGGAGGAGATGTCCAGGCGATGCTTTCTGCAGCGAAAAAGGCACGGGGCAGCATGGTCTTAATGATCAGCCTCGATACCCTGGAATACCTGCATAAAGGGGGGCGCATCGGCGGCGCAAGCCACTTTATCGGAACTCTATTGAACCTTAAACCGCAAATTACGGTCAATCACCACAGCGGTGAAGTGGAAGGTGGACGGCGTTCCCGGACCCGCAAAAAAGCGCTGATAGACCTTTACGCTGATTTTATTTCCCACATTGATTCCAGTAAAATCCTCCGGGTTGCCGTTCTTCATAACGCTGCACTTAAAGAAGCGGAAGAGACCGCAAACCGGATACAAGAAGAACTACAACCGGAGGAACTCATCCTTGGTATTGTCTCCCCGGTCCTGGGAGTGCATACAGGTCCTGGGGCAGTTGCGATCTGCGGCTACACAGAATAACCGGTGTTCCAGTTGTTTGATTCAACTATATAAGAACGGATTATTTTTTTCCTGATATGTCCAACACTAAAGACGTTGCCTATTTCCTGCGTATCCCGTTGAACAAAGTGGATGCAGCTGTAAAGCTGCTGGATGACGGCAATACCATCCCCTTCATTACCCGCTACCGGAAAGAAGCCACTGGCGGATTGGATGAGGAGCAGCTGCGGAAAATTGAAGAAAATATTGCACGGACCCGATCCCTGCAGGAACGGAGAGAAACCATCATTAGGGGCATTCGAGGGCAGGGCAAACTCACCCCAAAAATAGAGGACAATATCCAATCAGCCTCTACACGCACAGAGTTGGAAGATCTTTATCAACCCTATAAACCCAAACGTAAAACCAGGGCTGGCACAGCCCGGAAGAATGGATTGGAAGGATTGTCTGATCTGATCCTGAAGCAGCCGGCAATCAACCAGACACTAGAAGAAGCAGCCAAACCTTTTTTATCTGCCCAGGTGAAGACCCTCGAGCAGGCCTGGCAGGGAGCCAGGGATATCGCTGCTGAAACCATAAGTGATCACCCTGAGACAAGGAAGGTTGTCCGCAAGAAAGCCCTAAGTATATGTGCATTAACTACGGAAAAGAAAGCGGATACCGAGGACCACAAACAGGTATATCAGGATTACTACGATTTCGAATACCGGGTTGACCGGCTGCGTCCCCACCAAATCCTGGCCATTAACCGCGCGGAAAACGAAGGAGTGTTGAAGGTAACACTCTCCCTGCCTGAACAAATCTGGCAGAAGGTGATCTCGGAGCACTTTCCACAGAACCCCTCCTCCCCATTTTCCGGGCAATTATCAAAAACGATAGATGATGCCGCGAAAAGATTGCTCCTACCGGCAATTTATAGAGATGTCCGCCGGACACTGACAGAAAAAGCAGAAGAGCATGCTGTACAGATCTTTGCTAAAAATCTTCGTGCCCTGCTGCTCCAGCCACCCTTGGCCGGACATACTGTTCTGGGTTTGGACCCCGGTTACCGAACAGGTTGCAAAGTTGCCGTGATTGACCCGACTGGAAAACCTCTCCAGACGGGGACAATTTACCCCGTCCCTCCCCGCAGCCAAATAGAAAAAGCCAGAGAATTCCTGAAAGAGCTCATCCAAAAGTATGGTGTAACATTGATTGCCATAGGCAATGGGACCGGTTCCAGGGAGACGGAGAGTTTTACGGCAGGATTGATAAAAGAGGTGGGCGATTTGAAATATTTGATCGTTAACGAAGCCGGCGCCAGCGTATACAGCGCCAGTAAATTAGCAAGACGAGAACTGCCGGACATGGATGTCAGTTTACGTGGTGCAGTTTCCATTGCCCGCCGTGTTCAGGATCCGCTGGCAGAATATGTGAAAATTGAGCCCAAATCCCTTGGCGTTGGCATGTATCAGCATGATCTAAACCAGGCTAAATTAAAGCGGAAATTAACTGACGTTGTGGAGAGTGTGGTCAACCAGGTGGGAGTGGAGCTCAATACCGCCTCCCCTGCCTTGCTCGCCCATATTTCAGGCATTGGACCTGGGCTTGCGGAGCGAATTGTTTCCTATCGGGATGATATAGGATTGTTTTCCAGGCGGGATGAATTACTGGATGTACCCGGAATGGGAGAAAAGACCTACCAGCAGGCTGCAGGTTTTCTGCGTATCCGGGAAGGTGTAAATCCTATCGATGATACCGCGATCCACCCGGAAAGTTATCCAGCAGCTTTAGCTGTGCTGGACCTGGCAGGCATTCAAGCAAAAGAAAAACCAGAAACTCGGCAGACAGCCCTGGTAAAGTTAAGCCAGGAAAAATCCGCAGAAGATTTAGCTTTAGATCTTCAGATTGGAATTCCAACTCTGTTTGACATCTTTAAACAGCTCGCTCAACCTGGGCGTGATCCAAGGCAAGAACTGCCGAAACCATTCCTGCGGGTTGATGTGCTGACCATGGATGATTTGGTTCAGGGGATGGAATTGCAGGGTACAGTACAGAATGTAGTGGAGTTCGGCGCCTTTGTTGATCTGGGAGTGAAACAGGACGGTTTACTTCACCGTACGCAAATCCCGGTTGGGCTGGACCTCAACCTGGGGGATATTATCCGTGTGACCATCCGTAATATAGATAAGGAACGGGGCAGGATCAGCCTGGGATGGGCGGGGGACTGAAATCAGCTAACCCTACAACCCGGGATGGTTATCTTGTTCAACAGGTGCTGGATGCCAGCTACCGTTCTGCCCGGAAAGAAACCCGGGTAGACCTGCCTGATTGGACTGGATAATTTTTCACTTTCATTTAAGGCTGTTATTGAATCTAAGCTGTCTAGTTAATAAGTTCTCCTCCAAAAATATAGGCAACTATTCAATCTTATCGCTGGTTAAATTAATCCTCGCAGTTCAGCGGATTTGACTTGCGAGGGGTACCCGGAAATAAACTCCGCCTACTGGGATAGGTCCCCAGCAGGCGGAGTTTAGTTTTGGTAACTTTCAGGTTCAGTTCCATGAGCTAATTATTGATGATCCCCTAGCCATGTATGGCTAGGCCGGTCACTGCTTTGGCGGCTTCGTGCAGTACCTCACTCAGAGTGGGGTGAGCATGAACATTGTGTCCGATTTCGGACACCGTGAGTTCCATTTGTTGTGCTAGCGTCAATTCGGGGAGCAATTCTGTCACTTCAGGGCCAATCATGTGGGCTCCCAGGATTTTCCCATACTTTTTATCAACAATTAATTTTACCCAGCCCCCGTATTCATTCATCCCCAGAGCTTTCCCGTTGGCCTGGAAATTAAATCGGCCCACGGCAACCTCATATCCCGCTTCCTCTGCCCCCTGCTGGGTTAAACCAAAGGAAGCAACCTGAGGATGGCAGTAGGTTGCCCGGGGCATATTCTGGTAATTGATCTCAGAAGAAGGTACACCGGCTATATGTTCGGCACAGATCATTCCCATCGCCATTCCGACATGAGCCAGCATCAATTTTCCAGTCACATCACCTATGGCCCAGATACCGGGCACATTGGTTGCCATGGACCCGTCAATTTGGATGAATCCGCCTCGGTCTACCTTTACCCCCGCTTTATCCAAACCCAGATCCTGGCTGTTGGGGACGAAACTGGTTGCCAGTAGAACCTGGTCAGCCGAGATTTTTTCCTCTCCATCAGGTGTTTCCACCACTATATTCACTTTGGTCTTTAGTGTTTCAATCTTGGTTACTTTAGTCTTGACCAGGGTGGTTATGCCTTGTTTGTTAATCGCCTTTTGCAGCGCAGTGCTGATTTCCTCGTCTTCATTCGGCACAATCCGGTCAAGCATTTCCACGACAGTCACAGGAACCCCATAGCTATTCCAGATGGTAGCGAATTCCATTCCGATGGCACCGGCTCCGACAATCAGGGCAGATTTGGGAAGAAAGTCCTGCAAAATGGCTTCTTTATAGGTAAGAACCTGTTTGCCGTCAATTTTTATACCGGGGATGATAAAAGGTCGGGCTCCAGTGGCAATGATGATGTTACCCGCTTGAAGATCCTCTGTGCCATTTTCACCCTTGACCTGGATTGTGTTTTGGGAGGTGAAAATTGCGCTGCCTATATAGAGAGTGATTTTGTTTTTCCGCAAAAGAAAATCCACACCCTTGGTCAGTCGTTTCGATACCTGACGACTGCGTTTAACCGCAGCGCTGTAGTCGAGTTTTAGATTGTCAAAAGAGATGCCAAAAGCCTTCGCCTGATTCCTGAGCACATAGGCCAACTCGGCATTTTTAAGCAGGCTTTTGGAGGGGATGCAGCCGACGTTAAGACATACGCCGCCTAAAAATTCCTTCTCTACAATCGCAACTTTCTGCCCAAGTTGGGCAGCCCGGATAGCCCCTACATACCCGGCAGGGCCTGCGCCAATAACGATCAAATCAAATTTACCCATGGTTTTCCTCTTCCTGATATTTTCTAAATTATTCCTCATAGGGGAACATATGCCCCCATTGTTCCCGGACCGAATCCAGTGTTTTCATGATGCTCAGGGTCTCATCCAGCGGCATAATATCCGACTCGGTTTTCCCCTTTTTGATGCAGTTCATTACTTCCATGACCTCATATTTATACTCATTATATCCAATTTACTATTCGCGTTGATATGACTAATTTCATCAATGCGCGGAATGACTATAATGAATTAGCCCAGAAATGGGAAGACGAGAAAGTATCTTTTACTGCCATGCTGGTAAAATTGGTGTCGATGGTTTTAGTAGAGCATCCCTGGTTAAACAATTCGCTCATTGATGATAAAATCATCCTTCATAAGGATATTAACATCGGGATTGCGGTAGCCTTGGAAAAAGGATTAATTGTTCCTGTGGTCAAAAACGCAGGTCAAAAAGGCATTAATTTGATTGCTGCCGAAACCGATGATCTCATTACCAGGGCCAGAGAGGAAAACCTGAACAGCGCGGATGTCAAGGGAGGAACATTTACAATAACCAACCTTGGACCTTTTGGAGTGGAACAATTTAATGCCATCATTAATCCACCGGAATCATGTATCCTGGCTGAAGTATCCACAACATCTGAAATTGTAGCTTTACCGGGTGGCGCGATTGACACCAGACCGCTTATGAGGTTGACATTATCAGCAGATCACAGAATTGTTGATGGTGCTGTAGCGGCCAAATTTATTGGTGATTTAAAAACTACTTTAGATAATCCGATTTTGATGAATTATTAAGGTGGAGAACTTATGCCAGAAGTTACTGTAACTATAAATCACGATGTAGGTCTTCATGCCCGACCTGCATCCATGTTTGTCCAGACAGCCGCAAAATACTCAAGTGATATCGAAGTCACTCATGGCGAGACCACAGCCAATGCAAAAAGCATTTTGGGTATTCTTGCCCTTGGCGCTCATAAAGATGCGGAAATTACCATCAAGGCCGAGGGAGAAGATGCCGATGAGGCGCTAAAAGCTTTGGAACAGCTGGTGTTGGATAATTTTGGGGAGAACGAATGAAATCCATTTCGGGCATTCCTGCTTCCTATGGTATTGCAATCGGCCCTGCATTTGTATTTGACCGGGCTGAGATCGTCATTGAGACCTATTCGATAAAAGATCCTGCTGCAGAGTGGAAACGGTTTGAAGAAGCCCGAAAAAAAACCCACCTTCAGCTAGATGAAGTATATCTGAAAACCGTAGAAGAAAGTGGTGAAGAAACAGCTGAAATCTTCAATGCCCAGAAATTAATGCTCGAGGATCCTGAATTAATCAAATCAATTAAAACCAGGGTTGAAAAAGATCTTACTAATATTGAATCGGCTTTATACGAAACAGCTGAAAGTTATGCCCAACAGCTGGAAGCCATCGATGACGAATATCTCAGTGCACGGGCGCTGGATATCCGGGATGTGTCGTCACGCTGTCTGAGGAATTTACTGGGAACAACCGATTCTCCTGCTGATGGATTAAAAACGCCTTCGGTGATTGTAGCAAAAGATCTAACTCCCTCGGATACAGTCCTGCTCAACAAAGATTTTGTTCTGGGATTTTGTACCGCGGAAGGTGGATCAACTTCCCATACAGCAATCTTGGCCAGAGGATTGGGTATCCCTGCGGTTGTTGGAGCAGGAACCGAAATTGAAGATATTCAGAACGGTGAAGATTTGGTGATAGACGGTGACGCGGGTGAAATTGTTATCAACCCCGATCCGGATGCGCTGAAAGAATTCAGAAATAGACAGGAAAAGTTTTATAAGATCAAGGCTGAGGCCGAGGATGTCACCCATCAACCTGCTGTTACAACGGACGGTCATCAAGTGGAAATTGTTGCCAACATTGGGAATGTGGAGGGCGTACAGGCCGCTCTTGATGCCGGAGCTGAAGGCGTGGGATTGTTGCGCTCAGAATTCTTATATCTGGAAAGATCCAGTCTGCCGTCAGAAGAGGAACAATACCAGAAATACAAAACGATTGCCGACGCATTTGGAGATAAACCAGTAATTTTGCGTACGCTGGATGTAGGGGGAGACAAGGATATTCCTTATATCGATATGCCTCGGGAGGCAAATCCCTTCCTGGGCGTAAGAGCAATCCGGCTTTGTTTGTCCCGTCCCGAGTTGTTCAAACCTCAATTACGGGCGGCATTAAGAGCAGGACATGGGAACAACCTGAAATTGATGTTTCCCATGGTTGCCACTGTAGATGATGTAATTAAAACCAAGGAAGTTCTGGAAGAGTGCCGGGATGAGTTGAAAAAAGAAGGATACGATGTGGCAGAAGAAATGGATATTGGTATTATGATTGAGATTCCTTCCGCAGCGATTATGGCTGATCAATTGTCAGAAGTTGTAGATTTCTTTTCGATTGGAACCAACGATCTAAGCCAGTATACTTTAGCGGCGGACCGAACCAATGCCCAGGTTGCTCAGAGCGCATCCGGTTTCCAACCCGCCGTCTTCCGCTTGATCAAAGGGGTGATAGACGCAGCCCATGCTAACGGTAAATGGGTTGGATTGTGCGGAGAGATGGCTGGCGAGCTGTTGGCCATTCCTATATTGCTGGGACTGGGACTGGATGAGTTCAGCATGAATCCCCCTGCCATCCCCTTTGCAAAACAGCTGATTCGCGCGATATCTTTTGAGCACGCTCAACAGGTTGCTCAAACAGCCTTAAATCTAAAAAGCGACACTGAAATTCGGGAATATATCCAGATAGAGGTCCCGGAAGTGAATCTAGGGTAAGTGGTCCATGCAATTATTTCCTGAGTGCTACGGCTGCCTTGTACGGCAGGCGGTGTCTGCCATGAATTCCGCTGGGGTAGACCAGATAACACAAATCAATACCATAAAAGAAGTACTGCGTACTCTTGAGAAAGCAGACGATTCGCTTACTCCATCTAACCTTGCCGGTCAAACGAACCAGGTAATAAGAGAGATAGTTGGGATTGATGATCTTTACAAAGACATTAAACGTAAAAGCCACCTCATGGCTGAGGAATATCTGGAGGATTTGATAGACTTATCAAAAGAGGGCAACGACAAACTCGAGCAGGGATTAAAGATAAGCGCGGCAGGGAATATTATTGATGTTATTCACGCAAATGATTATGATCTCTGGGATGAAGTAATAACTACTGTAAACCAGGAGCTGCTAGGCGGGGGAGTAGAAGCTTTCCGGCAACGAATCAACGAATCACCTTATTTGTTATATTTGGCGGACAATGTGGGAGAAACGGTATTCGACCGGGTATTTATTGAAACCTTGG
The DNA here is from genome assembly GCA_030608465.1 of Chloroflexota bacterium. GTDB lineage: Bacteria > Chloroflexota > Anaerolineae > Anaerolineales > UBA11858 > B10-G9. The sequence goes on from JAUWEC010000002.1 coordinate 14,894, forward strand.
ATATACCGGTGATCTACGCAGTTAAAGGGGGTCCAATACTAAATGATGCGACCCGAGAAGATGCCTTGGCGGCCGGAATTGAGCAAATAGCTGAGATTGTAGAGACGGGTTCCCGAGCGCCCGGTACAATCCTCAGTCAATGTTCAGAAGAATTTCAACATTTATACGAGGGGTCTAATTTGATCCTGGCAAAAGGGCAGGCAAATTATGAAACGCTGGACGATAAGGGGGACAAAATATTTTTCTTGTTACGGGTGAAGTGCCCCATTCTTAGCCGGGAGATAGACACTCCCCTTGGCAATCTGGTGCTGAAACAGGGAGCCCCTCTGAAATAATCGACTCAGACACTATTCCCCTGCTGTCCAACTCCAACTAAATATCAAATATATCCCCTCGTTCTGGATACTCTACATCCTGTATGCCTGCTTCATGCAACTTCTCCATCAACGGTTCTGCGCCGCGTGGTTCACCGTGGACCAGGAACACCTTTTTGAGAGTTTCTTGGGTTGCCAGGGCGTATTCCAACAGCAGCTGCTGTCCGGCATGGGCTGAAAAGCCGTTAATAGTGACCACTTCTGCCCGGCGGTGGTAGGTTTTTCCAAATATTATAATTTCCTTTTTCTGCTCAGCCAGCCGCCTGCCCAGCGTGTGGGGAGCCTGCCAGGACACAATTAAAATTGTGTTGCGAGAGTCCTCGATATGATTCTTCAGGTGATGGAGAATGCGCCCCGTTTCAGCCATTCCCGAGGCAGAGATGACCACATATGGTGGCTTTGTGAAATTTATTTTTTTGGATTCCTCTACTGTAAGAGTGTATTTTAATCCATCAAAATCCAATGCGGCATGATGTTTATCCTCTGAGATAAAATGCTGAGTCTCCTCATCAAAACATTCCGGGTGCTCTCTGAAAACCTGTGAGGCGCGAATAGCCAGCGGGCTGTCCACAAAGACCGGAATCTCGGGGATATCCCCTGCTTCAACCATTTTATGTAAGCTATAGACCAGTTCTTGAGTGCGGCCAACAGCAAAGGAGGGAATTATCACCCTTCCCTTACGGGCTATGACTCGTTGGACAACATCACGAAATTCAAGAAAAGCTACTTCCGGCTCGCGTTTTTTCTCATCGCCATAAGTGGATTCCATGATCAAGATATCCGTATTGTCAGGAAGAATCGGATCGCTGATTAGCTGCAATCCGGGTCGACCGATATCTCCGGAGAACCATAATCGGGAAGTTTTTCCCTCCTCCGTAATATCCAGGACAACAGCAGCGGATCCTAGAATATGGCCGGCATCAACCAGGTGGACAGTTACTCCGGGAACCGGTTCAAAATATTCCTGATAATTGACACACTCAAACAGAGGAGCCACACGAGCAGCATCTTCCTTGGTGTATAGCGGCTCAATTAGCGGCTTGCCCTGTTTGAGACGCTTTTTATTGAGATATTCAGCATCTTTTTCATGGATATAACCAGAATCCAGCAGCATGATATTATCCAGATGAGCCGTTGCGTAGGTGGTGTAAATCGGACCATTGAACCCTTGTTTTACCAGATTGGGCAGGTTGCCGCTGTGATCGATATGCGCGTGGGAAAGGATCACAGCATCAATTTCGTCTGGGCGAAAAGGAAAGGACCGGTTGCGCGTGAAGGCTTCTTTTCGGCGGCCCTGGAATAAGCCGCAATCCAGCAGCAATTTATGATCATTGATTTCCAGCAGATGCATGGAACCGGTAACCGTTCTAGCAGCCCCGTGAAAATGGATTTTCATTCAGCGCTCCTTGATATGCTAGCCTTTGTTAATATAGACAGGATATCTTCGCCAAATCTTTCCAATCTCCAGGGTACATCTGCCAGCACCTTGGCTAGTTCCTGCCCATTTGCAGGATTGGTTGATACTAACGCGTAAAGCAGTTCCCGGGGCAGAACCACTGCAGAGTTGACATTCATTTTCTGGGCAGTTTGTTTCCGCCAATCTCGGAGCGCTTTCTCCCTGGCAAAAAAAGAATCATCGGCCCGTTCACGCCGGGGTGGACGAACCGGATCGGAAGCCAAACCAGCACTGATGGCCTGAACCAAACCTTCCGTGTGCCTCCGTAAAACATTTTTTCCCACCAGGTCCAACTTTAGAAGTTGCTGGGGGCTGGTTGGACACTGCTCTGCCAGGCTTAACAAGGTTTGGGAGCTGAACACCTTAAATACTGGCTGGTTTCTCTTCCGGGCAACCTGTTCCCGATATTCGAAAAGTTTAATCAGGACAGCTGCTTTTTGGGGTGGGAGTTTTCTGGCTCCGTTGATCCGCCAATAGGGAGCCAGTCTTTCCTCCCGATCCTGACGGTGCACTCGACAGGCGCGGGAAAAATCCTCGGTGGCAATTGGTGTAAGCCCCTTTTTCTCTAATTCTGCTGCCAGGGCGTGGCGAATTTTTAGCAGGTAGTGTGTATCCATTTGTGCATATTGGAGCATGTCTTCCGGTAAAGGACGTTTCCCCCAGTTAGCACGCTGGTATTTTTTGTTAACCTGAATACCGACAATTTCTTCTAGGAGAGCATCAAGACCAAGTTTATTTCGGCCCAGAATTTGAGCTGCCAGCATGGTATCAAATAAATTTCGGAAACCAAACTGATATTCGTCGTACATGATTAAAATATCATATTCAGAGGCATGGAATATCTTTTCTATGCCGGGATTTGAAAAGATCTCTCCCAGAGGGGAGATGTCCTCCAGGGCGAGAGGATCGAGAATATAATCCTTTGTGGAACTGGAAATCTGGATCAGGCAGACCTGTTCCCGGTAGGCATAGAGGCTGTTTGCTTCAGTATCAACAGCCAGAGTCTTTTCCCCTTTAAGATCCAGCAGTATTTTTTCAAAAACAGCTTGCTTGTTTACGAATTGTGGTGGTTTAAGGGTGAAATTGTTTGGCGTCATAGATTTATATTATAGCAGGGAGCGGTGCTTATTTGATCTCCGATAATCCCTTCAAGATAATCAAACATTCTTGTCATTCCGAGCCGAGCGAGGAATCCATATTGAGACAAATTGAGGGAGGAAACATACACAAATCGGACAAGGTGGCCTGATTTTTGGGTGTCACACATTAATCTTATTATGGATCCTTACCTTCGCCTATCCTGAGCTTTATCGATGGAATCAGGTTGGCATACGCGGGGTCGCTCTCTTTTGTCATTCCGAACGTAGTGAGGAATCCATAATACGATTAGAAACCAAACCTCCGATTTATGTGAGAAGTGATTGTTATGTTGCCTGATCTCAGCATGGATCCTTCACTTCGCTCGGGATGACAAATTGGGAGATTTTGGCTAAACCAAGAATGAGATTGTTATAATTAACTCAATCTGGGGGAAAAATATGAAAACTTATTATGTATACATTCTATCAAGTCCAGGGGGAACTCTCTATACTGGGGTTACAAACAATATCTGGGGAAGGATTCTCATCCACAAACAAAAATTTCAACCCGGTTTTACTAAAAAATATAATGTCACACACCTAGTCTATTATGAGGAAACATCATATATCTATTCAGTGCTAGAACGGGAAAAACAAATATATGGCTGGAGAAGAAGTAAAAAAATCCAATTAATTGATCTCGCTATAGATTGGTACGATAAAGCGGATTTCGAGCAAGGATAAATCCCAATGCAATAAACTACGCCCAGAGGCCTGTTCTGAGTGGAGTGGCGCGGAACAGAAGTACTTATCCTGAGCGCAGCGAAGATGAAGTGAGAGAACACGAAGGGTTCAGGATGATATATTAGGGGAGTCCAAGATTTTTTCAAAAATCAGCGCGTCATCCCCACCTTCGTAATATGCGCGCCAGGTATCAATCTGTTGATAGGCATGTTTTTTGTAAAGTTGGATGGCGGAGTGGTTTGACTGGCGTACGCTCAAACGGATTCGGGGCAAATTGATTTGCGATTCGCAGGTCTCCAGCAGCGCTGATCCGATTCCGGCTTTCTGGTAATCTGGATGCACAGCCAAGGTGGCGATCCAGGCAGTATGCTGCATCCGGCGTAAATCAGCAGCAATGAACCCAATCATACTGTTATCATCCACCGCTTTAAACCGCAGCACCCGAGGCAGGGTCAGCACACCCAGGACATCCAGCATCGGCCAGGCATCAACCTGAAAACAGATCCTTTCCAGCTGGTAAAGCTCTCTTAAGTCATGCCAGGTAGCGGGTATAATTTGAAATCCGCTACCTGGAAGGGTTTTAAACTCACTCATTTAACTATCCAGAAAGGTTGGGCTGAGGCAGTCAATTATAGGTCTTTTTCATAGTAGCGGTGCGTTTTATACACTTTGCCACCCATGGCAATAATCGGCCTGTTCATCAAGTCATTATTATCCAGGATCCAGCTCATTTCAGCCATTTTGATGCCTTTTTTCAAGGCTGCCTGGGCAGTCTTATAGTAAAACAGGGCATCTATGCCCAACTTGCGGTATTCAGGAATCACCCCTAGCGCGTATACTCGAATCCAGCTGATGCGTTTGCGGATCTTCCACTGCCAGACCAGTTTAACCATCGTCCACCATTCTGGGGTATTTGGTTTGGGATAAGCAAGCCGCAGCGGTTCATTTAAATCCAGAAGCGCCAGACTGAAACCGACTGTTTTTCCATCCTTTTCGGCAACAAATACTAAATCTGGGTCGAGGAGGGCATGTAATTCCTCACCCAGTTTGTCAAACTCAGGATCGGTAAATGGAATAAAACCCCAGTTCTTTGACCAGGCATTGTTGTAGAGAAGTTTTACTTTTTCAACTTCCTCATCATACTTCTTCATATCCAAGTTGCGAATGGTGATATTTTTGCGCTCCATGATCCGGGTCGTGAGTCTATCCAGCCGACCCCCAGATTTTTCCATAAACTCTTTCACGCCCAGCTGATACGCCCATAGATCGCGGGCATATTTGTAATTCAGCTTTTCAATATAATCTACATAATAAGGTGGGTTGTAGGTCGTCAGGATGCGGGGACGGTCGTTAAAACCATCTACCAGCAGTCCGCACTCATCATTGGTAGAAAACTGGGCTGGTCCCCTCAGGGCAGTATGTCCCTTTTCTTTTGCCCAGGTTTCAGCTGTTTTAAACAACTGCTCCGCAGCCTCATAATCTTCCAGGACTTCAAAAAAACCGAAGAAGGCAATATTTTCGTTGTGATATTCATTGTGGAGATGATTGGTGAACACTGCAATGGTGCCGACTATCTCGTCACCACGCAGGGCCATGTAGAACGCAACTTCAGCGTGCTGGAAGAAGGGATTCTTCTCCGGGTCGGTAAAGTGCATTCGCTCTGAAAAGATGGGAGGGACCCAATAGGGGTCATTTTTATATACTCTCCAGGGAAATCTCAGAAATGCTTTTCTATCCTCTGTGGTCTTAACAGGTTTAATTATGAGAGATTTCATAAGATTATCCTTTGGTGATAGGAGAAAATCAGTTTACTCAGAAAGGGAAATATCTAATGATCACCCTGATTATACTAGATAGGAATCCCTATGGTATGATTTTAGGGTGATAACCAAACCCTTGTTCTGGGGACTGCTCCCCCCTTATTCAATCATCCTGACCTGCAGTGCTGCGCTCGGTTTGAGCTTGTCGATCTGGCTGGTTTCAGAGCGGAAGCGATTCGTCATTGATGCCGGAATAGGACTGGTATTTGTAAGCCTGCTGGGAGCCAGGGCAGGATATATCCTTCTGAATCTAGCCTTTTTCCGAAACCAGGCAAGCCAAATGCCTCAAATCTGGCTGGGAGGTTTAAGCTGGCCGGGTGCTCTGGTCGGAGCCTGCATTTTTTTATTGGCCATTCACCTGATCCGGAAAGAACCTGTGGGAGAATTGGCAGACAGTTATCTTCCATTGATGGGAACTGTTGCCGTTGCTATCTGGTTAACCGGTTGGGGATCAGGGATTGGTTTTGGTCCCCGAACAGATTCCTGGTTCGGGATTCCGGTCCGGGATATATTTGGAATTACTGAAAACCGCTGGCCTCTCCCTATTCTTGGGGCAGTGTTAAGCGCAGGATGGATAGCCGGTTTAGTCCTGATTCCTATGAAAAAATGGAAGGTTAATCCTGGCTGGCGGGCAACTCTCGGAATTACTGGCATTGTGCTGATGAATGGTGTTATTTCACTCTTTCGGGTGGACCCTGTGCCTTTGTTATGGGGAATAAGAGGGGAAACCTGGTTTTCAATGGTCCTGCTAGGTAGTATTGTTGGAATATTTTTTTACCAGAGGAATTCTACAAACAATGAAGAAACTGATTCTTAACGCCCCCCAAGCAATCGATTCCCTGACCAAATTCATCAAAACCACTGTGGAGAACGCCGGTTTTTCCAAAGTGGTACTGGGGGTTTCTGGGGGAGTGGATTCTTCTTTGAGCGCGTTCCTCTCCGCGCAGGCTTTGGGAGCCAAAAATGTATTAGTGCTGTGTATGCCGTATAAAACTTCCTCACCCGAATCCCTTGAACATGCCAATCTGGTCATTGAGCAGCTGGGTGTGCCGTCATTGACGATTGATATTTCTGAAGCGGTAGATGCAGTCCTGGTAAATTTCCCAGATGCAAGCCCGGTACGGCGGGGGAACATGATGGCCAGGATCCGGATGATTAATGTATACGATCAATCGGCGGCTTTTCCTGGATTAGTGGTTGGCACAGGTAATAAAACCGAGTCCCTGCTGGGTTACAGCACTTTACACGGAGATGGTGCATTTGATTTTAATCCGCTGGCCGATCTTTATAAAGCCCAGGTCCGGCAGCTGGCAGCTGAATTGGTTGTTCCCCGGGTGATCATCGATAAACCACCTTCGGCAGACTTGTGGGTTGGACAGACGGACGAAGAAGAACTCGGTTACACCTATGATGAGATGGACCGTCTGTTGTATGCGCTTGTGGAAGAGGGGCTCAACACCGGAGATTGTGTGAAAAAAGGATTTTCGGAAGAGTTTGTGCAGAGTATCATCAGTCGCGTAAAAAAGTATCGCTTTAAGAGCACCCTGCCTTTAGTGGGTTCTGTGGGACAGCATCCCCTGGTGGACCTGGAACAGCTTCCTGCATTTGCCTGACAGAAATTAAGATTGGATTAAACCATCAACCAGGTAAAGATACCCCGCTAGAAAATAAGAAAAGGTTTATCAGGTTGATTGGAGGAGAAATCATGACAAAAGAAACTTTACCAGCAAGGAATGAAATACCCCAGGAAGAGACCTGGAATCTGGAAAGTATTTTTCCAAATGTAGAAGCCTGGGAGAAAACCTATAAAATTGTGGAAAACCGTCTACCTGAGTTTGATGCGTATAAGGGGAAATTAGATCAGAATCCAAAAACACTGCTTGATTGCTTGACACTGAGGGAGGAGATCCTGCGTGAGGCTGAAAAGATCGGTGTGTACAGTGGGTTGGAGAGCTCTGTGGATGCCTCAGATCAAGACGCCCTGGCCCGTTCAGGTCAGGGGTGGGGCTTGGTGTCCAGGACAGTTGCCGCGGTTTCCTTTATTGAACCAGAGTTAATGACCCTGGGTATGGATCGGCTTAAGAAATGGATGGACGAACTGGCTGAGTTGGCGGTTTACAACCATTACTTTGTAGACCTAGAACGGCAGAAAGCACATTTGCGGTCCGCGGAGGTGGAAGAGGTGTTGGCGCTGTCAGCCGACCCCCTTACTCTCTTTCCCAGCGCCTATGGAAGCTTGACAAACGCTGACTTAAAGTTCACCTCAGCGAAGGGGAAAGAGGGCTCCGAAAGAGAAGTTGGACAAACCAGTATAGATGATTTAATCACTGACCCCGACCGGGAAATCCGCCGCACAGCCTGGGAGCATTATGCGGATGCATATTTACAGAATCAGAATACCATCGCTGCCATCCAGACCGGCGGTTTCAAACGAGATGTGTTCAGAGCCAAAGCCCGCCTGTATAGCTCCTCCCTGGAAGCGTCCATGTATCCGGTTAACGTCCCGCTGGAAGTCTTCCATAACCTGATCAAGGTATATAAAGAAAATCTGCCTACCTGGCATCGCTATTGGCGGCTCCGGAAAGAAATATTGGGCTATGATGATCTGCATGTTTATGACCTCGAAGCGCCTTTGACTTCTACAAAACCTCACATCACTTACCACCAGGCAGTTGATTGGATCTGCGAGGGTATGGCTCCCCTGGGGGAGGAATACGTCAAAATCCTCCGGAAGGGCTGCCTGGAAAGCCGTTGGGTGGATCGAGCACGCAACAAAGGTAAAGAGCAGGGAGCTTTTTCTTCGGGCGTGTATGATACACAACCTTTCATCATGATGAGTTATGCTGACGATGTGTTCAGCCTCAGCACCCTGGCTCACGAGCTTGGACATTCAATGCATTCCTACTATACCCGGGAAAACCAGCCCTATATCTATGGGGATTATTCTCTCTTCGTCGCAGAAGTGGCTTCCAACTTTAATCAAGCTCTGGTCCGGGATTATTTATTCCGGACCCAAGGGGATCCCAATATTCAAATGGCGCTAATTGAAGAGACAATGTCAAACTACCACCGCTACTTCTTTATCATGCCAACCCTGGCGCGATTTGAGCTCGAAATGCATGAACGTGTGGAACGAGGCGAACCAATCAATGCCCGGTTAATGATTGACTTGACCGCTGACCTCTTTAAGGAAGGCTACGGAGATGAAGTGGTCTTTGACCGGGATCGGATCGGCATCACCTGGGCTCAGTTCGGACATATGTACGCCAATTTCTATGTTTACCAGTATGCTACTGGGATCTCGGGTGCCAATGCCCTGGCAAACAAAGTGCTCTCGGAAGAGGAAAAAGCTGCCCAGAATTACCTCGGATTCTTAAAAGCCGGCAGTTCGTTGTATCCCCTGGATGCTTTGCAGAAAGCGGGTGTGGACCTGACTGACCCTGAGCCGGTGAAAAAAGCCTTCCAGGTTTTGACGGATACGGTGGACCGCTTGGAAAAGTTGGCGCTCTCGTTATAGTGACATTAATTTACAATTCCTAATCCAGTTTACAAAACCACCCCGTGACGCTTCTCTAAGATCTCACAGGTGCGGTTAATCTCTTGTTGCTTTTTAGTATCATCCCAGTTCAATTCCTCGCCGACAATTCCAGCCAACTCGGTGATTGAATCGATTGAGACCTGATTAATCCAGGCCAGCTTTGAGCGGCGGATCAAGAAATCATCCAGGTGGGTGACCATTTCCTGTTCAACCAGATAGGTAATTTCCCCCTGGGAATACCCGGGCAAATGTTTTAGGGAGGAATCGGGATTCTTTGCGAGAAAATCGGCGATCTCTGTCGTTCGTGTGCCGTAACGGGCGAAGAGCTGTTTAATTCTCCCGAGAGGAACTCCGCTCTTTTTTGCAATGTTTTTTAGCCATGTTTGCTGTTTGTACGCGTCTGCAGGATAATCCTTTCCTCCCCCGATAGGCAGCCTTGAGGTGCTCGCCTGGCGGGCCTGGTTCAGGCGGTCAAGGACCTGATCCGCGACCTGTTCCGAAAGCGCCCGGTAGCTGGTCCACTTCCCGCCTACGAGATTAAGAATTGGCCAGGGCGTTTGAGGAGATTTTTCCAGGACTTCAATGGAATGATCCCGGCTGATCTGCCCGGTGCTTCCCTTAGTCACAGGAAGGGGACGGACACCGGAGAATTGAAATACAATTTGTTCCCTGGTTACCTTCAAGGAGGGAAAGATCTGAGGAACCATGCCGAGAATATATTCAATCTCTGTTTCGGTGCAGACAGCCTGATCGGGATTATCTATTCGAATATCAGTGGTTCCGATCATGACGTGATCCTGGAGGTAGGGGAAGATGAGCACAATCCGCCCGTCCAAATATTCAAAAAAGATCTCGTGGCCGTCGATCGCTTCCCGCAGTTCAGGATGTTTAACAATCAAGTGAGAGCCTTTTGTTCCGCCAATAAAGTTTGATTTGCCGTTAATTTCATTGTTGATAAAATCAATCCAGGGTCCTCCGGCATTAATTATTATGTCCGGAATAACAGAATATTCTTCCCCGCTGATTTCATCTCTAAGCAGCACCTCGTTACCTTCGGATCTCACAGGGCGGATGTAATTTAGCGCCCGGGCATGATCCCCTTCCGCTTCTCCATCTAGAAGAATTTCTATCGCTAACCGCTCCGGGGAATACATACCACCGTCATAATAAGTGGCTGCAAAACGTATATCCTGATTTAAGGCAGGCCACTTTCTAAGGACTTTATCCCGGTTGTCGAATCGGTGTCTGGGCATGGGACTATCCCCCCGGACATAGGCATCGTACATCATCAGTCCCAATTTGATGATCACAGCGCCCCGCTCAGCTGGCCGATCCAACAGCCCCAGGAATTTAAGGGGAGAATTAAATAAACCTGAAAACCACTTAAAGATGGGGATTGTAGTGGGTAAGGGGTGGGTCAAATGAGGTGCGTTCCGCAGCAGTTTGTTTCGTTCACGCAGGGCTTCGCGGACCAGGCGAAATTCTCCGTTCTCAAGATAACGGATACCGCCATGCAGCATATGGGAGGAAGCCATGCTGGCCCCGGAGCAGAAGTCGGAGCGATCTATGATTAAACAGTCCACTCCCTGCAAAGCCAAATCACGAAAAGTACCGATGCCGTTTATTCCGGCTCCAATGATGAGGGCAGTTGTCTTTGGATTACTCTTAATCGACCGTATCGTTTGGACTCGATTCATCATGATTCGTAATCTCCCATAATAACCATCCTGGATTGTAAACGATTAAGCTTGGTATTTTATGATCCGGCCTATTTGTTTTTGATATCTCACTGTCATCTTACCCTGCTCTTCTTACCCAAAGGTTATAATATGTCAAAAGATATTTTATCATCCTGATTTCTAGTTCGTAAACAGCTGAGAATAATTACTAATTTAACGGCGGCGATTGACCGCTCTTTGGGAGGAAAGGATGACTTCATTTCATACCATAAAATGGCTGGATCCGGGATTGGTGAGCATGATTGATCAGCGCAAGCTTCCCCATAAGGTTATTTACAATGAATATCAAGACCCTGCTGCAGTAGCAGGAGCGATCAAAGACATGGTCATCCGCGGCGCTCCGGCCATAGGCGCAGCCGCCGCCTATGGCTTAGCCTTGGTACCATGGCATGACAAGATAGGAAGACTGGAAGATGTTTATAAAAAACTTGAGCACGCGGCGGGTATTCTCCGGAAATCCCGTCCGACGGCTGTAAACCTATTCTGGGCCATAGACCGGATGATGGCTCTGGTCGAGGAAATTAATTATTCTTCGGTAGCAGAATTAAAAGAACGGCTGTTGAAGGAAGCACTGCAGATTGCCGAAGAAGACGTGGTAACTAACAAGGCCATCGGTAGAAATGCGATGCCCTTGATTCCGGACGGCGCTGTGATCTTTCATCACTGCAACACGGGCAGCCTGGCAGCGGTGGATTATGGCACTGCGCTGGGCATCATCCGTTTGGCGCATGAGGAAGGAAAAAACGTATTTGCTTTTGTGGACGAAACGCGTCCCCGACTGCAAGGTGGACGATTGACGGCCTGGGAACTGCTGCAGTATGGCGTACCGTTTAAGGTCGTCGCAGACAGCACCTCAGGGCATTATATGCGGACGCAAAGAGTTGATTTGTGCGTGGTGGGAACTGACCGAGTAGCAGCGAATGGCGATGTAGCAAATAAGATTGGGACCTACAATCTGGCTGTGGTAGCCCATGAAAATAAGGTACCGTTTTATGTTGCGGTCCCAAAAACGACTATTGATATGAACACGCCTTCCGGAGATCAGATTGAAATCGAGGAGAGACCGGCTGAAGAGGTCACTCATGTGGGCAACTGGCAGATCACTCCGGACGGCACTCCGGTGGGGAACCCGGCCTTTGATGTTACGCCGGCTAAATATGTAACCGCCTTCATCACGGAGGATGGGGTTGTGTACCCACCGTATGAAGAAAATTTGGCGAAATTGTTCCGGGAACTTGAGTGAAAACAATCTTATAAATTTCAAAACGGTTGAGGAATAAATGGAATTTGAAAAAATAAAAAAAACCGAATGTTTCTTGTTTGACCTGGATGGTACTGTTTACCTTGGAGACCAGCTTCTTCCTGGTGCCAGGGACCTGTTGGCCTATCTGGATAAAAATTCCAGACCCTATCTCTTCTTGACCAATAATTCCTCCCGCTCCCGGGCGGATTATTCATTGAAACTGACCAAATATGGATTAGATACACCGAATGAGAAGATTTTTTCCTCAGGCATGGCAACCGCGATTTATCTGAAAAAAAAACAACCGGGCGCCAGGGTTTATCTAGTGGGCACTCCCTCGCTGGAAGATGAATTCCGCTCCTATGGGTTTGAGCTTGTTGAGGAGAATCCAGACTTTGCCGTGCTGGGCTTTGACACCACACTGACTTATGAAAAAATCTGGAAGCTGGCTAATTTTGTGCGAGAGGGAAAACCCTATATTGCCACCCATCCGGATATCAACTGTCCGACTCCGAACGGTTATATGCCTGATATCGGGGCTATGATGGCGATGATCGCCTCTTCCACGGGACGGGAACCGGACGTAATTGTCGGAAAACCTCATTCCCCTATGGTGGAAGCCATCGTAGAAAAAACCGGATTTGGACCTGATAAATTAACCATGGTTGGGGACCGCTTGTATACCGATATTGCCATGGGTGCAGCCGGGATCAGTACTGTGCTGGTGTTAAGCGGAGAAACTAATATGGAAGATCTGGTGAATGCTCCGTATCAACCGGACTTGGTATGTGATAACCTGGGGGAATTGCTGCGTTTGTTAGATGAGTAGTTGTCTGTATCCAGTAATCATATTCGGTTTGCCATTGGACAAAATCTAGTCTAACAACAATAAGTTTAATAGTTTAAACTTCTAGAAATTACAACCTATCAACTATCTCCTCAGTTGCCCCGTTACCTAGTCACCTAGTCTCTCCCTCTCTCTTTCCCCCCGTTACCGTCACCATGTTAAAGAGGGACAACCTGCCCCAGGAGCGCTGGAAATCATTCTCAGACATCCAGTACAGCAGATCCTTCCCGGGCCAGGAACTGAGAAATCCCCAGGGAGTAGGCAAATCCTCGGTATTTCTGTGCTGCGGATCGTAAGCTCCCAGGATCATTAAATGTCCTCCCACCCAGCGGGTGACCCCCAGGGAACTGGAAGTATTCTTTCCAAAAGCAATGACTGGTTCGTTGTCCTGGAAATAGGTGACAGAAACTATGGAAAGCGAATTTCCATCTTGAAGGTTTTCCATAAGTGTTTTTAATGTCCCCTTTCTGCTTCTCACTGTTGGTTCCAATCCGTTAAGCTGTCCCAGCCTGCGGATCAAGTTGGCTGCCTGAAAGACAAAACTCCCATTGTTATTGCCAAAGATGGTATACAGGGGCGTCCCCTTCAAGCAGCGCCCGTTGAGCCAATCCACCATCGAATCCCCGGTTAGAGAAGTGCCGTAGAGCAGGTTCAGCACAGATGCCGCGGCGTACTTGCCGCAGTGGTTAGTGCTGCCCTGGTTTTGCTGATAGGAAGCCAGTTGTTTTTCTGTCCAACCCCGCCAGTAAATAGTAATATCGGACATAATTGTTGGATCTCCTAAAATCATATCTTTTACAACGTTAAGTATACACTGCGGGATGTAACGGTATCAAATCGCCAGTTTCATAATGCCGCCTGGTGCCCGATCATCCAACTGGGTTTGACTTACAGTCGGTCTTTCTCTATAATTCATACAGTTGGGGGTTTAAACCCTAAACGATCATTTTGTTTCATCACAAGTCTATCAGGAAGGCTGTAATGGTGAGAAGAACCTCGTTATCGATCTTTTTGCTTGGAATCCTGGTTTTGTGTCTTCCAGGGTGCCTTCCCTCAACATATGACACCAATGCTCTCTGCGGAGATAGAGAGGTGGTTTATTGTGAAGATTTTGAAACGTTATCTCCTAGGGTTAACACTTATAATCTTGCCGGTTCAGGTTGGACGATTTCTCTCGAAGAGATTCTTAGCCAGTCGATTTATGAACTTCCTGTTGAAGGTAGATCCCCGGAGTATCTGGCGTCAATTGGATACCTTAGCAGTGATTATGAGAATAGCAGCCAGTCTTTGCTCTATACTGAAATAATAAACCTAACTGACGCAAGCTCAGCAACGCTTTATTTTAATTTGCTCTACCTTACTGAACTCCATTGGGACGGATTAATTTTGATTGCTACCCAGGATTACGGTGAAAACTGGATAATCCTTGAACCACAGGGCGGATATCCAGATACCATAAATATTGAGGGCATTATTGCCCCGGGGTATTCGGGAAATAAACCGTATTGGATTCACGAAGAGGTTGATCTTACCCCGTTAATGGGCTCGGAAGTCAGCCTTGGTTTCTATTTTCTCTCTGATAGTGACACTGCACATTTTGGGCTTGCCCTGGACGATATAGTTGTGGACGCTGACACTAAAAGGAAAATATCCAGCGATTCACAGATCTGGGATTTTCCAGAAGTAAATCTGGTCCTCCCCCAAGATCCATTAATAAAGACCGAGATTCCGCGGGCAAATGCCCTGGTTAATACTCCTTGCGAAGGGGAGGAATCGGAAATCTTAAAGGAAAGTCAGAGAGCCTTTGTGAAAGCGGTTAATGAAACCGGGGACCGGTTTTTTGTACTGCATCCCGAAAGCGGTAATTTCTGCTGGGTTGGGCAGGAAGATGTCTGGATAGACAAGAATGATTACGATCTCCCACAGCTGTCCGATCAGAAACCGGAAGACTTGTTCCTGCCGGTTTGCGCCCTGAACAGGGTTCCTGTTTTGTCTGATCCGGTCTGTTTAAGCGGTACCGGTTCCGGGGAAGAAGGAACCAATTTGCTCACGTATCAAATCCGGAGCGCGCTGGTTGAGGTGGGCAGGATCACAACGGTGGTCATGGATCCGAGAGCTAGTTTTGTCGAAGTGAGTACCCAGGAAATTCCAGATCCCAGAGTAAGCGAAATGGAAGCTATCCCCGGAGTAATAATCGATCCTGGAGCAAGCCCTGGTGGAATTATCTCTGTGTCCATTAATGACATTAAGGGAACCTGCGCGCTGGATAAAGAGCATCTTGGACGGGTGGTCTGTGATGATCTGTCCCTTGATGCAGCTGGCCCGCTGCAGGTAGAAATCTGCTGGCAGGGATGGGACGAAGGTTCCCGGTGCCCTCCCGGTTTTGGGGCGAATCCAACAGGAGAAGGATGTACTATCCTGCCCGGCCCGGATTCCTGCACCCTGGAATGTCCAGATGGATATTTGTTTTCCCCGGGTGATGGATTGTGCCAGATAAAAAATAATTTTCTAGAAGAGGATCGGACCGAAGAGCTCTGCCCGGATGGGTTTTTGGTTAACCCGGAAGCAGGCTGCTGTGTCCCTTCCACAGCCATTGGCCAAAGTGATTGCCCTGATGGGTATTATTACGCGCCAGATATATCTTCCTGTAAAAGAATGCCGAATGAAGGAACCTGCCCTGAAGGATATTTCACTCAAGTAGAGACGGCAGCTTGTATCCCGGAGACCGGCACAGTTCCTCCTGTGTGCACTACCTTTGAGGTTATTTTTCCTCTGCCCGAGGTTACTGTAAAACAATCCACCCGTTGTTGGAAAGGTCCGGGAAGCAGCTATGAAATCGTGAGTTCTCTGAAACCGTTTACGATTGTGGACGTGCTTGGTGTTGGAGAAGTTGGGGAGTACCTGGTGGTGAACAACCCTGATTATCAAATTCCCTGCTGGGCCAATAGGGATGACTTTTATCTTGATAAACTGGATCTGATAATTCTTCCGATCATCTCAGTATCATCAAAAGATGACTAACCGGCTCAGGATAATTAACAGCGGGATGTATGTCTGGTATTTGAGAATTTGTCCACAAATTGCTGATCACAGACAACTGAATACTGGAGGGTATTACCCGAGCAGGGTTTCCCATTCCGCCAGCAGCCCCTCCAGCTCTTTCTCACCATCACTATAGCGTTTCCCGAGTTGAATCACCTCGCCAGCATCGTCTGGAGGCTCGGTCAGCGTTTTACCGAGCTCTTCCAGCAAGTTTTCCAGTTCTGAAATGCGATTTTCCACTTCCTGTAATCGGGCAGCCCGTTTGCGATCATTTGCCAGGGCCCTGTTTTTGGCGGCTTTTTTATCCTTGTACGAATCCAGAGATTCTTCATCTAGATTGATTAAATCTTGGGCAGCAGCCCTATTTTCCCGCAGGTAGATCTGGTAGGACTGGTAATTTCCTTCAAAAAGGATCAGGTTTTCCTCGTTCACATCAATTTCCCAGATCTGACTGGCAAGGGCATTGATTAGATAACGGTCATGGGAAACCAGAAGAATGGTACCCGGGTAAGAGGATAACACGGCCTGCAGGGTTTCTTGAGATGGAATATCAAGGTGGTTGGTTGGCTCGTCCAGCAGCAGCAAATTCGCTTTGTTCAAAGAGAGCTTGGCCAGCGCCAGTCGTCCTCTTTCCCCACCGGACAGCACACTGACTTTTTTGTAGGCTTCTTCCCCAGAGAAGAGATATGCGCCCAGATAGCTCCGGGCAGCGTGTTCCGATTGGAAATTCCCGGCATCCTCGATTTCTTCCAGAACGGTGTTGCTGTCAGTAAGATCCTGGTGCGCCTGGGCAAAATATCCCACATCCAGGTTGGCGCCAAGCTTCACGCTGCCAGACCAGGATTGGAGCTGGTCCAGGATTGTTTTTAAGAAAGTGGTTTTTCCCGCCCCGTTGGGTCCGATCAGGGCGGCACATTCCCCACGAAGCAGAGTGATGTCAGGAACAGAGAACAGGGGTTTCTCCCCGTCCGGGTAGCCAATTTCCAGGTCAGTTGTTCTGAGAACCAGGTCTCCTCCCCGTTTTCTCGTGTTTAAACTCATGTTTAATATTTGTGGTTGTTTAGCCGGATTCCTTAAGGAAGAAATACGCTGGTGGGCTTCTTGGACACCCATATAGCTGGTGGTTGTTTGTACATCCTGGCTGATTTTAGCCCAGGATTTTCCCTGGATTGCTTGTATTCCCAACTGCTCAATTGCCTGCACTCGACGGCTTAAGAGGCGCAGTTTACCTTTGGCTTGATTTGTGTTCTGACCGGCGATATTTCTTTTGACATAGTCCAGTTCATTAACCAGGCGGGATTTTTCCGCTTCAAAGGTTTCCTGCTGCCGCTCCCAGCGGGATTGGCGCTGGTCCAGGTAGGCGCTGTAATTTCCACGGTAGGTTTCAAATCCACCCCGACTCATCTCCCAAATTTGGGTGCATACCTGATCGATAAAATAACGGTCATGGGATACCAGCAAGATACCACCAGAGTAATTTTTTAAATAACCCTCCAGCCACTGGATTGCTTCGATGTCAAGGTGATTGGTGGGTTCGTCAAATATCAGTAAATCTGAAGGGGTGAGCAGCAGCCGGCTGAGCAGAGCCCGGGTTCGTTGTCCACCCGAGAGGTGATTTACCGGCATGTGGAAATCTTGAGAATTGAATCCCAACCCGGCCAGCACCTGCTTAATCCTGCTTTCGTAGGTATATCCACCCCAGTGTTCAAAGTCAGCCTGAAGTGTTCCGTAGCGGGTTAAGAACTCTTCGGTTGACCCGCTGGCTTGACTCATAGCCAATTCAAGCGCTTGTAAATCGCGCTCCATCTTTCGCAGGTCATTGAAAGCGGTCAGGATTTCTTCCCATAAAGTATGGGTCGTATTTAAATCACTTTTCTGCGGCAAATATCCGATTTTAAGTTGGTTAGCCCGTTGAATTTTACCCTCTGAAGGAGATTCTAGATCTGCCAGGACATTCAGCAGGGTGGTTTTCCCGATGCCATTTTCTCCTACCAGTGCGATCCTGGATTGGGGAGGAATGGTCAGGTTCAATCCGCTGAAAATATCGTCAGAACCGTATGATTTGGATAAACCAATGGTGGTGATAAGTGACATGAATCCTTCAATTTTATAAATACGCAGTCAGCTGCCGGGTTAAGTGAACCGGTTGAATGGTAGATTTACCTGGTCTGGAGCATGTTATAATCGCGACAGTACCAAACAGGACAATCGTGAGCTATTATAGTCTGGTATAAAAAAATTGACAGGGGTCTTTCCGAGTCTTTATGCAAGGTTACTCATCTCAACCAAAAAAATCACCCGATTGGATAAAACGCGGTTTGTGGGCGGCTTTTTTAATTTCTGCTTTAATCACCGCCTTGCTGGCATTTTGGGGGTTGAATAACAAGACAGGGACTCCTCTGCCGATACTATTGGACGGACCTTCTTCTTCCTTCTCTGACACAGATATCTCCCAACCCATACTGGCTGATGATCGGTTGCTTCAAAGCACCTCTAGCCGACCCGGGTTTAAGGAACTCGATCTGGATCAGACAATATATTTTTTACTGACCGGATTGGACAAACGGGAATGGGAGGGAGATACCGGACCGGGATTAACAGATACGATCATTGTAGCTTTTCTTGATACCCAGAAACAATTTGCAGGTTTAATCTCCATCCCCCGGGATACCTGGGTGGATTTGCCCCAGTACGGACCTTATAAAATTAATCAGGCATTTTCTCTGGGAGAAGCATATGGCTATCCGGGCGGAGGACCAGCATTGCTGATGGAAAGTACCGGGAACTTGCTCGGGATTACCATAGATTATTATATTCAGGTAGATTTTGATGCATTTATAGTCCTGGTGGATTCGGTCAATGGAGTCCCGATAGATGTACAAAAAAAAATACTAGTTGATCCTGATCCCTCAGTGGCTGGAGATATGAAAAAATTATTACCTGGAAAACAAGTACTGCCGGGTGACCTGGCTTTGGGATATGTCCGGACCCGGGGGACTTCAGAAGGGGATTTCGGGCGGACGAAACGTCAACAGCAGGTTCTGATTGGATTACAAGAGAAGATCTTTTCTTATGAGGTATTACCTGAGTTGATTCCTAAGCTGCCGACTCTATATCGGGAGCTGTTTTCCCATGTTGAAACAAACCTCAATCTTAGCCAGGTTGTGGCACTGGCCTGGGCTGTCAGAGATATCAATCCAAGAAATCTGCAAACCAAAATTATCAATCAGCCTCTGGTGGAAGCGGGATTTAATACCCGGGATCAATATGTTTTATTCCCGGATATTGAACGAATCCAGAAAGTCTGGAGTGATATGCAGCAATCGGCAGCAACCCCCGTTCCGGATCCTACCCGGGAAGTCACCCTGGATGAATATCTCCTGGAAGAAAATGCCAAAGTGGCAGTCATGAATGGAACCAATTCACCGGGATTGGCAGGAGAAACAGCCAATTTCTTCATCGCAAATGGTTTCCAAATTACTGAAGTGGGAAATTCAGATAATTTCAAAGACCAAACCCTCATTTATGATTATTCGGGAAAACCACATACTATTCAGGCACTCCTGAATTTAATGGGGTATTCTCAAACCCGACTTTTTTATCGATTTGATCCGGACAGCACTGTTGATATTGTCATTGAGCTCGGGACAGATTGGGTCCAGGAGAACACGCTTCCAGATACAGAATAAAACAACAAATATTCTTATCAGAACCCTACAGCAGAGCACAAATTGAGAAAATCCTGTTTGACACCATACAAGAAAACCGATAGACTGTAAGTATCATTCATCCTACTGAATCAGGAGGGCGTTTATGGGGTATAAAAATTTTCGTCTGACGGTTATTAAAGGATTTAACAAGGGTGAAGTATTTCCCTTAGAGGAAAATGAGGTAATCATCGGCCGGGGAGAAGAAAATGGTATAGTTCTGAATATTGCCGAGATTTCCAGAACGCATTCAGTTCTGACTAGAGGAGAAGAGGGCTATCTGATCAAAGATTTGGGTTCCACAAATGGCACTTTTGTGGACAAAAAGAAAATTGGAGGAAAGTATCTCCTAAAACCTGGTGACACAATTATGCTGGGTGATGCGATTTACCTCACCTACCAAGCCGATGCAGATCCTGATGAAACACTGGTAGCTCCCCGCCCGGTTGAGATTGGCGCGCCTGATGATACCGTTGTGACCCAAAAACCCGCTGCCCGGGAGAAAACTTCTTACCCGGCAGCACCTCCGCAGCAAAGGAAACCAGCAGTCGAAATTTTATATCGGGACCAGGTCACTGAGGAGAAAAAAAGCCGGACATGGTTATGGGCTGGCGTTGGCTGCGTGGTGGTGATCTTTTTCTTGAGCGTGATCGGGTTGATCGTTTTTGACTACTTGAATCTATACTGTACACCGCCATTTGACACACTGCTGAATTTTCTTTATACCTGCTCTTATTAATTGACCGGGTACAGTCCTTAGCAATCCGAATTAGAATTTAAACTCGCTAATACGGGAGGATATTGGACATAAACAGCTCTAACTGAAATGAATCAATCCAAGGAATATGAAGTTACCCCCACTGTACATGTGTATGGTGGAGAAACCCTCGCCCGACTTCCTGATGGTCGGGCAGTTTTTATCCCCTATGCCCTTCCAGATGAAAGAATCCGGATCAGGCTGATAGAGGAAAAAGAACGTTACGCAAGAGCTGAACTGCTTGAGGTATTATCTACATCTCCAAGTAGAATTGAGCCTCGCTGTGCACATTTTACCCAATGCGGCGGTTGCCACTATCAGCATTTTCCTTATCAGGAACAGCTACTCATTAAACAAGCTATCCTGAAAAATCAACTGGAACGAGTTGGTAAACTCCCCGATCCTCCTGTGAACAGTATGATTCCGTCGCCGACTGCCTGGAATTACCGGAATCGTATTCAATTCCATATCTCCGAAGGAGGAAATCCTGGTTATCTAAAGCATCGTTCAAACCAAGTACTTACTATTCAGGAATGCCATTTGCCGGAAGAGAGTCTAAACCAAATCTGGCCGGCACTTGACTTGGAATATATACCCGGATTAGACCGTATCAGTCTCTGGTCAGGCGAAGGGGGGCAAGATACAATGATTATTCTGGAAAGCAGCGACCCCAAACCGATTGAATTTACGGTTGATTTACCGCTATCCGCGGTCCACCAAGGTCCGGGTGGCGAGATAGTGCTCGCAGGAGATGATTTTACAATTATTGAGGTCCACGGATTTCCTTTTGTGGTATCTGCGGGATCCTTTTTTCAAGTAAACACTCGCGTGGCCGAATTGATAGTGGATTTTCTTCTGGATATCCTGCCTTTAGCGGAACATGCTGTTCTGCTGGATGTCTATTGCGGTGTAGGGCTGTTCAGTGTGTTTTTAGCCCCACTAGTAAAAAAAGTGATTGGTATTGAATCAAATCCCTCTGCGGCAGCAGATTTCCTCTATAACCTGGCAGGGTTTGACTCTGTTGAACTATATGATGTCCCGGCAGAAGATATTTTGCCTTATCTTGAGATCTCTCCCGACATCATCTTGCTTGATCCCCCTAGAGCGGGCATTTCAAAAAAGGTCTTGGATAGCGTGGTTTCCTTACAACCGGATTTGATTGCCTACATCTCCTGTGATCCGGCGACGCTGGCTCGGGATGTGTCACGATTGCACAATCAGGGGTATCAACTGCAGGGATCAACCCCATTTGATATGTTCCCGCAGACCTACCATATTGAGAGCGTTAATATATTTCAAAGAACATCTCAGGAAGTGTGATTTTCTGCACTTTGACTGTTTTTGAGATTAGTGTAAAATGCAGGTACAGAACTGTATATAAGGACAATATCTAACTGATTCGAATAGAGGATGCTCTGGAATTTGCCTGGAGATTCTCTTAGGAAACCATTTGATGGTGTTAACCGGACTTTTTGCTCTTTGTCCATTCCAGCGGCTTGATCTTCTTACCAGGTTGCTGGCTATTATTCAGTTGTTATTATCCGATACCTGAAAATGGTACCAGGCCTGTTTCGACAGAAAAAAATCGAAACGGGCTTTTTTTATCACTATATTTGTACTATTATAATATTCCACTAGTATTCACAGAAACACCCTTTTTGATAGGTTTAATGGGAGGGAAAATATGGAAGTAAATCATGACTTGAATCGCGAAATCCCCGTATTGGATTGGGAATCGCACCTTGCCGAACGAACCAAAGGTATGAAGAGCTCAGCCATACGGGAATTACTAAAACTTACTCAAAACCCTGACATTATTTCATTTGGTGGCGGATTACCAGCCCCAGAGCTATTTCCCACGCGAGAAATAGAAGAAGCATGTATCTATGTTGCTCGGGAACAGGGAAGAAAAGCTCTCCAATACAGCGCTACAGAGGGGTATTATCCATTGAAAGAATACCTGGCGGAGTCCATGCACAAATATGGTATTCCTGCTACTCCGGAAAATGTATTGTTAACCAATGGGTCTCAGCAAGCCCTGGATTTGATTGGCAGGATATTCATTGACCCGGGAAGATACGTATTGACCGGGCGTCCCACGTATTTGGGCGCAATACAAGCTTGGCGGGCTTACCAGGGGAAATTTCATACCATGCGCTTGGACGAACAAGGTATGGTAGTTGATGAGATTGAACGTGCATATCACAAAGTGGTGGAGGACAGCGGAAGCCCGCCGGCTTTTATTTACGTTCTGCCCAATTTCCATAATCCGGCCGGTACAACTTTACCATTGGAACGTCGAATTAAATTGGCCGAGATTGCCACCAAACTTGATTTGGCTGTTGTGGAAGATGACCCTTATGGGCAACTACGTTTTGAAGGTGAGTATATTACCCCCATTTGTAATCTGATCCCGGAGCGTACAATTTACCTTGGTACTTTCTCAAAGACTATGGCACCGGGTTTGCGATTGGGCTGGATAGTGTGCTCAGAGGCACTCATGAAGAGGTTTATCCAAGCCAAGCAGGGCTGCGATTTGCATACCGGTACCTTTGTCCAGTATGTCGCGAATGATATCTGCCAGCGGGGTTTCCTGAAACCGCATATTAAGAACATACGTAAGGCATATAAAGAGCGAAGGGATACCATGGTGGATGCCCTGACTGAATTTTGGCCTGAAGAGTGTAAATGGACAGATCCGGAAGGCGGATTGTTCCTCTGGGCCAGGGTGCCCGAATCCATTGATACCAATGTGTTTCTCAAAGAAACAGCGCTAAAAGAAAAGGTAGCTTATGTTCCTGGAGTCCACTTTTACCCTAATACAGATGGCGGACATCACGCTATGAGGTTGAACTTTTCATATTCTCAGCCAGAAGTGATCGTTGAGGGTATTAAACGGTTGGGCATGGCATTAAAAAAGGAACTTGCCGGGAAGTAAAGACAAAGAATTATTTCAGAAGGAGGTTGGTTTCATTCTTACTAAATAATACTGACGATTGTCATATATATGAATTCCCTGAACACCAGAACGTCTCAGGGCTCGTATGATATAAAAACTGTTCCGAGAGTCAAGTTCCGATCCATGTAAGGCATATGGACCTGCTGCCGGAAAAATAGAGAGCAATGTGTATCGAGGAGGTAAATTATGTCACTTATTCAAGATGTGATTGCGAAGGTAAAAGAGAAGGATCCTGCCCAGCCGGAATTTCACCAGGCTGTCGAGGAAGTGCTCAATACGCTGCAACCTACCGTAGAGAGACACCCCGAACTTGTCCAAGCAAAAATTTATGAACGGATTGTAGAACCAGATCGAGTGATCATGTTCCGCGTTCCCTGGATGGATGATGATGGGGAAGTGCATGTAAACCGCGGGTTCCGGGTTCAATTTAATAATGCCATAGGGCCATATAAAGGCGGATTGCGCTTTCACCCCTCTGTAAATTTAGGCATTATCAAATTCCTCGGATTTGAACAGGTCTTTAAGAACTCACTGACCACGCTGCCGATGGGGGGAGGGAAAGGTGGGTCGGATTTTGATCCCAAAGGAAAAACTGACAGCGAAGTCATGAATTTCTGCTATGCTTTCATGCGCGAGCTTTATCGCCATATTGGTCCAGATACTGACGTCCCTGCCGGGGATATTGGTGTCGGAGGCAGAGAAATTGGTTATCTGTACGGATATTACAAAAAGATTATGAACGAACATACCGGCATATTAACCGGGAAAGGCTTGGAATATGGCGGTAGTCTGATAAGGCCAGAAGCAACCGGCTACGGCGCAGTATATTTTGCCGGTGAAATGCTGGCAGTGCGTGATCTTAGCATGGAAAAGAAAACAGCCTTAGTCAGTGGGTCAGGTAATGTTGCCCAGTATACAATCGAAAAACTACTGGACCTGGGCGCGAAACCTATTTCTTTGTCAGATTCAAGCGGCACAATTATTGATGAAGCCGGGATTGATAGGGAAAAGCTGAAGTATGCCATGGAGTTAAAGAACATCCGCCGTGGACGCATTAAGGAATACGCTGAAACCTATGATGTGCCATATTTCCCCGATATGAGCGTCTGGGACGTGGTGAAGAAAGAGGGCATAAAAACAGAACTGGCATTCCCGTCTGCAACACAGAATGAAATCGATGCGAAACACGCTCAAGCACTGGTGGATAACGGCTGTATTTGTGTCTCGGAAGGCGCGAATATGCCCTCCACTCAGGAAGCTGTTGACATTTTCCAGGAAAACAAACTTCTCTACGGCCCCGGGAAAGCGGCCAATGCCGGTGGAGTGGCGACATCTGGTCTGGAAATGAGCCAGAACAGTTCCCGGTTATCGTGGACCCGGGAAGAAGTTGACCAGAAGCTGCACGGCATCATGAAGAGCATCCATAAAACAGCACTGGATGCCGCCGACACTTATGGTGATTCCGGTAATTATGTAATGGGCGCAAATATTGCAGGATTCCTGAAAGTCGCCAAAGCCATGCTTGCTTATGGTGTGATCTGAGTTTCCGATCAGAAAAATAAAAATAAAACCGCCAGCTGCTATTCAGAGCTGGCGGTTTATTTGTAAAACAGAAAATTCTCACCTGCGAAAACAAGAAAACTGAATTTACCGCGCCAACACCTCGCTTTTGGTAAACACTACAACTTCCTTCCCCATTAATTTCTCCTGCACTTTTTCGATGATCAGATTAAGATGACCATTATTAGCGACAAAATCCAGATCATCACCGGGGATAGTTAGAACGGGACATAAATTGAAATCCTCAATCCATTGTTCATACAGTAGATTCAACTGTTCAAGATAAGCGGGATCGATTTGTTCTTCATAATCTCTGCCGCGCTGCTTTATGCGTTGTTGCAGGGTTGGCACTGATGCCCGGATATACAACACAAGATCCGGGGGAGGTAAAAATTCTACCAGGGCTTGGTAGAGCTCCCGATAGGTCTGATAATCTCTTTCTCCTATTTGCTGTTGTTTGTATAGATTGTGGGCAAATATTTCAGCATCTTCATAAACACTGCGGTCCTGGATGACGGATCCGGGATGAGTACAGAGATTTTTATGAGCCCGGAGACGCCTGGTCAGGAAAAAGACCTGACTGTGGAAAGCCCAGGTATGCATGTCCTGATAAAAGTCTGCCAGGTAGGGATTTTCTCTTTCTGGTTCAAAAAAAGGTGTCCAATCGAGATTGTCACATAGCTTTTGCACTAAGGTGGTTTTGCCCACACCGATGTTTCCAGCGACCGCGACAAATTTTTCCATAATCTCTCCCGTAAACCGTTAAATTAAATCCTCGATTTTATTATGCTGTCGTGTTTATTATTCAGATTTGATATCTGTTTGATGATGTTTGGCCCAAGTGAATTGCCATCTTTGTTTAGGAAAACAATAAAAGCCCGGTTTCGTTACCGGAAACCGGGAAGTCCGTCAATTGTATCAATCAATATAATATTTAATGTGATTCTCAGTTGCCCAGGTGCATTGGCATGATGACATGAAGGAAGTCATCATTACCAACCGGACGAATTACTCCGGGACTGGTGGATTTTGAGGTTTCAAGCGCAACATTCGGGGTTTGAATCACATCAAGCACTTCCCGGAGATAGCGGACATTAAAGGCGATAATGATATCATTGCCCTCGATCGTGGCATCCATAATAGACTGGCTGGAACCGGTCTCCTCAGACTGACCAGAAATTTCCACCTCACCAGGTGAATTCTCTTCTGCTCCGGGCCGGATATTAACCTGCGCGATTAAAGAACCTTCCCGGGCAAAAATTTCCGCTTGCTTGCATGATTTCAGGAAAGAGGGAGTTGATAAGATAGTCCGGGTCAGGTATTCCTTGGGAATGATTTGCTGGTAGTCAGGGAATGTTCCTTCAATCAGTTGCGAGACGAGTTCAATATTCTTGGTACGGAAGACCACCTGTCCTCGGTCAGGGGGTAGGACCATGGTGATGACTTCGCTACCGTCATTGCTGATACGGGCTAATTCACTGAGGGCCCTGGAGGGAATGACAGCTTTCACCGGTTGCTGAACTGACGAGGATAATTTTGCGGTCTTGACAGATAATCGGAAACCGTCGGCCGCTGCGAGTGTCATTGTGTTGTCCTCCACGGTGACGAGAACCCCGGTCAGGATGGGTCGGGCCTCATCATGGGAAGCGGCAAAAACAACCTGCTTGATCATTTCCTTAAAATCAGTGACATTAATTTCTATACCGGATTGCAACTCGGGTGACGGCATGGGCGGGAATTCCTGCGCGTCAATACACTTGATATCCGTATTGAGGGAGCCACTTTTAATATTTAATGTCTGGGTGGGCTCATGAAGCGTTATGTCGGTTTTTGCAGGGGGGATTGTGCTGACCAGGTCTGTAAAAGTCCGGGCTGGAACAGTGGTGGATCCTTCCTCTTCAATTTTTGCGCCTATCCAGCAGGTAATTCCTAATTCAAGATTGGTAGCTGAGAGCCGTAGACGACCGTCATCTGTTGCGACGAGAATATTGGAAAGAACTGGAAGTGTGCTGCGGGGAGAGACAGCCCGGGATACAATGCTCAGACCGTGAGCGAGGTTTTCTTGCAGGACAGAGATCTTCATAAATAATTTCCTATTATGGCATTGCGGCGTCGGCTGGGTAAACTTACAGTAAGTATACAATGAGAGCCATTTTTTTACTAGCTCAAAAACCCTACTGCAAAGCAGGTTGAATTCGTAGTGACAGGATCTTAGTCAGGGAGATTATGTTTGCTAACTTAGTCAGCAGTTCAGGATTAATTGACAGCTTCTCTCAGCCGTGTTATTATTCCCCATACAACAACAGATGCCTTTAAAGGCACTCTTATCCAGAGAGGTGGAGGGAACGGCCCTTTGAAACCTCGGCAACCGGGCAGTGCAAGGCGCTGCAGATGGTGCCAACTCCGGCAGGCGGAATCTGGAAGATGAGAGGGCAATGCTGAGTTTGTGCCCTTTCTTGCAGGTCAGAAAGGGCATTTATATTTAAGGAACAAAAGCAAAATAGAGAGGGTATATGAACAGTTCACTGAATAACGTGCCGAGTTTATTATTTACATCTGAGTCCGTTACCGAAGGTCACCCGGATAAGATGTGCGACCAGATCAGCGATGCGGTCCTGGATGCCTGCTTAGCCCAGGATCCCAGATCTCGCGTTGCCTGTGAAACGGCGACAAAAACTGGTTATGTGATGCTGCTGGGAGAAATTACTACTACAGCAGCTATCAATTATGACAAATTAGCACGAGATGTAATCACCGGCATTGGGTATGACCGGGCAAAAAAAGGCTTTGATGGTAAAACCTGTGGAGTCCTGGTAGCAATTTCCCAACAGTCAAGCGATATTGCTCTTGGTGTGGACCAGGCCCTGGAGTCAAGAAGCGGGGAAGTGACAGAAGCTGAAATTGAAACCATCGGCGCAGGTGATCAGGGCATGATGTTTGGTTATGCCTGTGATGAAAACCCAATATTGATGCCAACACCGATTTACCTGGCTCATAAGCTGTCCCGCAAGCTGGCGGAAGTACGCAAAAACGGCACCCTGGACTGGGTCAGACCTGATGGAAAAAGCCAGGTTACGATTGAGTACCAGTACGGAAAACCGATTTGGGTAAACACGGTGTTAATCAGCACCCAGCATGCGCCTGAGATTTCGCAAGAAGATATCCGGGAAGCCATCATCAAATATGTGATTCAGCCGGTCCTGCCGGAAGAGATGGTGGACGATAAAATAAAAATCTTAGTTAACCCAACCGGCCGATTCGTTACCGGAGGACCGATGGGAGATGCAGGATTAACCGGCCGGAAGATCATAGTTGACACTTACGGTGGTATGGGACGTCATGGTGGAGGAGCTTTCTCTGGAAAGGATCCAACCAAAGTTGACCGATCGGGTGCCTATGCAGCCCGCTGGGTAGCCAAGAACGTTGTCGCTGCCGGCCTGGCCAGCCGCTGTGAAATTCAGGTTTCTTACGCCATTGGTGTTGCCCACCCGTTGAGCGTCAACGTTGAAACCTTTGGAACAGGCAATGTGCCTGATGAAAAGATCAGCCAATTGGTCAATGAGTATTTTGATCTTCGGCCAGGCGCAATTATCCGGGATTTGGATCTGAGGCGTCCAATTTATCAACAGCTGTCTGCCTATGGCCATTTTGGCCGTGATGATCTAGAATTAACTTGGGAAAGTACCGACCGGGCAGATGAAATACGCAAAGCCGCGGGATTGTAGATTGAGGGGTTGTCGTTAAACTAAATAGACCCCCGAAATCTTTAATAACCTCGAAGGTCTCATGATTTT
This sequence comes from Chloroflexota bacterium, assembly GCA_030608465.1. GTDB lineage: Bacteria > Chloroflexota > Anaerolineae > Anaerolineales > UBA11858 > B10-G9. The sequence continues at coordinate 43,553 of JAUWEC010000002.1, forward strand.
TAGGCTCCGGAAACCGTAAAAGGTTCCGGGGCCTTATTTTATAGATAGGGCTCGAATGTGGTTAATAGCTGTTTCTTGGGTCGGAATCCAGTAATCCGGGCTGCGATTTCGCCATCTTTAAATAAAATTAATGACGGCACTCCCATTACACCATATTTTACCGGGGTTTGCTGATTGGTATCAACATCCATTTTATAAATCATGGCTTTGCCCTCCCATTCCTGCGCCAGCTCTGAAACCAGGGGAGAAAGCATCTTGCAGGGACCGCACCAGGTTGCCGTGAAGTCAACCAGGACGGGTAAATCCGATTTCAAAACATCCGATTCAAAAGTTTCTTCTGTTACATAATTCATTTCTTCCATTCCGTTCTCCTATCATGTGGTATTACCAATAATTCTTCTTTCCCGGTAATCCACTTGGTTCTTTTTACAGGGTGGATTAGCCCGGGTATTATATAGAGTCGGTGTCAGGAGAAAATTATACCAAAGTCACCAGGGAACCCTGGGGAGTCTTTTCCACAAATAGCTGGGTTGAAAAGGCTTCTTTGATCTGCTCTATGTGCGTGATGACCAGGATTTTTTCGAAATCACCCCGGATCAGGTTAATTGCTTCAATAAGTCGCTGCCTGCCGATGGAATCCTGACTGCCAAATCCCTCATCGATTACCAGGGTCTGGAGCCTGGCGCCAGCCCGCTGCGCTAATACATGGGACAATGCCAGCCGGACAGCAAAATTGATCCGGAAGGATTCGCCGCCGGAATACATCTCGTAATCCCGGAAACCGGACTGGTCCCGGATTTGGATGTCGAGAGTTTCCTTGAGGTCTTCCCGGCCGGAATCTTTATACGATCTCTGGGTGAGAAATCGGATTGACATGGTTCCGCCACTCAATCGCTCTAATATCTGATTTGATTTGGCTTCAATGTTGGGAAGTGCCTGTTCTATTAGCAAGGCAGGAACCCCGTCTTTGCCGAAAGCTGCTTCCAATTGTTTATATTGTTTCACCTGACTGCTGATTTCCTGGCGTTCCCCTTCCAGCTCATTTTTGCGCAATTTTTGTTTCCCAAGAACTGAAACCTTTTGCTGGGCTGCGCCGACTTGTCGCTGGAGAATGTTTTCTTTCTCTTTGAGCTCAAGTAGATTATTTTCTGCTTGCTTCGTATCCGGGGCTTTCCCTTCTGCTGTTTCGAGGACTTGACGGCTGCGGTCAAGTTCGGAAGTTTGCTTTTTAAGGTCTGTCTTATCAGAAGCCAACACAGCAGTTATATCTTTGATTTCCCTTTCAAGCGGTTTTAAAGCTGACTGGGCACTATCCAGAGCCCTTTTTCTTTCCTGGATAACAGGGCTCTGCATAACAATTTCACGCACTCGGTCATGCTCGGCAGCGTCATAACCGATTTTTTTCAGTTCGGCGTTGATATCGGTAAGCAGCTGGCGGGATTCTTCCGCGTAGGAATTATTGTCCAGTGTCTGTTGAATATCCTCCATCTTTTTCCTCTGCTGTGAATCCCAAGATTGTTTTCGCCCGTTTAATTGAGTGATTTGGTTTGCGGTTTTGTCCGTTCCCTGAATCAGATTCCGCAGCTTATTTTCTACCAAACTGAATTCAGTGATTTGCAGCTGCAGATCTTTCACCACCTGAGCTGCTTTTTTTAGAGTGGTTTTATTTTCTCGGAAGCGATCCCCTAAATCTTTACCTTCTGCTTTGAGAGAATAAATGAGAGATTCTCTATCTTCGAGTGAGAGCGCCTGTCCACATAAAGGACAGAGTGCCCCCTCGGTTTCTTCCAGCTCATCAATCCGCTTTTCCAGTTCCTTCATTTCCTGATATAAGCGGGGGTTTTCAGCTTTTGCATCGGCCTGTTGTTGACGGGCCTGGTCCAATTCTTTTTTCTTTTGATCCCGATTTTCCAGCTCCTCTTCTGCCTGTTTGACTTTATCTTTTTGTTCAGCCAACACATCCGTTAAAGCTGGAATATCATCTAATGAGCTTCGCAGCTCCTTGTATTGGGCTTCCAGCGAAGTTCGTTCCTGCAGCAAACGGGCTTTTTCAGCAGTGATTTGGAGCAAAGGTTCCTGCCTTTTGTTTTCCTGCTCCCGGAATTTTTCTGCCGTTTTTTCCCAGTCAGATAATGCGTCCTGCGCTTTTTTCCAATCCTCGTTTTCCTTATTGATACTTTCAGCCTGGGACATAATATCCTGGTAGCTTTTTCTTTCCGCTTCCCTCTCGGCGAGTTTTTCCTGAGTTTGTGTCACTCGTTCAGTAATTTTTTTTGTTTGTTGGGTTAATGTGTCTACCAATCTGCGCTGTTCTTTTAAAACAGAATAAATGGACTGCATTTCTTCCAGCTGCTTTTCACCAACTATTCTTACCTCGTGTGCCCGGGACAAATCCTTTTCAAGGGAAAGAAGGTGGTCTTTCCTCTGACCCTCTTCCTCTAATTCACTGAGGATTTCCGCGATACGGCCATCCAGCGTATCAATTTTTGATTCAGCGTTTTTTCGTTTCTGGGCTGCCTGTTTCCGGTAATTTTCCCAGATCTCCAACCCCAGGATCTGCGAGAGAATCCTTTTTCTGGTAGACGGATTTTGTTGGGTAAATTGGTCTGCTTCACCCTGGAGCAGAAAAGATGCATTAATAAAAGATTCGTAATCAAGCCGCAGAATATCCACAATTTCCTGGTCAGTCTCTCTCAGGGTACGTTCGGTTAATGGCTGCCAGATTGGATCGTCTGCGTTCTTGCCATTCTTCTGCTGAATGTGAAACTCTACGAATTTAGTCTCACCTCTGGGATTGCTCCGAATAATCCGGTATTGGTTACCCTCGTAATGAAAAATGAAGGTTACTTCTGCCCGGTGGGATTCCAGGTTAATTACGGATTCATCGTGTTTTCTGGCTCTTCCGAATAGGGCCCAGGTGATTGCATCCAGGATGGAGGATTTCCCAGCCCCATTCTCTCCGGAAATGCAGGCCAATTTGAAGCTGGTGAAATCAATCTCTACCGGTTCTTTGTAGGATAAAAACCCAGTTATGGACAATGAGATAGGAATCATGTTACCAATGATAACAGATCGAAATAAGATTCCCCCCAAGTTTGGAATGACGCGTTCTCTGATTAGAACCCGATTTCTTCCTTCACCGTTTGGAGAAGCTTATCTGCTTGAAGATCAGTGAGACAGTAATAAGATGCCTTTAAGTGATCAGCAATTTCACTTGCCAGGCCTTTGTCAAATTCCCGGTGCTCCATATTGATAACGACACTGGGAATTTCTTCCATGGCGATTTTTTCGGCAATCTTATAGGCTTCTTCTTGGGGCGGCATCCGGGATATCGATACATTTCCAACCCCGTCTGTGAGCAGGATCAGCAGGGGACGGACATCTGGATGAGCAAGTTCCTCCCGTTTAATAACCTTGAAAGCCATGTTTAGCCCTGCTGACAGGGGGGTTTTTCCCCCTATGGGAATATCTGACAAGGAGCGCCGGGCAAGCTCTATAGAGTTTGTAGGAGGCAGAACCAGCTGGGCCCGATCTTTTTGGAAAACCACCATGCCAACCCGATCGCGTCGCTGGTAAGCATCTGTCAACAGAGAGAGGATAGCGCCTTTGGCAGCGCTCATCCGTTCAGCAACAGCCATTGACCAGGAGGCATCCACGACAAAGAGGATTAAATTGGAAGTTTGTTTAACGCGGACTTTTCGCTGGAGGTCATGCTTGCGAATGGAAAAAGCCAATTTATTATCAGCGGCGCGGCGCTGCTTCTGGAATGGCGCCGCTGCCCGGATAGTGGCGTCAAAAGCGATATCTGATGTCTTGCCCTCGGCCGGCCGGGCCTGGATATACCTTCCCCTTTTTGTTTCTGTTCGGGTCTGAGAACGGCGACCGCTGGATCTGCGGTTCATCCGGTCGAGAGGGGCATCTATTATATCCGGGTCAAAAGAGTCTCCGATTTTTACAGGATTACCGCCTTCCCACCAAGCGGCGCTGCTATGCTCAAAGACCTCTCTGGACCCAGATTCCGCTGAAATTTCGTTATGTTGTGTATCAATAACTGAGCTTGCTAGAGTTTTTTTTTATCGCCGTTATCCCCCGTTGCTTCACTGCCGGATTCCTCGCCTTGATCTCCCGGCTCCCCCTCAGCTTCCGCTGAAGCGCCTTCGAGCTGTTCAATCTTTTCTGTCAATTCTTCAGCAGTGACTTCAGATTGCTGGAAAGGTCCCCGTTTTAATCGATGTGGGTAAGCGAGCTCAGCGGCTAATCCAATATCTCTGCCGGTGATTGCCGTTCTGCCCTCAAAAGCAGCATGAGCCCTGGCGGTTTTCAAGGTTACCAGGTCGGAGCGATGGCCATCTACCTTGAGGGAGACGCTCAGGTTGGCGATATCAACCAGGTTTTTAGAGGAATACCGTACTTCCGGCAGCAGTTTTCTAGCGAGGGTGATTTGCTGGGATAATTCCTGTTCTTTGGGAAGCCATTGTTCCCGGAAAGCTGCGGGGTCCTCTTCGTAGGCCAGGTGCCGTTCCATAATCAGAACCCGTTCATGTATATCGCGGATTCCGCGGATGTCCACTGAGAGAGCAAAACGATCCATAAGCTGCGGGCGGAGATCACCTTCTTCGGGATTCATGGTGCCAACCAATATGAATCGGGCAGGATGACTGAAGGAAATCCCTTCTCGTTCAACAATATTCATACCCATAGCGGCAGAATCTAGCAGCAGGTCTACCACATGATCATCCAGCAGGTTTACTTCATCGATATACAGAAGTCCCCGGTTGGCATCAGCCAGCACACCCGGATCAAAATGACGTTCACCTACCTGGATGGCTTTTTCAATATCTAATGTGCCGACTACCCGGTCCTCGGTTGCTGAAACTGGTAAATTAACAAAAGGAGTTGGCAGCATTTCAATTTTCCGCTGGTCGCCATTTTCCGATTTTTCCCGGCATTCAGTGCACCAGGTTGTAGGCCGGTTTGGATCACAGCTAAAGCGGCAGTCAGAAAAGGTTTCCACAGTGGGCAGTAAAGCTGCCAGAGCCCGAGCAGCAGTGGATTTTGCAGTTCCGCGTTCCCCGCGGATCAAAACGCCGCCGATTCTGGTATTAACAGCGTTAAGAACCAGAGCACGTTTCATGCGTTCTTGACCCACGACTGCAGTAAAAGGATAAATCGATGTCATTTGATTCCTGATTTCAGGCGAAAGTTGCCTTAATTTCCTTATATCTATCAAAAACTTCATAAATAATACAGATGTTTTTACTCAGTGTCATCTTACCACAAAGGTTTACAAGTTGATATTTGCACTGTATAATGATGTCCATTCTAAAACGGAGCGTGCCATTTTATGGAAGAGATGAAGTCCCAACTTGGGGGAGAATCAATTCAAGAGAATTCACCCCCTTCAGAAATTATGGATATGGAAACACTCTTAGCCCAGGAAGGCCTAGGGCTAGGAAATATCCCTGAACGGGGAGATATCCGAAAAGGGGTAATCACAGCGATTACCTCAAACGAGATCCTGATCGATGTCCAATCGAAAGCGGATGGTTTGATTGCCGGACGGGAGCTGGAGGGTATCAACCCCCAAACCCTGAAAGATTTTCAAGTTGGAGAAGAAATCCTCGTTTATGTACTAGAACCGGAAGATAACAACGGTCATGTTGTGCTTTCGTTTACCCGTGCCCAGGAAGAACAGGACTGGGAAAAGGTAGAGAGCAGTCTTGAATCCGGGGAAGCAATTACAACTTTTGTGGAAGGATACAATAAAGGTGGATTGCTGGTTCCGGTTGGTCAGCTGCGCGGATTTGTTCCCGGGTCATTGGTGAGTGTTTTCCGCGAAGGTGATGGCGGCTCACCGGAAGACCGCTGGAGCGAAGCTATCGGGAAAGAAATTACTTTGAAAGTAATCGAAGTTGATAGATCCCGGCAGCGATTAATCCTTTCTGAACGTGACGCGATTGGAGAAACCCGGGAAGCAATCAAGGACCAGCTGCTGGATAATCTAGCAGTCGGAGATCGGGTGTCTGGTTACGTAAGCAGCCTGGCGGATTTCGGCGCTTTTGTAAACATCCAGGGAGTGGACGGATTGGTTCACCTTTCCGAACTTTCCTGGGACCATGTAGACCATCCCAGTGATTTGGTGAAAGTTGGGCAGGAACTGGAGGTTGAGGTCATCAGCATTGATGAGGATAAACGCCGCATTGGTTTATCCATGAGACGGCTGCAGGATAATCCCTGGATAGAGAAAGCTGAGGAAATCCAAGAAGGACAGTTGATCCAAGGTACGATTACTAACCTGACAGATTTTGGGGCCTTTGCCCGTATTGAGAACACAGATCTGGAAGGATTAATTCATATATCTGAACTAAGCATGGATCGAGTCGGCCATCCTTCTGAGGTAGTGAGTGTAGGGGAAACTCTGGCTTTACGTGTGATCAGTCTGGACATGGAGCGGCACCGAATTGGATTAAGCCTGGAGAAAGTAGACTCAGATGAATACGCTAAGATTGACTTGGAGCAGATTCAAGAAGAACTGAATGGAGAAAGTTCATTAGAGGATTTGTTGTCCGGTACGGAAGCTGGGGAGGAAATGGAAGAAGGACCTGTGTCTGAACTTTCCGATGACGTGGAAGCGGAAAAGGAAGGTACAGAGGACGAGGAAACAGAAGAGGAAGAGGAAGTAGATAAACCTCCCGCAGAAGAAGAGCCAGAAGAGGAAGAGGAAGTAGATGAACCTCCCGCAGAAGAAGAGCCAGATGAGGAAGAGGAAGTAGATGAACCTCCCGCAGAAGAAGAGCCAGATGAGGAAGAGGAAGTAGATGAACCTCCCGCAGAAGAAGAGCC
>JAUWEC010000098.1 GCA_030608465.1 Chloroflexota bacterium
ATAATTGCTTTTTCAGGGACAGGACACATTTCTTCACAAACAATACAATGCTCGTCTTCGGCCCAGGGAAGGCACCGATTTTGGTCAATTTGGGCTTTCCCAATTACTTGCTTCCTTTTTTCCTCGAGCGGTAAAGGCGGAATTGCTTCTACAGGACAAATCTGTCCGCAGGCATGGCAGGAATAATCACAATAACCAATTCTTGGAACCAGAATTGGTGTCCAGAATCCTTCTACGCCGGCTTCCGTTACTGCCAGCTGAATGGCATTGGTTGGGCAGACAGTGCTGCACTCACCGCACCGGATGCAGGAGGCTAGCAGCTGGTCATTGATAACGCCCGGCGGCCGAAGCAGTTTTGGAGAAGATATATCACTCACCAGATTACTTTCCAGCAACCCAACCCCCAGGGCAGCAGTTCCGAGAGATATCAGAACTTTCCTTCTTTCAATATCGTATGGCTGCTGGATAACTTTCGCGATTCTCGCTGGATATGAGATAGCTCCTCCCGGGCAATCCGCTGCGCAAGCCATACACATGGTGCATTCTCCGGGATCACAAAAAACCACCTCGTTTGATTGAATCGCGCCGGTAGGACACTCAGAAAAACATCTGCCGCAAAGGGTACATTTTTCCGAGATCTCACATTGAACCAAACTAAATTTACCAATGAAGCCCAGCATTCCTCCCAAGGGGCAAAGATATCGGCACCAGAAGCGGGGCGCCAAAGCATTAAGAGCAAAAAGACTGAGGAAAAATCCAAAAAAGAGGGCGCCGTAGCGGTATGATGCCGGGCGGGGTGGGAAGATTGCCGGGCGGATCAAACTATCAAAGCCGCTGATAACCGGCTGCAAAAACGGAACCTGATAAAGAGCCATTTCAATTCCAGTTACAATCTGATCCAGGGTTGGCCAGATAGCAGTGGTCAGCGTCCGGTATAACACCGTGATAGGATCGAAAAACAGCAAGGACAAATTTGATAATACAGCAGCAAAGAGGATGACCAGCAGCAAGATGTATTTAATCCCCCGCAGCCATTCAGGAATTTTTGGTTCTTTCTTTTTCCAGGACCGGAGAGGGAACCAGTCTAACAGGGTGCCGAGAGGACAAAACCAACCGCACCAAACTCTTCCAAGAAGCAGAGTCAGGACTATTGTAATCAACGCTAAAAGTGACCCCGGGAGTATAGTCCGGCTGGATATTACTTGGGCCAGCATAACCAGCGGATCCAGCTCCAGGGGAAGGTTAATTAATTTCTGTTTTATACCGGTCCCAGCACCCGGATAAAGATAAAACTCCCGCCTGGACCAGAGGAAAAACACCAGGAACAGGATCATAAAAAATATCTGGCTGTACTTTCTTAGCTTTAACCATTGATCCGGTGTTAACCCTGAATGGGGTTTTTTTGGTTTTTCAGCCAAGATTGATTTCCTCAATCTTGAGCTGATCCAGGTTTTTGACCCCCAAACCCATAGCTGCGCCTTTTTTTACATAGGAGAGGTCATTCGGTTTAAGCCCAAAAAGTGTTGCGGCATAACTGTCAGCGGCAACAATATCCGGCGAAGCTATGATTGTGTTTGCCTTTTTCACATCAGCTAAATTCCCTCCGGAGGGACCATGGTTCATCAGCATACGTACAGCATCCACGATCACCAGGGAGGATTTGACCCGGCTGTTTAAATCTGCCAGCCGCTGTCCCAGATTGGCATGCATCATGGGTCGATCATAGATTACCCCCATCATGTTTTTCATCGCCAGGGTCAACCTCGCCAATCCATGATGTTTGGCTATGGGAACATTGATCAACACATCCGCTTTAAGCACATCGTCATAGATTCTGATCGACTTTAGATCCTTTCCCTGTGGAATCGCTGTATCAACATATTTGAGATTTGACATCACCACCATTTCTCCCCCAGCTTTTTTTACTTCAGCCTGAATGCCGCTGACATTGTAAGCTTGTTCTGCCGTTCCTCCAAACGGATAGTCAAGCACCCGGACCCGTTTAGCACCGGTTTCCAATGCCAATTTAACGACAGCAGCAACCACCCAGGGATTGGAAGTAGCAGCAAATTTATAACTGTGATAAGCGACACAAATATTGGGTTTTACAATCACTTCATTCCCGGATTTTACAAAGCGCTTCATGCCTCCCAGCGCCTTGACCGCTTTCCTTACCATGACTTCCGGATCTCCATTTCTAGCGACAGTTAAATCAGGGTAAGCCATCGTCGGGGAAGGAGCCGGGGTATCCTCAGGTGTAATCGTTTGTTGATCAGTTTCTGTGGGCGGCGCTGTCGTCGAAGTGGAATCAGGCAAAAAAGTTGTGGGCGAAATTTTCTCCGAAGGAAGAGATTTTAATAGCAGCTTATCCTGATTTAAGCAGCCGGTAAGATATACTGCTCCCAAGGATCCCAGGCTGGCAGCGAGTATTCGTAAAAAGTGTCGACGGGAGAGCTCATTCATAGTCACTTTCCTTTATCGGTAAAGAAAAACATCTAAACTGATAAACAAATAGACGAATGATAAATTTGGATACCCTAGATTGTACCCTCAATCGGACCAGTTCATATTAAGGGTTTTTCTCAAGGAACAAACCAGGAAAATCTCTTTTTTTTGTGACAAATCCAAACCCACAGCCCTCCTGGAAAACGAAGATCCCGGGCAAAATATGTATCCCGGGACCCAGTAATTTTTAAGACTATAGAATTTATTGGTTATACATTTCAATACCTATTTTATGTGCCTTCTTGCCAGGAACTTAAGTACTTAATCTGTTCTTCCGTCAGCACATCAATATCGATGTCCATGTTTTCAAGTTTTAGACGGGCAATCTCTGCGTCAATGTCCTCCGGAACCCCATATACCTGGTTCTTTAGGTTATCTGCATTTTTTATCATATACTCCGCGCATAACGCCTGGTTAGCAAAGGACATATCCATCACACTGGAAGGATGTCCTTCCGCGGCTGCCAGGTTGACAAGCCGGCCTTCCGCCAGCAGATTGATCCTGCGTCCATCGGGAAGGAGATACTGATCAATCATGGGGCGGACACGGATTTTCTCTTCTGCCATTTTCTCCAGGGCAGGAATATTGATTTCAACATTAAAATGACCGGAATTAGAAATAATGGCGCCGTCCTTCATGACCTCAAAATGATTTTTATCGAGGACATGCAAATCGCCCGTGAGGGTGCAGAATATATCACCCAGGAGGGCTGCCTCCACCATTGGCATCACCCGGAAACCATCCATCACCGCTTCGAGCGCTTTTAGCGGATCAATTTCAGTCACGATTACATTGGCTCCCATGCCGCGCGCCCGCATGGCCAATCCGCGGGCACACCAGCCGTAACCACCAATGACGAAGGTCTTGCCAGCTATCAGGACGTTGGTAGCCCGGATAATTCCATCCAAGGTCGATTGGCCTGTTCCGTATCGATTGTCAAATAAGTGTTTTGTCATCGCGTCATTCACAGCGACAACTGGAAATTCCAGCGCGCCATCAGCCGCCATCGCCCGCAATCGGATTACGCCGGTTGTGGTTTCTTCTGTCCCACCAATCACTCCATCCAACGAATCCCGCCGATCTTTATGCAGAGTGCTGACAACATCCGCTCCGTCATCCATTGTAATGTGCGGTTTATGGTCAATGGCTGCGTTGATATGTTTATAGTAGGTTAGGTTATCTTCCCCATTAATAGCATGAACAGGGATTTCATTATGCATCACCAGGGAAGCAGCAACATCATCCTGGGTGGATAAAGGATTTGAAGCCACCAGTACCACATCAGCACCACCTGCTTGGAGGGTCTTCATTAAATATGCGGTTTCAGTCGTGACATGAAGGCAAGCGGACATACGGATACCATCAAAAGGTCGTTCTTTGATAAATCTTTGGTTAATTGATCGCAGAACAGGCATTTCCCGTTCAGCCCATTTAATCCGCCTGCGGCCGCCTTCAGCTAAAGACTTATCCTTAATATCAAAATTTTCCATTTTATTCTCCAAGGTATGTGTTTAATTACCAGGTTCCTGGAGCTTCAAAAGGCTCCGGGAACCTGTTTTTTACTAACTATCTAATAGAATATCCAGTTTACCCTGATCGTCAAAGTGCTTCCTGAAGCGTTTGATGAAATCCTCTCGCGTATAATAATGGGATTGTGGTCCATCAGCTTCCAGACAGTATGCAGCTGCCAACGCGCCAATTTCACCGCATAACTTCAAATCAAGGTGGAAACTATATCCGGTTAGGAAACCACCCCGGTAGGCGTCGCCAATACCAGTCGGATCTATAATCTCCTCAGGCGGCACAGCTTTTATAACATACTCTTCATCTTTAGTGATTACAGTCGATCCGTTTTCTCCCTTTGTGATCACCATGATCTCCAGATTATTTTTGATTTCATCCATGGTCATACCTGTGTGCTTTTCGATCAGGCTGAATTCATACTCATTAACAAATAGAGCGTATGCCCCTTCCACACCCTGTCGGAGCTCATCTCCAGACAGGCGTACTGTCTGTTGGCTGGGGTCATATAGATACGGTAAGTTCAGTGTCTGGGCTTCTTCAACGTATTGGATCATTGCCTGCGGATCTGTGGGAGATATCACCACCAAGTCCAAGGGATCACCCTCCCATGAACTTAACAATACCTCGCCAGCATGGCTCATCGCTCCGGGATAAAAACTGGCTATCTGGCAGTTATCATAATCTGTGGTAGCAAAAAACGAGGCAGTAAAATCATCCTCTATCACCTTCACTGCCGTAGTATCCACTCCATTCTCTTCCAACCAGGCGCGGTATTCACCAAAATCTTGCCCAACAGTCCCAAACAAGGTGGGTGTCCCTCCCAGCAAAGCCATGGTGTAACCGATGTTGGGACCTATGCCCCCTCTCCGTTTGATCATTTTATCTACCAAGAAAGACAAACTGATGGAATCTAATTTGTCAGCTATAAAATGCTCCCCGAAATGTCCGGGAAAGGTCATCAGGTAATCAAATGCAATCGATCCAGTGAGTGCAATTCTCATAAAAACCTTTTTTATACCTTGTTTTTTTCTGGTATTCAATCAAAAAGCAGCAGGGTTTCCTGTTCAAAATCCAGCTATATCTTACCACTGAACCCCCCAAATCAAAAGTGCCTCGAGGGACTTTCAATGCCTGCCATTAAAATCGCATCTTGGGGCCTTCTCAGGCTCCTTCGACCTGCGCCGAAGCTGAGGTTATCAGGGAACCAGATCGATAGACGAAACATTCCGCACTCCTGTCCCTTCAGCAATCTCCCTTCGACTGCTGAGTATCGCTCATTTCGATAAGCCTATCCCGAGTGGAGCAAACCGAATCGAAGGACTCATGACCGGTTGTTGGACTTCGCAGCGCCAGCTTCCTTCGTCATCGCTTCGCTAGACTCGGGCTTGATGTGATAACCTTCTCAACTATTCAGGAGATTGTTTCACGGAATTTATCCTGAGTCCTTCCACTTCCCTTCGACGGAGTTTATGCAGAGCGGAGCGAAGTGCTTTGGGTCAAAACATGTCCGCTCTGGGTGTTCTTAGCGAAGGTTTCGCAATGACTTTAATATCCGGGATATTATTTCGGTATGGGATTAATCCTGATTGACACCAAAGAGCTCTTTGAGATAACAACTGTGTAGGAATGACCTCCCGGATCGCCCCTTCCATCATTGATTACATTATTCAGCGTAACCTTCCAAACGTTCCAAATCTCTGGAAACGGTATCCAAGGATATCGTTTCCTGTATCAAAATCAAAAAGAGGAAGCCTTCTTAACTGTGTTATTTGGGCAATATTCCTGCCATCCCCCCACATGGTTGAACCCCCAAAAGTTCCCAATTATTAAGTATGCTATACTCCCAGCATGAAACATATTGCCCGGTCAGCGTTGATCATCGCGGTCTTCTTTGGTCTGGAAAAAATGCTGGGGTTTGTCCGTAATGTGTTAATTGCCCGAACATTTAACCTCTCGACCGAATTAGACGCCTTTAATGCCGCTAACAACATTCCGGACTTATTATTTGCGCTTATTTCCGGAGGCGCCCTGGCAATGGCATTCATCCCGGTGCTTTCAGAATACCGGGAAACCAAAAATAAAACCGAGATGTGGGGGTTATTTTCTCAGATAACCAACGGCGTATTCCTGGTTACCACCCTTTTTTCTGTATTTATCGCTCTCAGCGCAGCAAAACTTGTCTCCTGGGAAATCGGCATCGCGCCCGGATTCACTTCCTCCCAGCAGAATTTAGTCACTGAATTAATGCGCTTAAACCTGATAGCAACAATTCTGTTCTCTCTAGGGGGATTAGCAATCGCCGGGCTTCAAGCACAGCAGCATTTCCTAATTCCAGCCTTAGCCCCCGCCATGTATGACATCGGATCATTATTCGGCATCCTGATCCTTGCTCCAGAGCAGGGTTACCAGCTGGGACCAATCACATTACCGGCCTACAATATGGGGGTCTATGGATTGGTGTACGGCGTTATCTTTGGTGCTGCATTATTTCTGTTGATTCAGGTCCCTGCTTTGATTAAATTCGGATTCCGGTGGTCGCCAAAACTGAACCTGAAAGATCCGGGAGTGTTGAAAGTCCTGCGATTAATGGGACCCCGGGTATTGACCGTATTTTTTATCCAAACAGTATTCCTCATTCAAGACAACTTGGCTTCCCGTCTATCCATCGGTTCGGTTACTGCCCTGGTGTATGGCTGGTTATTCATGCAGCTTCCAGAATCACTGATAGGAACTGCCCTGGGAACAGCCCTGCTTCCCACATTATCCGAACAAATAGTCAATAATGATACCAACGGATTCCGTTCCACCCTGGAAAAATCCATCCGGGTAATCACAGGCTTGACCCTGCCGATCGCACTTATTTTAGCAGTCAACCTTGGTCCATTAATAAAAGTGCTGGGATTCGATGAAGCAGGAACCACCCTGGTCTTATGGACTGTTAGAGCCTATTTAGCAGGATTAGTCGGTCACTCCCTACTGGAGGTTGCCGCTAGATCATTTTACGCCCAGCATAACGCAAAAACCCCTCTTGTAGCATCCGGGCTCACTTTGGCGGCTTTCGCCATCTTGGCTATTCCCCTTTCCAGAAGGTTTGGCGCGCCAGGAATCGGTCTGGCCAATTCCCTCGCCTTCACAGGAGAAGCGCTTCTCTTGTTTGTTCTGCTTCATCGGAAAATGCCATTTCATCCACGGATGAATAGAACCCTGCTGCGCACTCTCGCTGCCTGTATTTCGGGGGTAGGACTGAGTGTATTTCTGCAAAACCTGGTGGGTACTCCTACCTCCACCCTGGCCAGCCTGGGGGTTACCAGTGGAATTCTCATTCTATCTAGCGGGATTATTTTACCCTGGTTGCTGCCCGAGTTAAGAGATTTGCTTAACATCTAAAGGAACCTTATGGATCAACAACTCTACCTGAAGTATCTGAAAGAGTACACACTGGAAGCCTTGGATAAAGCAGAGGATAATGTCTCCCGAGCTGCCGATTTTCTTGATAAAAAACCCAAACCTAAATTTTTTATGAAAGACAGCCAGGAAAAAAAAGCTGCCCTGAGCCGGGCGAAAAAGGTCTTTACTTCATCCCGGGAGCGTTCTCTGCACATCGTCTTAAAAAGCCTTGGATTCGATAACCTGGCAAAAGAAAAACTCTAAAGTGATAAAAAAACAAAACCCGGGATTCAGGATAAGAAACCCGGGCTGATTATCATCAATTCTGCGTAAAACGATACTCGCTATTCAATAATTGTCTTGATATATCCATTAGACACTTCTTCAAAGATCCTTTCTACCAATTTTAGTTTTCCCGGACTGAGCAGTTCACTGTTTATATCAGTAATTAACAGGGGAGGAGTCTGTTCAATCCCCGATTCAGCTGATAGAAATGCCGGCCAGAGATCCTCTAAGGCAACAACAAGATCATACTCAAGTGATGCGACCCAATGGTCCCGGTACTCCTCACTGAAATCGCTGCCAGGGCCAATGATGAGTTTTTTGTTGTTGATCAAAATCGAATAGATTTTCGGATCTCCCGCGCCGGGGACAATATAAAAGGTATTTACTGCCCGATCAATCAGCAAATTAACATTTGCTTCGATCTCCAGGTCACTTGCATCAACAGGGAGATCAATATATTTAGGGTAAATGTAATTGATCCCCATCGGAGCATATTTCGGATTGCACAATCCGCAGAAATATTTCACTCCCACCCGGAAACCTTCCCGAGCAGCCAGAGCATCTTCACTCTCCTGTATGCTTAACACTGCTACTCGCCAATCTGTGGTGATCATGGCAGCGATATACCCAGCAACAAACCCCTGAACGTCATAATCGCCGCCGCCAAAACGTAGAACACTTAAATTTTCGAGGGGATCGAGGTCATTAAATCCTACCGCCAGGAACTTTGTGTCCGGAGCACTTTGAGCCAGAGCCTTAAGATCAGGATAGGGCGGCAGGACAACAACTAGCCGGAAATCATCCGTCAAAAAATCTCCTGGTGACATGGTTTCAAGAACTTGAAATCGGAGTCCTTCAGCCCTGATATACTCCCCAATTAGGGGATTAAAATCCTTTACAAGGTTTGGATCAACTTCAGGCGGGGTTAAGAACACACCAACCGGTGGAAGAGGAATCGGCGTGTCAGCCGGTGTCGAAGTCGGCACATGCGTCTCCGTAAAAACCGGCCCTGCGGTCGGTGTTTGAGTATCCTGTTGCAAACTACATCCAACCAGAAACAAAATAAATATTATCAACCAGTAAAAACTTCTATATTTAACCAACGCTTACTCCTTGGTTTTATTAACCAGATTTTATTTTACTACTTTTCCCGGGTGAGGACCCTATCTAGTATAATTTATTAACATGATTAATATCAAAATTCCCGGGGAGGGAGAACTTCAAATAGAACATGTTGTTTTTGATGTCAACGGAACTCTTGCAGTTGATGGTATTCTGCTGCCGGAAGTTTTTTCCCTGCTTAAGGTTCTAAACAAGAGAGTGAAGATACATTTGTTGACAGCAGACACACATGGAAAACAATCAGAAATAGACCGCCAATTGGGAATCACTGCATTCCGTGTGAAAGCGGGAAGTGAAGCAGAGCAGAAAGCAGCTTACCTTGGAAATCTCGGAGCGGAACATTCAGCAGCGGTTGGGCAAGGGGCAAATGATTCCCTGATGCTGAAAAAAGCCAGAATCGGGATCTGCGTCCTTTCGGAAGAAGGTGCTGCCCTGGAAACATTACTCCAGGCAGATTTGGTTGTACCAAATATCGTTACTGCCCTGACAATATTGAATCATCCTACTCGTTTGGTAGCGAGCCTAAGAAAATAACCAGACCCTGGAAAAAATATGTCTATCCCGAAAACCGATCAATTCCCTGATGATCCAGAAGATTTATCACCAGCCCGCCGCCGTCGGGCAGAGCGAGGTCTAGTTCCGGAAGACCTTATTGCAGTAGTAGAAGATATCGAAAACCTGGCCCACAGCACCATACCGTCGTTTGATTTTTTTCTGTTTTCACTGCTGGCCGGGGCAATAATCACGGCAAGCATTCTGGCAGATTCACCTGCCCTGCTTGTCCTGGGTGCGCTAGCCGCACCACCGCTAACGCCATTTATCGGGATCTCTCTGGGCACAGCAACCGGATCGCTGAAGTTTTTTGGCCAGCGCTTTATCGGATCGATTGTTGCCAGCGGATTCATATTTTTAGTAGGTATATTGGGGGGATACGCAACCTTTGTGCTCAAGACACCGAATATTCAGTTTCTAATTTACAATGCCAGAGTTTCCTGGACCCACCTGGTTCTGCTCATAGCCGGCACCGTCTTCTCTATTATCAGCATTAAACGGCAGCAGCGGATCCCGTTTTTACCCAGTGTCGCTCTGGCGTATGAAATGTATGTACCCCTGGCGATAGCCGGATTTGGTTTCGGAAGTGGCCAACCTCACCTCTGGCCGGATGGCCTGGTAGTTTTTGGTATTCATCTGGCAGTTCTGGCGATCACCGGGACTATCGTATTTATGCTCCTGGGAGTCAAACCGCTGAGCTTCATTGGCTATACCCTGGGAAGTGT
>JAUWEC010000115.1 GCA_030608465.1 Chloroflexota bacterium
ACCCCCCGGATCAAAGGCAGTCACTGCAAATATTCAATCAGGCGTGATATTTAATACCTCCCCCGAAGAAGAACTGGCTGCCTGGTTATTTCTCAAGTATCTGACATCACCTGAAGTTCAGGCGGAGTGGATTCAATACAGTGGTTATTACCCGACCCGGAAAGATACTCTTTATTTGATAAGAGATTTCAGGACTGACAACCCACGTTGGGCACAGGGATTAAATCTGTTGAAATATGGTCAGGCAGATCCGCTGCATCCGTCCTGGGAAATTGTTCGTCAGGCAGTAGGTGATGCTTTTGAGGATTTATTCGAGAAAAACCCCGGGGAGATAACAAAATTATTGAGGATGCTTGATCAAACAGCAGCTGAGCTGTTAGAGTATTCCCAGGAATAGATTTTCTCCAAACTTCTTTGCCGGGCCACGCTTTCCTGTCCTGCGGATAGAAGATCAGTTTAATATCGTCAATAAGAAAGGATTTTCATGGCAAACAAACCACAGGTGACGATTTATACAGACGGAGCTTGTTCCGGAAATCCCGGACCGGGTGGATGGGGTGTTTTACTCCAATTTGGAAATCGAGAAAAAGAACTCAGCGGTTCCGAGAGTAAAACCACCAACAACCGGATGGAAATAACAGCTGCTGTAATGGCATTTAGAGCATTAAAGGAACCCTGCCGAGTTGATATTTATACTGATTCTGAATATCTTAAGAAAGGCATAACAGAATGGATTCAAAACTGGAAGAAACTGGGTTGGCGGAGGGGAAAACCGGGAAAGACAAGCTCCCTTGCCAATGCAGACTTATGGCAGGAATTGGATGGGGTGATTGCTGAACATGAAGTAAATTGGCACTGGGTACGGGGTCACGCTGGTCATCTACTTAATGAACGGGTAGACAAGCTTGCCAGAGAGGCAATGAAATAACGCTAATATCCCGAGAGCCCTGCTCTGGTCTCTAATAAAAATATCCCTGTCTACGGTATAATCCTGTGCATGAAACCAGCAGAAACCCAGATCCAAGTCCAGGGAGAACTTCTACTGGCTAAACAATCCAGGAAAGAAGGCAACGAGGGAAGAGCCAGGGTCTGTGCCCGAAGGGCTGCAGGTGCGGCAGCGCAGTTATTTCTGTACCGTCATGAAAAGATCATCAAGACGGAAAATGCCTTTCAATCCCTGAAGACGCTTAAAGATACAAAGAAACTACCTAATCGGATACAGCTTGCGGTTATCAGGTTAATTCAACGGGTTAATGAAGACCACCAGCTTCCAGCGGAAATTGATTTAATTAATGAAGCAAGATTAGTGATCCGGTTCTTGGAAGCAGACAATTCTGGCAGCAAAATGAATTGAATGATCATACGATTAATGCGACCAAAGTTTTCCTTCACCCAAAAATCAATTTATCTGCTGGGAACTTTGACCCTTATGCAGGTATTATTAGTAGGTTGCGGATCAGATAAAATTCCAATTATCCCAACTAAAACATCAATAATTACTGCACCCGCCCCTTCTGAAACCCAGTCGGCTCCAACGGTGATTGCGAGCCAGATGCCTGTTTCTCCTACGCCTTTTGAGGAAGAACAGCCCACTGAATTAATCCCGGAAAATATTCAATATCATATCTTTGTTGACCTGGACTATAACAACCATCAGGTCTTTGTGGAAGAGAAAGTTCTCCTTCCCCATCCTGCCCAGGTCCCATTGATGGAGATCCTTCTGGTGGTACCCCCCAATGCTTGGCTAAATGTTTTTACTATCCAGAGTATCAACTGGCAGGGGGACATTCCTGTGGAGAATTATTCTCTGGATGGCGTTCGATTAACCGTCCCCCTTGAACAGCCCTGGCTGCCGGGAGAGGTCAAAGAGCTATCGATTCAATACAGCTTGGCGTTGCCAATTCAGAACGCTCGGGAGGGATATGGACCTTCCCCATTTGGATATACAGCAAGGCAGACCAACCTGGTGGACTGGTATCCGATGGTTCCTCCCTACCAGGAAGAAACCGGTTGGCTTGTTCATGATCCCTGGATATACGGAGAGTATCTGGTTTATCCGGCGGCGGATTTTCAGGTGTCTATGGAAATCAGCAATGCTCCTGAGGTAGTGATTGCGGCCAGTGCGCTGGCAGAATATGAAGCGGATGTCCACCGCTATTCTCTGGAAAACGCCCGTAATTTTGTGTTTTCTATCAGCCAGGATTATCAGGTTTTCCAGGAGCAAATTGGCAACACTATGATATATGGCTATGTATTCTCACCCTATCTAATCCCGGGAGAAGCGGCCTTTAAAACTACAGTGCAGGCTTACAAGTTATATGGTGATCTTTATGGACCTATTAACCAACCAAGTTTATCGATGGTCCAGGCAGATTTTAACCACGGAATGGAATACGAAGGACTTTATTTCCAGAGCCGGGGTTTCTTTGATACTTATAATGGATCAGAACAGAGTTATCTGGTAACCATTGCGGCTCATGAGACCGCTCATCAGTGGTGGTATGGGCTCGTGGCGAATGATCAAGCCCTGGAACCTTGGCTGGATGAATCTTTCTGCACGTTCAGCGAATTGATTTATTATGAAAAACTTTACCCGGATTCTGTGAATTGGTGGTGGGCGACCCGGGTTAATTATTATCAGCCGTATGGAGTAATCAATCGCTCCATATATGATTTTGGTGAATTTACTGATCAGTACCTTGCATACAGGAACGCCACTTATTTGCAGGGAGCGAAGTTTTTGGATAAACTCCGCAGTTCGTTGGGGGAGGAAAGATTCATGGATTTTTTAAGAGAATATGCCAGAGATTATTCAAATCAAATCTCAACAGGGGAGGATTTCTTTTCCTTACTTAATACCTATCTTGATCTGGACTCTCAGACCTGGCTGACTGAATTTTTGAAGGAGTAGGGGGAATAAACTCCATTTTCTCATCGATTTGTAATTGAAAAACAGTATTTTGGTGTATTTTAATCCGTTGCTAACGATTTTGATAACTGATCCTGGAATGTTTTAAGCTACTATGCAGTTATCAAGATTATTTTGGCTTCTTTTGGGGAAAACCCCTATTTCTTCTCCTCCTTAGATAAGCAATCACCTCACCGCGGGCAGCAGGTGAGGTGATTGCCTTTAAAACAAAAGAGGCGACGATGGGATTCGAACCCATGATAAAGGTTTTGCAGACCTCTGCCTTACCACTTGGCTACGTCGCCTTGATATAAAGAAGCTGATGGATAATGGCTGTTCTGTGTCAGCCATCTGCCACCAGCCATTGTTAGAAAAAGAGCGGGCGATGGGATTCGAACCCATGACCTTCTCCTTGGCAAGGAGACGTTCAACCACTAAACTACGCCCGCAAAAAAGTGCCGAGAGCCAGACTCGAACTGGCGACACCTTGATTTTCAGTCAAGTGCTCTACCGACTGAGCTATCTCGGCCTGTTAATTTTCCCTAAGTAACGCATCGCCAATTTTACTCGTTCGATTTGGCCTTGTCAAGCTTGAGGCCGAGAGGAAGGGAAAGGTATGTAGAGCAAGAAACCAACAGATATGATAATTTCTCCAACAATGACCCCTGCAGACTGCCAGGGTCCAAAAAAGGGTAAAGCTGGATATGCCTGTGTGCCGAAACCAAACACATCGGCCATGCCGGATACCAGGGCGATTAGATATCCGGTTGCAACCAGGCGCAATCCAATATCCTGGGCGAGAGATTGGGAGTAGTTTGCCCTCTGGCAGGATTTTAAACCGATAAAACCTCCCAGACATAACATCGCCAGCCCGGTTGAAAATGTAGCTGTTTGGACAAAACCTACCACAGGACTGCGATCCAAGTTAAAAATTCCCGGCTTGGCACCGAGGACAAACACCAGGAACCCGACGATAGTTAATCCAACGCCGATATTGATCCTTAATTTTGTATTCCTGGGTTTGGAAGAGTCCACAAATGAATCCTTTTGAGGGGGATTTCGATTATAACTGAAAACCAGTCCTGGCGGAAATTATTTTATAGGAAAAATTCTCCACAAAATTCAGCAAATTATCCAGTAATCGCTGCCATTCTTTGGATGCCATAGCTACGTTCAGCGCAGCCTGGCTCTGAGTTTTGGCCGAAACCATGATCTGCGGTTGATCACCATACATGGTATACCAGGCATCCACCGGCCGAATCCCTAATTGTTTGATTTCCGGGAGAAAATCACTGATCACGAATTCGAAATATTCCTGTTCCCGGTTGGGTAGTATATCCCAGGTCATGAGTAATTTTACAGTCATGCAGGTACCCTTTATTCGGATTCCTGGGCATAGTCCAGAACGATCACGTTGGTTTCATTACTGGAGCGGGTACTGGTGATGCTCAGATTGGGACGGGGTTCTACTTTTTCCAACCCCATCTCTTTAATAAATTTTTCCAGGGGGTCGAGTTCTACTTTACTTTCCTTCGTATGGTAATACATGGGGATGGCATAACTGGGTTCCAAGATACGGATTACTTCCACTGCTTTGGATGCTGTTAAACTGCTGCCTCCTCCGACGGGAACCAGGGCAACGTGGATATCTCCCGCGATAGATTTAACATCTGACTGACTCGGCACTCTGCTCAGGTTTCCCAGGTGAGCAACCAGGACCCCGGAATAATCAAATATATACATCACGTTCCGCAGCGCGTCTTCTTTTCCCTGATGATTGGTTCGTATTCCGGTGATGAACACCTCACCAATTTCGTATTCACCGGGACCGGTAATGATATGCAGTTGAGACTTCCGTTTGCGGATAATTTTTGTGTGGTTATGTCCAGGAGAGTCGTGACTGATAGTAACAATGTCGGCAGACAGATTTAATTCGTTATAACCGATTTTTTTATGGTTATAAGGATCGGTAACTACTGTTGCCTTACCTCTTTCGGTCAAACGAAAACATGAATGCCCGTGCCATGTGATATTCATCAAGCCTCCTGCTAGCTCCCTGTTTTTGTTTCATTTTCAGGTTTTCTTGCAGAAAGTGATTATACTTCAATCTCTTGAATAATCATAGTTCCCATTTAGCTGTCTTGCCTGATTTTCGATCGTTGAGCATCTGAAAACATCCTCTGACAACGGACTACTGAGGACCTCCCCCATTGGCGTAGATTTATCGGAAATTCGTAAAATTTTACCCATCTCAACACAGATAAAACGTAGAATTGGTATAATCTCTGAGCCTGATGTGGAAATTGTCAGGGTGCAGGAATTTCCGAAATCCACTCAAGTTTGGATGGTTTTTAAATAAATTATGGAAAACAAGATCAAAGTTGTTGGTGCCAAAGTACATAACCTGAAAAATATTACGGTTGAGATACCCCGCGATAAATTTGTGGTTATTACAGGGCTTTCCGGATCCGGGAAGTCCTCTCTCGCATTTGACACCATATTTGCGGAAGGTCAGCGCCGCTATGTTGAATCCTTATCGTCTTATGCGCGCCAGTTCCTGGGGCAAATGGACAAACCTGATGTGGAATATATTGAGGGTTTATCTCCCGCGGTATCAATAGATCAGCGGGGAACATCCCAAAACCCCCGCTCCACCGTGGGCACTGTTACAGAAATTTATGATTACCTGCGGTTGCTGTATGCCAGAGCGGGTATTCCTCACTGTCCGGAATGCGGCAGAGAGGTAACTACCCAGTCAGCCCAGGAAATTGTAGAGCTCATTGAAGGCTTCCCGGAAGGGACCCGTTTTAATATCCTTGCTCCGGTGATTAAAGGCAGAAAAGGAGAACATCAGGGAATCCTCGAGGAGATCCAGAAATCCGGTTTTGTGAGGGCAAGAATTGATGGTGAAATCAGGCTCCTGGAAGAGGAAATCCAGCTGGAACGTTATCAACAGCATACTATCGAGGCTGTTGTAGACAGATTGGTGATTCAGAAATTTGAGAATGATGAGGAGCAAAACAACTTCCGCTCCCGATTAACAGATTCTGTTGAGACAGCATTAAAATATGGTGATGGCTACCTGAACATCTATGATATTACAGATCCAAAAAATCCTTTGACCACGAATTATTCTGAGCATCTAGCCTGCCCGGTTTGTGATTTAAGCTTCCCGGAAATTGAACCCCGCACATTTTCCTTTAATACGCCGCATGGTGCCTGCCCGACTTGCGAGGGAATAGGGACAAAGCTTGAAGTGGATCCTAACTTATTAATTCCGGATAAGACTTTATCTGTAAATGAAGGCGCAATTGATGCCACAGAATGGGGTGGTCCGCGAGCACAAGGCGGCTACTATTGGAGATCCCTGGTGGGGGCTGCCGACGCATATAAAGTGGATCTTGAAAAACCTTATCATAACTTATCAGATGATCATCAGTCCCTGCTTCTCTATGGAACTGGCGGAGAGGAAGTCAAACTCACCTATGTAAATAAAGATGGAAGAGAATATGAGTTTTACCGCGCTTTTGAAGGGGTGATCAACAATCTAGAAAGGCGGTTTAAGGAAACCCAATCCGAATATATGCGCACTCGCATCATGGGTTATATGAACGATCATCCCTGTCCTTCCTGTCTTGGCACCCGTCTTCGTCCTGAATCGCTGGCAGTTACCCTTGATGAATTAAATATCGTTGATATCTCCACCTTGCCGATCCAGAAAACACTTGATTGGGTGAACCGTCTCCAAGGAGTCGAATCTCCATTAAACGAACGTCAGCAACTAATAGCTGATCGGGTCCTGCGCGAGTTAACTGAACGATTAGGATTCCTGGTAGATGTTGGTCTGGATTATCTGACCCTGAGCCGGTCGGCTGGCACACTCTCTGGTGGGGAAGCCCAGCGCATCCGACTGGCTACCCAGATTGGATCGCACCTGATGGGAGTGTTGTATGTACTGGACGAACCTTCCATTGGCTTGCACCCCCGTGATAACGGCAGACTGCTGCGGACCCTGGAAGGATTGCGTGATTTGGGAAACACAGTGATGGTTGTTGAGCATGATGCCGAGACCATCGAAACCGCCGATTGGATCCTGGATTTAGGGCCGGGAGCCGGGGAACTAGGGGGAGAGGTTGTGGTTGCCGGAACGATCGATAAAATCCTTAATCACCCCGACTCATTAACCGGGGCGTATCTATCCGGGCGTCTCCAGGTGCCGGTGCCGAAAAATCGGCGGGAAGGAAATGGGAAATCCATTCAAATTCTGGGAGCCAGAGAACATAACCTGAAAGATATTGATGTTTCTATACCGCTCGGGAGACTAGTCTGCATCACCGGGGTTTCTGGTTCTGGAAAATCTACCTTGATGATAGAAATACTCTATAAAGCCCTGGCGCGGGAGTTGAACCGGGCTAAAACCAAACCGGGTGATTATGACGCGATCAAAGGCATAGAAAATATCGATAAAATTATTAACATAGACCAATCTCCCATCGGCCGTTCACCGCGGTCAAATCCGGGAACCTACACAAAACTTTTTGATCATATCCGAGATCTGTTTGCCGATCTGCCAGAAAGCAAAATCCGTGGATATGACAAAGGAAGGTTCTCATTTAACGTTAAAGGGGGACGCTGTGAAGCCTGCCGCGGTCATGGACAGCTGGAAATTGAAATGCAGTTTCTCCCGGATATATACGTGCCTTGTGACGTTTGCCACGGTGCCCGGTATAACCGGGAAACCCTCCAGGTTCGTTTTAAAGGGGAGTACAATATCGCAGATGTGCTGGATATGACCATTGATACAGCCATGGATGTATTTGTAAATTTCCCTGCCATGATGAGCCGATTAAAGACATTGCAAGATGTGGGTTTGGGGTATATCCGAATCGGGCAGCCATCTCCGACATTGTCTGGAGGAGAAGCGCAGCGGATTAAACTCTCCCGGGAACTCTCCAAACGGTCAACAGGATCAACCCTTTATGTTCTGGATGAGCCGTCGGTTGGTTTGCACGCAGCGGATGTGCATAAGCTGATTGAAGTGCTACAGCGCCTGGTTGATGAGGGCAACACGGTGTTAATCATTGAACACAACATGGATATTATTAAAGTTGCAGATTATATTATCGATCTTGGACCCGAGGGTGGAGATGCCGGAGGAGAGGTGATTGCAGCAGGTCTGCCAAACGAGATTTGCAGCACACCGGAATCCTATACAGGGAAATATCTAAAATCGTATATTCAGAAAAATCACGAGAAAAAATAATGAAGGAAGCGAAATCTTTTTAGGATTACGCTTCCTCTACAGTTTACTTCTTTTTTGCTAAATATATATCCGCTTCCAGCATTATGCCATCCCAGAAGAAGTGATGAACAAAGTATAGATTTCCTTTGTTATCCAGGGTGGGTTCCCCCGCGAATTGGGATACTATCAATACCGGTTCCTGCCAGATGCCGTTTTCCTTGTAAGATACATACAACGCGGGGCTTCCCAGGTAGGTGCGTGTAATCCAGAGCTGCTGCCCATCCTCGGATACAAATGGACGGCTGTCGTCCTCTTCGCTGTTTACCATGGTGAGGTTTTCCGGTTCTCCCCAGGTGCCATCCTGCATCCTGCTAACCCAGATATCGTTTGCTCCCAGTGAACCCGGACGGGAGGAATGGAAATAGAATTCCTCACCGCCAGCGGTGATATGCAGTTCACCAACCTGGTAGGCAGGGTTAAATTCTACGATTTCCCACGATCCCCAGTTTCCGTTTTCAAATACAGCATTAAACCAATTTATACCTGTATGGCCAGTCCGGGCCGAGCAGAACCAGAGTTGACCCCCGAGGGCCATGGGACAGCCGTCGAGAGCTAAATCATCAGCTAGAATGACCCGCTCTGGTTCACTCCAGGATCCATTAATCAGGCTGGATTGGTAGATGCCTGTCACACTGTCGGTGAGTTGTTTTTCAGCTGGGATCG
>JAUWEC010000158.1 GCA_030608465.1 Chloroflexota bacterium
GACAGTCACCCTGCCGGAAGGTGTTGAGATGGTAATGCCTGGAGACAATGTGAACATGGACGTGGAATTGATTGTACCGATCGCATTGGAGCAAGGTGGAAAGTTCGCTATTCGAGAAGGTGGTCTCACGGTTGCATCCGGCGTGGTCACCGAGATCCTGGAATAAAATTATGGCTAAACAAAAAATTCGAATTCGCCTGAAAGCTTACGATCATAGAGTGTTGGATCAATCTGCAAAACGGATCGTTGAAACCGCAGAGAGGACTGGAGCCCGAGTTGTGGGTCCGGTTCCTCTCCCAACAAGAATTGAAAAATTTGCAGTGCGGCGGTCAACCTTTGTTCACAAGGATTCTCATGAACATTTTGAGATCCGAACACATAAACGTTTGATTGATGTACTGGAACCAGATTCACAAACGATTGATTTGCTGATGCGTCTTAATTTACCTGCAGGTGTTGATATTGAAATTAAAATTTAATAGTGTATAATAGGCAGGCTGTGCCAAAATGCAGCAGGCAGCATTTTGGAAAGAAAGTTCGAAAAACTCTGCCATAAGAGCGGTAGAGTATCGCTGGAGAAATTGAAAAACAGACCCAGTGAAAAATTGGATAACGTAAGAGCGTTTCCAACCGAGAACACAAAATCCAGCTGTTCGCGAAGGATACGTTAACTGCGTTGTTTGGGATGATGAAGCTAAGCCCTAGTTGACAGTCCCAGAAAATAAATCAATAGTAGGAGACATATGAGATGAAAGGGCTAATTGGAAAGAAAGTCGGTATGACCCAGTTATTTGATGAATCAGGGAAAGCAGTTCCCGTTACAGTCATTAAAGCTGGGCCTTGTTATGTAACACAGGTCCGCACATTGAACCAGGATGGATACAGTGCTATTCAATTGGGTTTTGAAGAAGCAAAACCCCAAAGATTGACCGGTGGAGAACTTGGTCACCTGAAGAAAAATGATCTCCCCGCTCTCCGGTTCCTGAGAGAATTCAGGACGAATGAAGAATTGGTGGAGGGAGATAAACTCACAGTCGAAGTATTTACTGAGGGTGAACTAGTTGACATTGTTGGGAAATCCAAAGGCCGTGGTTTCGCCGGTGTTGTAAAACGACATGGATTCTCTGGGGGTCCAAAAACTCATGGTCAATCAGACCGCCAGCGCGCACCGGGTTCTATCGGTGCCGGATCAACGCCAGGACGCGTCTTTAAAGGAAAGAAGATGCCCGGGCGAATGGGAAATGATACAGTGACTTCTCAGAACTTGCTGGTTTCACGGATTGATCCCGAGAATAATATTATTGCAGTCCGTGGATCAGTGCCCGGACCCAAAAACGGGATAGTTATAATAAAAGAAGCCCGGAAACAGTAACCGGTTGGAGCATAAGATTATGGAAGCAAATGTTATCAATATGAAGGGTAAGAAAATTGATACTGTCGATCTGCCAGAAAAGATTTTTGACGCCCCGGTTAACGTAGATATGATGCATCAAGCCTTTGTCCGCCAACTGGCGCATCAGCGGCTTGGAACACACAGCACCAAAGGCAGAAGCGAAGTCTCTGGAGGCGGCCGGAAACCCTGGCGGCAGAAAGGCACCGGAAGGGCTCGTCAAGGCTCAATTAGGGCAGCCCAGTGGGTGGGTGGAGGTAAAATCTTTACTCCAAAACCCCGTTCCTACGAGCAGAAAATGCCCAAAAAAATGCGTAGAGCTGCCTTGCGGTCAGCAATCACCTTAAAACATTCCTCAGAGGAAATGTTTATAATGGACGAGTTTGCTCTGAAGGAGCCCAAAACTCAGTTGATGGCCGAAACGTTGGAAAAAATTACCGGCGGTCAAGACTGTCTAATCGTTTATCCCCAACGAGATGAGAATTATGACTTGTTGGTGCGGGCGATTAATAATTTGCCGGATGCGAATGTTTTGTTGGTGGATTACTTAAATATTCGAGATTTATTGGGACATGAGAAGGTCATCCTTGTCAAATCAGGATTGGACCGGATCTCGGAGAATTTATTACGGGAGTAAGGCGATGACCTCGATATATGATGTTTTACGACGTCCAATACTAACTGAAAAAACAAGCCACCAGTATGCAAAACTGAATCAGTTTGTATTTGAAGTGGCGAGTGATGCAACTAAAAGCATGATTAAGGAAGCCGTTGAGACGATTTTTGATGTAAAAGTTGTCCGGGTAAATACGATGGTTATGCCAGCAAAAAGATCTCGCCGCGCGCGGAGCCGCCGGGTATTAGTTAGACGCAGTGCTTATAAAAAAGCTATTGTCACCCTGGTCTCCGGCGATACGATTTCTGTGTTTGAAGGAGTTCGGTAATGGCAGTAAAAAAATATAAGCCGGTAACCCCGGGTATGCGTGGGCGAACAGGCTATACATTTGAAGAAATCACCAAAGGTAAACCGGAACGTTCATTGGTGAAACCACTCCGGAAAAAAGGTGGACGCAACACCTACGGACGGATCACTGTTCGTCATCGTGGTGGAGGTCATAAACGGAAATACCGTATGGTGGATTTTAAGCGGGAGAAACATAATATCACTGCCCGGGTTGCCGCTATTGAATATGATCCTAATCGGACAGCCAGGTTAGCTCTGTTATATTATGCCGATGGCGAGAAACGGTATATCATCGCTCCAGTTGGACTGCGGGTAGGTGATACTATCGTATCCGGACCAGAAGTGGAAGTTTCTCTCGGGAATATGTTGCCACTAAGCGAAATTCCAACCGGTACCCGAATCCATAATATTGAGCTAAAAGTAGGAGCAGGAGGGCAGCTGGTGCGCTCCGCAGGAACATCTGCCCGATTAATTGCCAAAGAAGGAAAATATGGTCAGGTTCGATTGCCTTCGGGAGAAATTCGCCTGATCCTGCAGACCTGCATGGCAACAATCGGCCAGGTGGGCAATATTGATCATGGCAATATCAAACTGGGCAAAGCAGGCAGGAAGCGCCATATGGGCATCCGCCCCACTGTCCGTGGATCTGCAATGTCTCCCCGGGACCATCCGCATGGAGGCGGTGAAGGCCGTTCTCCGATAGGTATGCCGAGTCCCAAAAGCCCCTGGGGCAAGAAAACCCTGGGCGCTAAAACCCGCCGAAATAAAAGAACCGGGAAGTATATTGTCCGAGATCGTCGGGTAGGAAAGAAGAGACGCCGCTAAAATGTTCATTTATTGCAGCAAATCAAGGCAATGAATTAGGAGTTGAAGGTATGTCAAGATCACTGAAAAAGGGTCCATTCATAGATCCTAAGTTATTAAAGAAAATAGAAACAATGAACGAGCGTGGCGAGAAGAAAGTCATCCGGACTTGGAGCCGAGCCAGTGTGATTTTTCCCCAATTGGTGGGGCACACGATTGCGGTTCATGACGGTCGTCGGCACGTTCCGATCTATATAACCGAGAATATGGTCGGACACCGACTGGGTGAATTTGCTCCTACTCGGACATTCCGCGGGCATTTAGCGACAAAGCGAACAAGCCGTAAGACGGAAACCGCTGACTCCGCTGCCAGGGAGATTTAGATATGGAAAACGATATCAGAGCAAAAGCACGTCATATCCCTGTCTCCGCGCAAAAAACTCGCCTGGTAATTGATCTGGTGCGAGGAAAAAATGTTGTGGAAGCATTAGAAGTGTTGAGTTTCACACCGAACAAAGCAGCTCTCCCAGTTTCAAAACTAATAAATTCAGCGATTGCTAATGCGGAAAATAACTTTGGTCTCAACCGGTATGATTTATTCATTCAATATATTGTTGCTGATGAGGGACCGACTCGCAAATGGCGCCGTTTTGGAGCCCGGGGACGGGTGAAACCCCGCCTGCGCCGGTCGTCACACTTATCCCTTATATTAAGAGAACATGAAGATGAAGAGGTATAGGAACGATTGATGAAAGCAACTGCCCTTAAATTGAGTTTTTTGCGGGCAGACGTGATCAGTAGGAGAAATTATGGGTCGTAAAGTACATCCAATTGGATTTCGTTTGAAAATAACCAAGACCTGGGATGCACATTGGTTTGCTGAAGGCGAACAATACGTGGAACATTTGCAGGAAGATCTAGCGATTCGAAATTTGATTCATCAAGAAGCGGATCGAGCAGGCGTCTCCAAGATTGAAATTGAACGTTTCCCGGGGAAAGTAAAAGTTATCATCCATACTTCCAAACCTGGTGTTTTGATCGGACGGAAAGGCGCAAATGTAAAGATCATGCGTAAAAGCTTGGAAGAGCTTGTTGGAAAGTCCATCGATGTGGATATAAAAGAGATCGAAACCCCGGATCTGGATGCTTATCTGGTGGCAGAAAATGTAGCACGCCAAATTGAAAGCCGGATCAGTTACTCCCGTGCGATGAAGCGGACCATTCAGCGAACAATGCGGGAAGGAGCTGAAGGTATCCGGATTGAGGTTGCGGGCCGCCTGGGCGGGGCTGAAATGTCCCGGACCATCCATATGAGGGAAGGCCGGGTTCCGCGCCAGACTTTAAGAGCCGATATTGATTATGCACTAGCTGAAGCGGCTACTGGTTACGGCAATATTGGCGTAAAAGTATGGATTTATAAGGGCGAAGTTTTGCCAACACTGGATGAAGAAGATGAAACAGAAGCACATGACGGAGTTTACGTCAGTAAATAAGGCCTAGCCTTTAAGACTTCTGCGGAGAAATGAAAGGATTAGTATCATGTTGATGCCAAAACGTGTCAAATTCAGAAAACAGATGCGTGGTCGAATGAAAGGGAAAGCATACCGCGGCTCAGAAGTGCACTTTGGTGATTACGGACTTCAGGCTTTAGAACCCTCCTGGATCACTGCCCGGCAAATCGAAGCTTCTCGCCGAGCTATGGTAAGAGCTATGAAGCGCCGAGGTAAAGTTTGGATCCGTATTTTCCCCGATAAACCGATCACAAAAAGAGCGGCTGAATCCCGGATGGGTAAAGGCAAGGGTGATGTTGAATATTGGGCTGCTGTTGTTAAACCCGGACGGATCATGTTTGAAATAGGTGGAGATGTAGAGGAGAAAATAGCGGTTGAGGCATTACGGCTTGCTTCCTACAAACTACCCATAAAAACAAAAGTAGTCCGCCGAGAAGAAGTAGGAGAAAGCGAATGAAAGCAGAAGAAATCCGAGCCTTAGCGGACGAAGAAATACAAGCTCAGATTGATGAAACCCGGGAAGAAATGATGAACCTCAGGTTTCAGCAGTCAACCGGTGAGTTATCGGATACCTCCCGGATAACAGAGACCAGGCGCCTGATTGCCAGGTTTGAAACTATATTACGAGAACGCGAGCTGGAAGGTGAATCATGAGCAAACGCCGTCGTCTGACTGGTGTTGTGACCAGCAATAAAATGGATAAGACAGTTTCGGTAAGGATTGCCCGGCGGTTCCGCCATCGCTTATATAAAAAAGTCATCGACCGTCATATTTCAGTAAAGGCGCACGATGAATTAGGATGCGATATCGGCGATAAAGTTCTGATCGTAGAGTCCAAACCGATCTCAAAAACAAAACGGTGGGTTGTGGAAGAAATCATTCGGAAAACGGTTTCTACCCAGCAAGCCTAAACGGAGTCAGCAATGATACAACAAGAATCAAGAGTGAAAGTTGCCGACAACTCTGGAGCCCGCGAACTGCTGGTTATTCGGGTTCTGGGCGGATCAACCCGTCGATATGCCCGCGTCGGTGATGTAGTAGTAGGGGCGATTAAAGAGGCTACTCCACAGGGATCTGTAAAGAACCATGAAGTTGTTAGAGCAGTTGTTGTCCGCACAGCGAAAGAATGGCGCCGTAAAGACGGCTCAACTGTAAAATTTGATGATAATGCCGTAGTTATCCTGGATGCTGATGGTACGAACCCACGAGGTACCCGTATCTTTGGACCGGTTGCCCGTGAACTTCGAGAAAGGGGATATATGAAAATTGTTTCCCTGGCTCCGGAGACAGTCTAGGAAATAAGAAGCAGGAGTGATTGACGTGAAAATTAAAATTCGTAAAGGTGATACCGTCGAAGTGATCAGCGGACGAGCTGTTGACAAAGGTGAACAGGGCGAAGTTATTAAAGTTTACCGGGAGAAACAACGGGTTACCGTACAAGGAATTAATATCCTGAAAAAGCACCAGGGGCAAATTCAAACTCAGGGCAGAACAATGAGCCCCGGAATAATTGAATTTGAAGGTCCGATTCATATTTCCAATGTGATGCTTGTCTGTCCGTCGTGTGGTAAACCCACCCGGGTCGGGATTTCCCGTGAAGATGGAAAAGCCCACCGTGTGTGTAAACGCTGTGAAGCGGTGATTGACTAATTGTTGGGAGCGGAAGAATGAACAGATTGCAAGAGCGTTATCAGAAAGAAGTTGTGCCAAGTCTTATTAAAGATCTTGGATTAGAGAATATTATGCAGTGCCCTCGCGTCATGAAAGTGGTTGTGAATATTGGTGTGGGTGATGCCATTGATAATGGCAAGCTTCTGGATGAGGCGGTTCGTGATTTGACAAGAATTACGGGTCAAAAACCCATCATCAATAAATCCAAAAGGAATATTGCGAATTTTAAACTTCGTGTTGGATCACCAATCGGCACATCAGTTACCTTGCGGGGATATAAAATGTGGTCATTCCTGGATCGCTTGATGAACGTTGCTTTACCCAGGGTTCGTGACTTTCGAGGAGTTTCTCCAAATTCATTTGATGGGCGGGGTAATTACACTCTTGGTATTACTGAGCAGCTTGTATTTCCTGA
>JAUWEC010000192.1 GCA_030608465.1 Chloroflexota bacterium
GGAACAGGGAATGTGGTCTCGTTTATAACCTACAATTCTCATCAATTGCTCGAATCCTATTACGCTGTTCCACAAATCGGCGCCATACTGAATCCCATCAACTTTCGCCTTTCACCTTCGGAAATTGAATTCATTCTCAACCATGCAGAAACCCGGCTCTTGTGTTTTCACAACGATTTTGCCCCAGTCATTGACGCTATGCGGGGCAACCTCAAAAACATTGAACACTATATCATCATGGAGTCCGAAGATGAACCTGGATGGGCACACTCCTTTGAAGCGCTTCTAGAAGATGCTTCTCCGGAAGCAGATATAAACCTCGATGCGGTGGATGAAAATGCGGTGGTTGAATTATTTTATACTTCCGGCACTACCGGTCAACAAAAAGGTGTTGCCATAACAAACCGCTCATTATATATCCATACACTGACGGCTATCCCGGGATTTCAGGTAAGCGATAACGACACATTACTGCATGTTGTTCCCTTATTTCATGTCAACGGTTGGGGAACACCGCAATTCTTGACTGCAGTTGGTGGAAGACATGTCATGCTTCGAAAGGTTGACTTTGGCGAGATACTGCGTTTGATAGAAGCAGAAAAAGTTACCAAATTACTTGGGGTTCCTACAATCTTTAATGGTTTGCTTCAACACCCCGATTTGAAAAAATATGATTTAAGCAGTTTAACAGAAGTAATTATCGGAGGCGCTCCCTCTCCCTTTTCACTTATTGAGGCAATCGAAGAAAAGATAGGCTGCCGTGCTTATGTGGGGTATGGTTTAACTGAGACATCTCCCTTCATTGTGATTGCCAGACCAAAACAGCATTTAAAAAAGGATGCCGCTGTTCGCCGGACTTACCAGGCAAAAACAGGGCTGCCGCTCGTGGGTGTTCGCATCCGGGTCGTGGACGATAATGGGAAAGATGTGCCTCCGGATGAAAAATCAATCGGTGAGATTGTTGTCAGGGGAAACCAGGTGATGAAGGAATATATTAATGATACCGAAGCGACAGATTCTGTCATTGTGAATGGCTGGTTCCATACCGGTGACATGGCTGTTGTTGATGACGAAGGTTATATAACTATTGTGGATAGGAAGAAAGATATCATCATCTCCGGGGGGGAAAACATCTCTTCAGTTGAAGTGGAAAAAGTTATCCAGAATCACCCGGCTGTTTTTGAAGTGATTGTGATCGGGGTCCCTGATGAAAAATGGGGAGAGGTAACAAAAGCCCTGATAATTCTTAAACCGGGAGAGAATGTATCCGAAGATGACATCATCGCTTATGTCCGGAGTTATCTGGCAAACTACAAAGCACCAAAATCTGTTGAATTTCGGACTGAGTTCCCAAAGGGAGGTACTGGAAAAATACTAAAACGAAAACTGCGCGAACCGTACTGGGAAAATTTCACAAAAAAAATTCACTAAGATTAATTTACCAATATAGCAAATGAAGAATCAATTAAACCGGCGAGATTTTTTAAATATCCTGGGGCTCTTACCACTTTCCTGTTTTGGATCACATATACACCCATCCCTGGTAAACGGGAATGTAAAAAGCCAACTTAACGTCCTTATCATCGTGTTTGATGCTTTCTCAAGCCACAATATCTCCCTCTACGGGTATCCTCGAAAGACAACACCACATCTTGAGCTTTTGGCTGAAAGAGCCACAATCTATCATAACCATTATTCTGCTGGCAACTTCACAACCCCTGGAACCGCTTCTATTCTTACGGGTACCTATCCCTGGACACATCGAGCTTTTCAAATCAACAGCAAGGTTCATAAATCATTTCAAACAAGAAATATTTACAGCTTATTTAATGATTATTATCGAATGACTTACAGCCATAACCCACTTGTTAACATCCTCCAAGATCCATTTTCAGGGGACATTGACCTCTATAAACTCCGGGAAGACCTCACCCTGAGTAATAATCTATGGCTCACAAAATATTTCGAAAACGACCCGGATACCGCATCAGTAAGCTGGGCCAGGATAACAGGAAAAAGCGAAGAGGGTATATCAACTTCACTTTTCTTCTCAAATCTCTTTAATTTCTTTGATGAACAAAGAAACAAACTCATGGAAAAGGAATTTCCACTGGGCTTACCGCTTTGTTCTCTTGATCATTTTCTTCTTGAAGACGCAATTGATTGGTTAAAATCAAAAATAGTTAACATACCAAGACCATTCCTGGGATATTTTCACTTCATGCCCCCTCACGCACCCTATAAAACACGAATTGATTTTGTTAACTCATTCAGCGAGATAGAACTCCAAATCAAGACCAAGCCAAGACATCCACTTGCAAGAACCGGTCGAATAAAACAAAAACAGAGCACGAATCAATTGCGATTGACCTATGATGAGTTCATCCTCTATGTTGATTCTGAATTCAATCGTCTGTTTTTGACCTTAGAAGATGCCGGGGTATTAGATAATACCGTAGTAATACTTACCTCAGATCACGGGGAAATGTTCGAACGGGGAATTTTAGGACATACAACTCCATGCCTGCACAACCCCGTTGTCAAGATCCCCTTGGTGATATTTGAACCAGGTCAAAAAGACAGAAAAGATGTATATGCAAACACAAGCGCAGTAGATCTCTTACCAACTGTACTCCAATTAACCGGGAAATCAATCCCGACCTGGATTGATGGAACTGTACTGCCCCCATATAAACCATCGCCTGGCAGGCGAAGCGTCTATGCCTTGGAAGCAAAAACCAACAAGCCATTACAGCCATTAACTTCAGCGAGCGCAATGATCGTCAAAGGACAATATAAATTAACAAAATACTTTGGGTACAGATACCTCCCCAAAAGCGATACACTCATTGAGCTTTACGATATAGACAATGACCCGGAAGAAATAAACGAGATCTCTGCCACTTATCCCCGGATCACGACCGAGCTGCTGGAGGAATTAGAAGCAAAAATAAAATCCGCCGACCAACCATACAGCTAGGTTACAAAGTCAATTCAGTAGGTAATTTCACAGTCAAGATTTTACGAAGCTCACCAGCGATCCTTGGGACCAAGACTGTAGAAGGCTCACCATTTTTCTCGCCTCAAAGATAAAACCCAAGGAGTATCCATCACGTGGGTCACCCTTTCACGGGATCCAATAATTGATAAAACAAACGATTTCCATTGGAAGCAAATATTTGGATCTGATTTGAGGTAAAAAATCCATAAAATGTCTAATCGGCGGCATCATTTGACTCCGAAATACCGGGAGAATGGGGTTTGATATAATTTAAGAAAGCAGGAGATAAAACAGGAAGGCAAACATGTATATTGATCCAAGTTCCGGAGGTTTACTGTTTCAGGTTTTACTAATAGCCTTTGGAGTGATCTCCGGGGCTGTGTTGATCTTTTCTAGCAAAATAAAAATGACCTATGCAAAATTGATGCGTTCCTTCCGTGAAAAATCAACCCAAAAGAAACTTACCGGAAACGAAACCGACTCAGCGAATACCAGCCTGGAATAAGGAACAATTCTCTTCTTGGGATGATGATGGCCAAAGGTGAATAGATAATGAAAATTAGTTGAGTCGGCTCTCAATACGTGCCGGCTATTCACCTCTTGAGATTGTTATATGAAAACGATCCTCGTAGGATTCGACGCATTTGACCCTAGCTTTTTCGAGCGCCTCCATAATGAAGGCAAGATGCCGTATTTAAGCAAATACCTGGTATCGTCAAAGTACTCTTCTTTTCAGGTTTCCAATCCACCCCAAAGTGAAGTATCCTGGACCAGCATTTCGACCGGATTGAATCCTGGTGGCCATGGTTTGTTTGATTTTGTTCACAGGAACCCGGATACCTATGGGCTATTTGTATCAATCCTGCCTACAAAGAGCAGTCTTCTCGGCACCCAATTTTCACCTCCTCATGAGGCCAAAACGATTTTTGACGCGGCAGTCAAGGATGGTTTTCAAGCAACTTCATTATGGTGGCCGGCTACATTTCCGTCTCGCTTGCAATCGCCTGTACGCACGGTCCCTGGATTGGGTACGCCTGACATTTTTGGTCAGTTAGGTTTGGGCATTTCATATTCTATGGAACCTCTCGCCGACGAGGACAATTTAAAAACACGCACTGCAAGGCTTCACCGTAAAAACAGTGCTGAATACGATGGAACACTTGCTGGCCCTCTCCAAAAAAGTCGTGTAGGGTCAAATAAAACTTACCTGGATTTTCAATTAACCGTTAATGATGAGCGTTCCGCAAAATTAACACTGGGCTACCAGATGTTAACTCTTACAGTAGGAAAGTGGAGCCCAGTCGTTGAAATCAGCTTCCAGATAGGTTTCATGGTAAAAGTGAAAATTATCACCCGGGTAATCATGACCCAACTTCAGCCTGATCCGGTGTTATATTTTTTACCCTTACAGCTGCACCCATTGTCTAGTCCCTGGCCTTATGGAACTCCAAAAGGCATGCTCAACAAAATCTGGAAGAACCAGGGGGCATTTTTAACGTTAGGGTGGCCGCAAGACACCACGGCATTGGAAGAAGGGTTTATTAATGATGAACAATTCCTGAGTTTATGTGATCAGATTTTTAAGCAGCGCGCCAGTATTTTTATGGCGATGCTTGACTCCTATCAGGAAGGAATATTAGCGTGTGTATTCGATTCTCTTGATAGAGTCCAACACATGTTCTGGAAGAACCGCCCAGATATAATTGAGTCCTGGTATCTCAAACTGGATGATTTTGCAGGGCAAATCAACACCAAACTGAGTGCCAAGCCAGATGAAGATCCAATCAATCTAATATTCCTCTCTGATCATGGTTTTCAGAATTTTGATTACAGAGTGAATATCAATCGCTGGCTGATAGAGCAAGGTTATCTGGGAATAAAAAACGGGGCTGATTCTCAAGATTTGTCTGGGGTAAATTGGAATAAGAGCCACGCGTATGCTGTAGGTTTAAACAGCGTTTATCTCAACCTAGAAGGTCGCGAAGGTCAAGGAGTTGTGCCTCTGGCTCAAGAATCGGAAACCTTGGAAATTCTGCGATCCAAACTTCTCCGGTGGACAGGACCGGACGGAAATCATGTGTTCCAGAGTATCCAAACCAATCAAGAAGCTTTTTTTGGTTCACTATCAGCTTACGGACCAGACCTGGTTTTGGGTTATGCTCC
>JAUWEC010000097.1 GCA_030608465.1 Chloroflexota bacterium
GCATTTTCAGCAAATACCACCCCCTTGGGCTGAATAATCTGTTTCAGATCTTTCGCCATCGCCTCCGCTTCAGCTTCAGTGACTGGCGAATAGCCCCAGTTATCAATAATGCTGGTATTGGAGAGTTCCAGGAAAATCTGGACTTCCTCCTCGTATTTCTTCATCTCCAAGGGGCGGACTGTAACACCATATCTTTTCGCGACCCTGTCCGTCAGGGTTAATATGCGGTCCGGAATCTGATATCCTTCCTGCCCGGACATGTAGTAACAAAGCAAATCCTTTGCTTTTCCAAGCCCAAAGTCAGTGAGCTGCTGATCGTAGTAAGGCGGGTTATAGGGCGACATGATCACAGGCGGCGGCGTAAACCCCTCCACTACCAAACCCCATTCCTCTGAGACAAATGTCCAGGGCCCCCGCATGGAATCCATCCCCTGCTCACGCAGCCACTCCGCGGCAGTATCCAACAGCATCCGGGAAGCGTTTTCGTCAGGGATACACTCGTAGTAACCGAACAGTCCGATTTTTTCTTTCCAGAAATCTACCGCCAGATGATCAATGAAAGCGGCAATCCGTCCGATCACCTGGTCCTCCCGGATCAGGAGAAATAAGCAAGTATCACAATGATCCAGCAAAGGATTAGTTTTGGGATTAAATTGATTTCTTATCTCAGCTCGGAGGGGAGGGACCCAGTTTGGATCATCTTTATAAAAATGGTAGGGGAAGTGTATAAAATTCTTTAAATCTGCCTTGCTCTGTACAGTTTGAATTTCCACCATTTCCCTCCTGGTAGGGTCATAATACAATCAGAAAAAAATTATAGCAACCGGAACAAGAAAATAATTGACTCTGGTTTATACTTCCAATTAGTCCCGTTCCAAAACAACAAGCAACCTTGTGGTAAATAGTCTGGGAAATAGTTTTAACCCCCGATTCACAAAACGCATGAAAGGATACAATATGTCCGGGAAAAGCTGGGGTTTGGAATACCCTCCAGATGCAACATAAGCTATATCAGCGATTTGTTCAACGACTGTTAGATGCCATCCAGATCCTGTAAAATCTACTTCTCTCCCCACGAATATCCTGTTCGCATTACCCTGGGCGGCGTAATAATCAATCTCATTCGGAGACCAACTTTCTGGAGCAAACCACGAAATCGAATCCTGTAAACCCAACGGCTCCGGGTGTAAAAGTCCATAAACAAGGTTACCCAGAAGACTTAATCCGGGATCAAAAATTATCGCATGTCCCCCTGGTTTCAGAACTCTGTGAAATTCTTGAAGAGCTGTCCCTGGGAACCGAAGGTGGTGAAACACATCAAAGAGAATGATCCCCGCGACAGATTGATTAGAAAAAGGCAGGGCGTAAGCATTCTCCACTATATCAACCCAGGGATTATGGAATAAATCTGTCCGCAGGCAAACTGGTATCACTTCGGTGATATCAGCAACCCCAGAACCGATTTCCAGGATAGCTCCATTAACATTATCAGGGAGATGGTTGGCAATCCGGGTATGATACTCTTTGTAAATCTTGCGTAAAACCGGTTTATTATTCCATTGCTGTTGATTAAATAAGATTTCTTTCTGGTGTCTTTCAATTGATTCCATCAATTTCCTTGAAGTTGTCTTTCTGTCGGGCTAATAATTTTCTTGACCAAATGAGTGGGTGATAATACTCATCTCTTTGGAGAGAATAATACCTATAGGGTTAACCACCACAGCCCTGTGCATTCCGCGAGGACTGGTTTGTTTTCATTTCCAATTTTCCTTACCATCTCCTCTCCGAAGAAAAACTCCACCAATTCCAGCGCTTCTTCCCGGTTGTCGAAACGGTAATCGGTTCGGATCCAGGAACGTTGGAAACCCCGGGACTCCAAGAAAATAAAATATGGATTTAACCCTTCCGGCTCCACCGGATGTTCTTTGCCAGTGCCCAGAGTCTCAATAATGATCATCGTTCCCCCGCTTCGCAGCACACGCTTCATTTCCAGCAGGGCATTCTCCACTTCCCCTATCCATTCTTCCCCTTCCCATACCACCAGGTAACAGATACTCCAGCCGGAGACCACCAGATCAGCTGATTTACTCGGCAACGGAATCTGGCGGTGATCTCCTGCAGTCACTTGCCAATTGCCCAGTTGTTGATTTCGTAGTCTTCTGGCCGCTAC
The DNA here is from genome assembly GCA_030608465.1 of Chloroflexota bacterium. Taxonomy (GTDB): domain Bacteria; phylum Chloroflexota; class Anaerolineae; order Anaerolineales; family UBA11858; genus B10-G9. The sequence goes on from JAUWEC010000097.1 coordinate 2,171, forward strand.
TCCCAGCATGTGAGGAAATAAGTCCATAGCGTGAACTGACTTAATGTGAGGGGCCAGTAGATGCGCCAGGCGCCCGGTGCCAGAGCCCAGATCAACTACATCTTTCCCGTTCAAAGGTGTGATTTTTTTAATTTCTGGAAGCAGGTTACCCTGATAGTCCTCCCGAGCAATCAAACGCTGGTATAGAACCGCTTCCTGCTGATAAACTGTTTTGTGGTCTGTCATATAAGTTTGCTCATTTTGGGGGCAGAGTCAGGGAGTATCTAGCCCCCTGGTCAACCCATTCTTTGAGGTTGTTATCCTTTCTATATCCCGGCTCTTTAACAACAACCCAGCCTGTCATCGCTCTACCGGTCAGATCAAACAATTCTACATCGGGTTGTAAAAGAGCATCGGAATAGTTTTCCGCTCCGACCCGCACAATCAAATCCTCCCTGATTACCCCGCAAGCCATGTTCCCATGTAACAAAAATCCAATCCCGCCAAACATTTTCTTTTCCTCATATCCCATACAGTCACATAAAACTTCCCGTACACGCTGGGCGAGACCTTCATCATATGCCATATTGTCCTCCTCAATTGAAATCAGAAACCATTAAAATTTGCTCGAACAATCTTTTTCCCAGATAAGGGAGAGTAATAGCAAAATTGTTATCACAGCCCCCAGGGGATCTGATTTTCTATACTAAATGAGATCCTTAGTTAAGTTTCCTCACTGTAGACGAAGGTGGCGGCGCTGAAAGATCCAGATCCCGATAAGATAATACACAAGAGAGAGAACCAGCAAGGAGATGATTTCATACATCACATCTGCCAATCCTGACCCGAGAGTAAGAATTTTATTTAAAGCCAAAACAGCGTGTGTGGGTGGCAGCACATCATAGATGCTGATATTTATACCTGCAACCTGAAATAGAATAATTCGCGGGATCGGATAAACACCTCCCGAAAAGAACATAAAAAAGATCAGGGGAAAATTAGCGATAATAAAGGCCTGGCTAACTGATTTTGAAAATGCAGCCACAATCAGGCCAATACCAACCACCGCCACTGCTGTAATTCCTCCAATTAATAGGGCTGCCCAAATTGAACCCTGGCTGTTAAATCCTAACAAAATCGCAACAATTAGGGTTATCAAAAGGGAAACAACGCCCAGAAGAACTGTTGGCAAGCTAATGCCGATAAGAAAATCGGATGCCTTCATAGAGGTCATTTGCAAACGCTGCAGGGTCCCGGCTTCAACCTCGTAAGTGATTGTCATCGAGATAATAAATACCAGCATGACCACAGAGATGATCAGGATGCCAGGAATATACAGGTCGAATTCAGACCTCCCTTCAGACGCTCCTAATGCAATTTCCTTAAATTGAAATGGTCGGATCTCTCCAGTCCTCACCTGAACGAATTCATCAATTACAGAGCCGGCCATCACCGCGCCGACAGCATAATAAGGATTTGTCAGGTCTCCCACGAGCGTAACTTCAGCTGGATTCTGTATCTCTCCCCGAGAAGCTGCTTCGAGTGTTTCGGAAAAATTCTCTGGAATGATTAATAAGACTTCAGCATCCCGGTCCTTAAGTAGCTCCGCAGCTCGCACCTGATCGCTTACGGATAGCACATCCAATAGAGGATCCCCGCTGGGGTAGGCTAACCTTTCCAGCAGAGCAATGGCTTCTCTTCCTTGAGGTCCCGTATCTAAGTTTTGGACTAATACTCCATAAGTTGTCGATCCGCTGGGTATCATCAACCAATAGAGCAGTACAAAAAAGGGTCCTATGAGCAAGCTCAATCCCATCGTGACGGGATCCCGGGCCTGTTCTTTTAAACTTTTTAAGAAGATCTTCAGGATTTTCATTCCCTCAACCTCCTTCCAGTTAGCTTAATAAAGACATCTTCAAGGGTGTTCTTCCGCAGCCGGATATCTCCGGTTTGGATTCCAGAGTCATTCAGACAGGCGAGAATACTCTGGAGTAGATTGACCAGATCCAACGCCCGGATCTGGAGCACATTATCCACGATCAGAATCTGAGCCCGATCCTCCAGGAAAGACAAGTCAGGTTCAACTGGTTCCTTCTGTTTTATTAATGTAATTTCAAGCACGTCACCTTCACCAACAGTCTGTTTCAGGGCATCCGGTGTATCCAGAACCATCAGTTTTCCATGGTCTATGATTGCCACCCGGTCTGCCAACCTCTCCGCTTCGTCCATGTTATGAGTAGTCAAGATAATCGTTTTTTCATCTGCCAGGGACTTGATATATTTCCGGACACTTATCCGGCTCTGGGGATCCAGGCCTGCCTCCGGTTCATCCAGAATGACTATCTCGGGGTCATGGATCAGAGCCAGAGCGATGTTTAAACGGCGCTGCATACCTCCAGAAAGTGTTCCAGCTATTTTATCCGCAGAATCGATTAAGCCTAAGGCATCCAATATTATTTGGCAGCGCTTCCGGATCAGAGACTGGTTCATCCCGTACATATTACCCAGAAATATTAGCTGTTCCGCAGGAGTCAGTTTGGTCCACAGCACATTCTCCTGCGGACAGATGCCGATCCGTATTCGGGTATTAACGTCACCGGCCGCAAGGGGTTCCCCCCGAATCAATACTTCTCCACTATCTGGCTTTAGTAAACCGGACATCAATTTTATGGTTGTGGTCTTCCCGGCACCATTGGGACCCAATAATCCAAACACCTCACCAGAAAAAACATCCAGACTTAGGTCCCTCACAGCCTGGATATCCCCGTATGATTTTGTTAAATTCTTGATTTGAAGGAGAACCTGCTCAGCCATTTTTACTCCAGGAGTGTAATAGCTCCCAAAATTAATTTTTCCGGATTGAACTCTGTCCCTCCAGTTATCCTTGCTTGGATTATAACTAGTACTAGGCCCTTTTCTCAACGGATTCCCAGCCTATTTTTTTCTGGTCTTTTATCCGGGGATTAAGCACAAATAGCCCAGTACTCAGAGAACTGTTTAATTGAATGTTATTGATTTAAATATCTGGGTGAAAAAATCTTTAGAAGTGGATTTATGCCAACTCATCCGAATGATAGAACCTGAAATTATTCTTACCGCTGTCTTTCACCTGGTACATGGCAGCATCGGAATATTTCAACAAGTCAAGATGAGGAAGATTCCTTCTCTCAGCTATGCTTATTCCAATACTGGCAGTTATCTGAATGTATTGATCTCCAAGCTGAATTGGAAGATAAATGTTGTTGAGTAGTTTTTCGGTGATTTTGCTAACATCCATTTTATTGCGGATATTCTCAAGAATAATCACAAATTCATCTCCCCCCAACCGAGCCACAATATCACTATCTCTCAGTGTTCCCTGCATACGGCTACTGAGTTCCTGCAGGACTTGATCCCCAACTGCATGGCCGAACTCATCATTCACCCATTTGAAATTATCCAGATCAACAAAAAGAACAGCTACCAGGCTTTGATCAGTTTTGGAATGTATGCTCTGGTACCGATCTTCAAACAGGGTTCGGTTGGGTAATTTCGTGAGCGGATCATACAACGCCTGCTGCTGCAAACGAAGTTCGTAATCTTTTCGTTCTGTGATATCCCGCATAATGCATTGCACATGACGCGGATCACCTTTGGCATCATGAACCAGTGCCATATTCAACTCCACCGGTACCTGGTTGCCGTCTTTTCGTATCAGCGTCTCTTCAAATGTAGGCAGGTTTTGTCCCTTTAAAATTTGTTCCCTGCTTCGGTTCATCTCTTCAAGATTGCCGGGGGTTCCAAATTCAAGTGAATTCAGACCTACAATCTCTGCTTCTGAATATCCCAACAGCTCAACCGCTTGGGTGTTGGCTGACAAAACATTCCAATCCAGATCAAAGATCACCACGCCATCATTGGTCCGGTCAAATAAAGCCCGGTAGCGATCTGCGGTTTCCTGCGACTTAGACAACGCGTTTCGGATCACCTTGTCTGCTGTCCAAATATAAACTGCTGCCATCATGGTGTAAATAGTCTGAATAAACCAGCGGGTATCATTAGCAGGCAGGGGAAGTGGATTTGCCAACAAACCATTTTGCTCCATCCCGAGAATTAGGAAATTTATTGTCAGGGTGAGAAAGGTCATTAGTAAGGCAGTTTTTCCATTCAATACCAATCCGGCAAAAATAATGATCAAAATCTGCCCGTGGACACTGACTCCACGGATTCCGGCTACCAATGCCAGGTCAAATGTAAACACCAGCCACCCAAGAATCACGATCAGCCAGCTAGCCGCCTCTAGTTTTCCTTTCCTTAACAATCCATAGGAGATCAACATGGCCAAGACTCCAGTACCACCCATGTAATATATCTCGGTATGCTCTGGAGTAGTAAAGGAGGAAAATATAACGATTGCAGTGACAAAAAATAACACTGAAAACTGCGCCACAACCAAAATATTGGCTCTGCGCTGCTTTTCCTGATCTGGGAACTTCGGAATAGTAAAAAATTTATACATGTTCAGCAGGTTAAATACCGCAATCGGGCAAAATTGCCCAATCAAAGGATATTGAATTTCCTACATCATACAGGAAAAGGTGGTGAGTGAGCTTTACAGGTTTGTTATCCTCAGTCACCCTCTCTTTGTCTTGAGTTTAAATTTTTTTCATGCCTGAAAGTTCCCCAAGAATCAATATTTTGGATAATAATCAACGGTTGTCCATAATATTGGATTTTATCCGGGAACAATTGCTCAAAAAAACCATCACCCCCAGCTATTTCTTATCTAAGGGGAATTTTTAAGAGAAAAATTTGGAAATGGAGCGACTGCTAATCCCTGAGGAAAAGATCATTTTTCAGCTACAATCAGAGGCTGGAAAAATCTTTCGCGTAGTGTGGTAACTTTCTGAAAACCTGCTTGGATAAACAGGTGCTCTAAAACCGGAATGGTGACACGAAAATATTTCCCTCCCCGAACCGCAGTCGTTTGGAGATCATTTTCCCCCAACTCTTCAATGATATAGGTTGTGATTTCATAATAATCCCCCTCAACATCCCAGGTGTCAAATAAAATAATCTGCCCCTTACTTGTTGGATGAACCCGCCTGGGAACCAACCGGATTTCTTTGTCTTCCCACTCAATCAGTTCATAATCCCGAACAGAAATCAGGCAGCCTCCACCTTCTGCAGCCGCCTGATAAAAACCCTTAAAAACTTCCAGAATCTCACTCTCGCTGAGCAAATGGGGAATCGCATTATCACAGGCCAGAATGAGGTCGAATTGGCGCTGGTGAACCTGCCCCACCTGACGCAAATCCCCCACAGAATAATCAATCTTCAGATTTCGAGACAGCGCTTCCTGATTGGCTATCTGAATGGCTCCGGGAGAGATGTCAGAACCGGTTACCTTGTATCCCAATTTCGCCAAGCCGATGCTCTGGGTGCCAATCCCGCAGGCAGCATCCAAAACTGAATAAGCCTGAGTTCCGAAAAATTCCCGGATCACCTCGTCGAGAGCTGCAGTCTGAACCTCTACACTTTTTTCCCAATCAGGGTAGATATATTTTTAATAGGGTGCCAACTTATCATAATAAGCCTCAACCATTATTCCCTCCAAGCCACAGAACCTCAAACAAATTCAATTCCATCCGTAGAAATGATTTCCACGCCAGCAAGTTCAAGTTCTTTTTCCCATTTCTTAATGACTGCGTCAGCTTCCTGGTTATAGTTACTGTGTCCATCTTCTACCAGGAAAACACGGTATCCCAAATCCAGACCACCAAGGCAGGTTGCCCCGATGCATCCCTGGGTGACTAATCCTGTGATCAGGAGATTTTGAATTCCCCGGACTTCCAACTCGCTCTGGAGTAGTGTATCGGTGAAGGCATTTCCCTGCTTCTTTTGAATCAGCGAATCCACTTCGTCGGGAGAAATTCCGGGGTGGAACTGCCACCCTTCTGTTCCCTCTTTCAAGAAGGATTGGTTGGCATGTTGAACATAGATAACCATAACTCCGAATATATGGGATCGATCAACCATCAAATTAATAGTTTCTATTAGTTGCTTAGCTTTGTAAATTGGATTCGGTCGAGTAAATAGAGCTCGCTGGACATCTATCACTAACAAAGCAGTCTTTCCCGGGAGGAATTGAGTTGATTGAGGCATTGTTTTTGTCTCCTGTCCTGACCTATGTGTTATCAGGAAGGTTCAGCTTTTGGTGAGTTTCATTCAAAAAGCGGCATTTGTTTTGTATTTCCAGTCCTATTCTCTGGTTTAAAGACCGGTATTCTGGCAGTGATACCTGCCCGGTTGATTTCCTCTTGAAAAACTTTATTTAACTCCCTCCAACCGGGAACAGTGCATTGATACTGGTCGCCATAGTGATTAATATACTTCTCTTTAATTCCAGGGAAAAGCTGATCCAGCTTTTGGTAATAATAATCGCGTGAACCCGGTCGGAGAGAAACGCCAAAAGAGGGAATGATATAGGTGGCGCCGCTATTTTGTGCCCGGGAGATAATCTGATAAATATTCTGCTCGCTGTCTTCTAAAAATGGCAGAATTGGCATCATGGTAACCCCGGTGAGGATTCCCGCCTCCGCCAGTTTAAGCATGGCCCGGAAACGGGCTGAAGGGAGGGGAGCACCCGTTTCAAGTTTTCGAGCCAGCTCATCATCAGCTGTCGTGATCGTAAAACTAACCGCGGCATATACCCGGCTGATGTTTTTAAGAAGGCCGATATCACGGAGGACAAGATCTGATTTGGTTAAAATGTGCACCGGGAATTTATTCTTAGAGATAATTTCCAATGCCTTCCCCGTCAATCGATACTCCTGCTCAACAGGCATATAGGGATCGTTCATGGAACCAAATCCGATTGTTCCACGAACCTTCTTGCGGGGCAAAACATCATCTAATAGATCCAGCGCGTTGATTTTAACCTGGATTTCAGAAAAATCCTCAATCTGGTAACAATCCGAGCGTGAATCGCAGTATATACACTGGTGTTGGCAGCCCCGGAAGAGATTCATGTTGTACTTTAATCCAAACCAGGGGTCTGGCTGCTTCACGTGATTAAGAATGGTCTTGGCAGTGATCTCTTTAATCATGGGCGTAAATAGTGGTGTGAATTCCCTTTCTCTTCAGCACAGATCTCCTTTGATTATTATACAGCTTTCAGATTTCAATCACTATGGGTTCAATGAGTTGAAAAAGTATCCCGCAACCAGGGGTGAAATAAAAAGATCCTGGAGATTTCTCTCCAGGATTTTTCAACTGTAATGATTATTCTTTCCAAGTACCTTAAATTTGTCCGGTTTTCTTACAGTATTTTCTAAAGAAAATTATCGTTCCATCTCTCTAGAAATTGAATTACGGAATAGCTTCAAATACTGACTGGGCTCCGAATGCAACCCCGATCATGCTTGGACCGGTATGGGCACCCAGAACCAGTGACATTGGTCCCGTAGGAAGCCACTCGCATTTATATACCTTATCGATCTGTTCGCGCAGAAGAGATGCTCCTTCGGGATTATTGGAATGCAGCACCTGGACCCGCAGCGCACTGCCCGGTTCATGCCTGCGCCCCATCAGTTTTACCAACCCTTGCATCGCTCCTTTGAATGTCCGAACCTGCCCCAGCTGCTCGTAAGTCCCGTTTACTTTCTCCACACCAATCATCGGCTTGAGATTGATCAACGAAGCAATTATCCCTTTCATGTGGCTGATGCGGCCCCCGTGGATCAAATACTTTAACTCATCGAGGGTATACATGCTGTCGCAGGCGTCTCCAATTCTCTGGACCAAACTCAGAATCTGGTCTTTCGCCCAGCCTGCCTTAACAGCGCGGGCTGCAGCCTCAACCACCCAACCAGCCGCAGCAGATAAGGTTTTTGTATCAACATGAGTGACATTCGCCTCTGGAACCATTTCTGCCCCTGCCAGAGCTGAGTTGTAGGTGCCGCTTAATCCCGAGGTCATATGGATGGAAAGAATGTCCGGATCCTTGGCTGCCAGCCGAC
>JAUWEC010000075.1 GCA_030608465.1 Chloroflexota bacterium
CCTGAACCTCCATTTTTTATCTTGCTGGTCACCAGCATTGATGGAATTATGATTGGTTTACGATCTCCCCCCGAACCCCTTTAGGAATAATTCCGGTTACCCTGACAGATGAAAATGAATTCCAAACATCAGGACAGGCAGACGCTTCAACCCGGAGATAGTTGTCTGTTAAACCTATTGCTTTATGATTGTTATCCTCTAAAGTTTCCACCTGCTCCCAGAGGGCAATCAATTCTGCCCCCACAAATTGCTGACGGTATTTTACCGCTGACACTTTAAGCAGTTCCCGGATTCGGGCATTTCGTTCTTTTCTCAGCGGATGAGCGACTTGATGGGGAAAATTTACAGCCGGCGTCCCTTCCCGGGCTGAATAAGTAAAAACATGACCGTCTGCAAAATTCATCCGGGAGATGAAATCTAGACTTTCTACAAACTCATCATCTGTCTCAGCAGGAAATCCTGTCATAATGTCTGTGGTCAATGCGATATCAGGAATTACTGCCCGAATTTGATTTACAAGCTCTTCATATTGCCTTGGCGTATTTGCTCTTGCCATCCGGTGCAAGACATCAGCCGAACCAGATTGCAGGGGAAGGTGCAGGTGCCGGGCAACTCTTTCTTCCCTGATCAGGTCAATCAGGGAAAGGGTGATGTCCCAGGGTTCAATCGAAGATAGCCTCAGTCGGGGGACCTCAGTATCTTTCAGAATTGCGAGGACCAGATCATGTAATTCGAGGGGTGGATCCAGATCCTTCCCCCAGGATCCTAATTGCACACCGGTTAGAACTGCTTCCTGTGCCCCTCCCCTGACAGCTGCTCTGACATCATTCAGAACAATCTCCTGGGATATGCTCCGTGAATCCCCCCTGGCAACTGTTGTGATGCAAAAGGTGCAGTGATGCCTGCATCCATCCTGGGCTTTAATAAATGCTCTTGTCCGCAGCCGGCTGCCGGGGATGATTGCCCTTTCGAGAGGTTCCTGATCAAACGATTCCTGTCTCAACCCCAATAAATTAGCTACCAGATTATCTTTTTCGGCATTAGAAACAATCCCCGTTAAACCAGGTAAGTTCCGGGCCTGGTCTGGATGCATGCTGCTCCAGCAGCCGGTGGCGATAATCTTTTCCACACCATTACGGGATAAACGCCGGATAGTTTTCCTGGAATCTGCTGCAGCAGCAACAGTCACAGTGCAGGTATTAACCACAGCTATATCTGCTTCTCCAGGATCCGCCACCAGGCTGTGACCTGCGGCGATAAACTGACGGGCCATGATTTCAATTTCACTTTGATTTAATCGGCAGCCGATCATATCAAGGTATATTTTCATCTTCCCCATCCACAAATAAAGGAATTTTCTCCACAGGGTCGTTTGTCAGGGAACCTTCACCATTAAATTATCAAACCAGATATCCACCCCAGGATCGTCAAAGGATCCAACTATTAATCCAATGTCTCCTTCGCGAAAACTCAGGTCTGATGTTTCCGCGATTTTAACCCCATTAACGCTGAGTGACAAATAGGAACCGCTGCACTCAGCCTGGATATGATTCGACTGATTGCCAGTATAAATCGCATCGGAATGATACATTTGAGGCGGCTCAAGCAGTACCTGTTCACCATCTTGAACCTTTCCAATCCCGTAATATCCATCACTGCTGATGATTAAAAAATAAAAGTTTTCAGTATCCCGGTAGCGGCAAAGGAGACCATAATCATTATCATCCGGACCGCTAATTTTCCCGGCATCCACTTCGATTGACACGTCTGTAAAATTTAACCCCGGATTTGCCCAGTAGTCTGCATTAGGCGCATTCACCACAATTCGATATCTTTCTTCTTCATAATCTGTCATACCCTCCTGGGTTCGTACTCTGTCCCAGCCGCTGGAAGGATCCGAAAATCCATCCTGGAACAGTAAATCGCCCTGATCGGTGGGATATTCACCAAAAAGCTGGGAAATTCGTGACACGCTGCAAGCCAAAGAAATGAGGACCAGCAGAGTTATTGTCAATAAAGTTCGGTTTTGATTGTTCATTTTTTTTCTCCATCCGGGATATTCATGGATAATCCCCGGAAAAAGTGCTTTCCCCTATCAAAGCATGGATAATATCGTATCTCAGGGGAGATAACTGGAGAGCAATCGTTCAGCCCGGTCAATCAGCGAGAGATTTTCTGAATAAAGCAATACCTGCTGCAGATAATAGACCGTGAGTTCATTGTTTTCCCGGGCTGAATAGATTATGCCAATGTGAAAGTAAGCCGGTGCATAGGATGGGTCTGTTTCCAGAGCCCGCTGGAAAAATTTCAGGGCATTCATCTCATCACCCAGATCCAGCAAGACCTGTCCCATTACATCCAGGATTTCCGGGTTTTGACCATCAAACTGAACCGCTAACCGCGCTGCAGGCAGTCCCAGCTCCCTGACCTGATAAGAATATGTGATACAAAAATTTGCCAGCTGGCTGTAAGAGGTACCATCCAGGGGATTTAGCTCAATCGCCTGTTGAAATTTCTCAACAGCAGTTTCCAATTCTCCCAGCGCGGCCAGCGATCTCCCCTGCTCCACATAGACATCCGGGTAATCCGGCCAGGCTTGTTCAGCCTTCCCAAAATAATCCAGGGCTGTATCGTGTGATCCTTCCCTCTGCCAGTACAAACCGAGGAACATGTTCACCAGGGGAGACCGATTATCCAGGGCCAGCGCATTCTCAAGTACACCCAGTGGGTCCCTGGAGGGATCTTCAAGGTGTTGGAGTGCTTCCCCCCAGTATGCCCAGGTTTCCAAATAATCCGGTCGCAGGTTCGCTGCCTGTTCAAAAGCATGCCCAGCAAGGCGCCATTCGCTAATGGAAGCCAATGCCTGCCCAGTTGTAAGAAACTGGTAGGCTGGCTCTTCTGAAAGTGATCCCCGAATGGCTTCTGTGATCAATCCTGCCTCAGGATATGTATTTACTGCTCGATCCAAATATATAAGAGCCTGGTCAGGTGCATGGGCAGCAGTTATCAGCCCAAAATGATACAGTTGATCGTCGGAAACCTCATTCTCATTGAGTGAAAGGTAAGTCTTCCACTCCTCCACCGCAGCGGAATAATTTCCCTGGTCCTCATAAAGATTTGCCAACTTTTCAACAGCCGCCGGATTGTTTTCGAGGTCCTGCCAGATGGTTTCAGCAGAATCCTGCTCCCCTACCTTCAGGAACACATCCCCTAGCTTCAGACGTCCCTGGTTTGAAAGAATCCCCTTTTGATCAGCGTGTTCAAATGCGGTTTTCGCCAGGTCATAATCACCTGCTAGGTAGGCTGCATCCCCAGCACTCTCCCAGAGAGCATTCCACCAGGGGCTTTCTTCTGCGAGAGATACCAAAATTTTCGCTTGTTCCTGGTAGTCTTCCGCGTTAAATGCAGATTGTAATTTCAGGGTTTTTTCGGTTACACTATTAGCAATAGGTACAAAACTTAAAAGAGAGCCAATCAAGACCAATAGTACCAATCGTAGGGCAATTTTCTGGCTTTCATTCATACCTGAGATTATATTGTATTATCTTCTGAAATGAAACCGCGGCAGAAGGTCAATCGGAAAAAAGGTATAATCATTTCATCCCAATTTAATAATCTAAAAAGGAGCCAAATGGATTTTGGATTATCAGAAGAGCATCACATGGTGCAGCGGATGGTCCGGGATTTTGCAGTCAAAGAAGTTGCTCCCACGATCCAGGAGCAGGATCGTTTGGGAGAAATGGATCCTCAAGTGCTTCCCCGCATGGCTGAATTGGGAATCCTCGGCATCACCATCCCGTTAAAATACGGTGGTCAGGGAATGGACTATATTTCCCTGGGACTGGCCTGTGAAGAACTGGAAGCTGTGGATACATCTCTGCGGGTTGTGATCTCGGTCCATAATGGATTGACCTGTTTAACTTTACTTCAGTGGGGAACTGAAGAGCAGAAAAATAAATTTCTAGTTCCGTTGGCACAAGGGGAAAAAATAGGCTGCGGTGCGTTCACTGAACCCGGCGCCGGATCTGATCTTTCCCATCTCCAGACAACTGGAAAAATTGACGGCAGCTGCTATATCCTGAACGGGGAAAAAATGTGGATATCCCTGGCTACAGCGGCTGATTATGCGGTTGTTACCGTCCGCACAAACCCAAAAGCCAGCAAGGCTTATCAAGGTTTATCTACCTTCCTGGTAGACCTGCATTCCCCCGGCATCTCGCGGGGTGATCTTCATGGAAAGCTGGGCGTCCGGGCTGGATCCACCGGCTGGATTGCCTTCCAGGATGTGCGTGTACCTGCGGAAAACATGATTGGGAAGGAAGGAGAAGGGTTTAAAGTCACCATGTCCGCTTTTGACAGCGGCCGCTACACGGTTGCTGCCGGCGCAACCGGTTTGATTGGGGCGGCACTGGATGCCAGTAAAACGTATGCTGATCAACGGAAGGCTTTCGGAGAAAAAATCAGCGATCTGCAGCTCATCAAGGCAAAGATCGCCCGCATGTCATTGGACTATCAGGCTGCCAGGTTGCTGTACCTCAAAGCCGGATGGATGAAAAATAAGGGGCTGCGGAATACCAGAGAAACGTCGGCCGCAAAATGGTATGCTACAGAAGCATCCTTCCAGGCGGCTTCCGAGGCTGTCCAAATCCACGGCGCCTACGGATACAGCGATGAATATCCGGTAGAACGCTACCTGAGGAACGCCAAAGGCGCCATGATTTACGAAGGAAGCAATGAAATCCAATCCCTAATCCAGGCAGATTATGCGCTGGAGCGGCGCCAGGATAAAAAACTCCGCAAAGAGAGTCCACCATATGATCACGAATCCTGGACCTGAAAACAGATCCGGGAACAAATAACCATCATCCAATTTCCAATTAGCAGGAGGGTAAAAGTGTGAAAATAATTGTCTGTGTGAAACAAGTCCCGGATACCGCAGCCACCATGGAGGTTGAAAACGGGAATATCAGCTGGGGTGACGCTCCATTGATAATCAATCCCTGGGATGAATTTGCTGTGGAGGCTGCTCTGAATCTGGCTGCCGATCAGGGGGGAGAAGTAACCGCCCTCTGTCTCGGTAAGGAAGAGGAAACGGAAGCCATCAAACACGCTCTAGCCATGGGTGCAGATGCTGCTGTTTTGGTCTCAGATCCGGCCCTGAAAGGATCTGACACTGTGGCTGCATCCAAAGTTCTGGCTGCAGCTATTACAAAAATCGGCGAGGTAGATCTGGTGCTCTTTGGACAGCAGTCAGTAGACACTGATACCGGTCTGCTGCCGGTTCAGGTTGCCCGGCTCTTAAAATGGCCCTCGCTTACTCTGGTCTCCAAATTTAAAGAGGTTACCCCCGCAGAGGGGAGCCTTCAGGTTATCCGCTCCATGGAAGAAGGAAACCAGGTAATCAAGAGCCGACTGCCTGCTGTGGTAAGCGTTACCAAGGATTATGGTGAACCACGTTATCCCTCGTTTATGGGAATCCGCAAAGCCTCTAAAGCTGAATATCCAGTCTGGACATTGACAGATTTAGGTATTGATCCTCCTTCATCCTCAATCTCCTGGCCTGAGGTTAATAAGCCGGTTGAAAAAGAAATTGTTACTGAGATTATCGATGGGGATACGCCGGAAGAGAAAGCAAAAACCCTGGTCGAAAAATTAATTGCCGAGAAGGTACTCTAATGACAAAAAAAATACTCACATACATAGATCATTTTCACGGAAAAGTGCAATCCTCATCATGGGAAGCGCTGGGGTTGGCTGCCAAAATTGCTGCTGACAACGGTGGAGAAGCAGCTGCTTTGATCCTGGGAGAGGGGGTAAATGACCTGGCTGATTTGGCTTTTCACTATGGTGCCGACCAGGTTTTCTTGGCGGATCACGCTATCTTGAAAGATTTCCGCCCTGAACCGCTGATAGAGATAATCACCAAAGCTGCCAATGATTATCAGCCGGACGTGATCATTTTCCCCACTACTACACGCGGAAGAACTCTGGCCGGTATGGCAGCGGTTGACCTGGATACTGGTGTGATGGTGGATGTGATTGATCTGGATTGGAAAGGGGATAAAATCACAGCAACCCGGTCCATATACGGCGGGAAATTATTAGCCAAACTGACCTGCAGCACCAGCCCGGAGATTATCACACTCCGGACCAGGGCATTCGATAAACCGGAACCGGATACCGGACGGTCAGGATCAATAACTCATCTGGAAGTATCCCTCGATCCCGCGGATCAAGCTACAACTGTTTTGGATCATCAGGAAAAAGCTTCCGGAGTCAGCCTGACGGACGCCAACGTGATTGTTTCTGGTGGTCGAGGCACTGCAATTAATCCAACCCTCACACCGCCGGATGATCTGGATGAAGCAGGAGCAGAGGTCTGGAAGGCGGAGCAGGGATTCGATCTAATTCAGAATCTAGCAGATGTTCTCGGTGCAGCAGTTGGCGCCAGCCGGGCTGCAGTAGACGCTGGTTATATAGTGTACGATCATCAGGTCGGTCAAACTGGCAAGGTGGTCTCACCGGACCTGTATATAGCCTGCGGGATTAGCGGGGCTATCCAGCACCTGGCGGGAATGCGCAGCAGCAAAGTTATTGTTGCCATCAATAAAGACCGTGACGCACCAATTTTTAACTTTGCCCGCTTTGGCCTGATAGGTGATATGCATGAAATCCTACCCCCACTGACAGCAGGATTAAAGGCGTATCTGGAAGGTTAATTAGCAACAAAAAAAGGCTCCCGCAGCTTCAAAAGCTGCGGGAGCCTTATGTATTTAAGTACTAATGATTATTTCTCGAAGGCATCATCAGCACGCAGCGATTGGTGCTTCCCACCACACGTTCAGAATCAGCACCCATGATCATGCGATCAAAAGTTCCCCTGCCATTTGAAGTCATCAGAATTAAACAGTAGTCATCTTTTTCCGCAGTTTCAACAATAGTAGTCGCCGGACGGGATCCCTTCACCAGGGTAGATACCCGTAATCCATCTTTTTCCAGAGAACGTGCAACTGCATCCAGGAAATCCTTCATTTTGGCTTCCGCCTCCGCGCGTAAATGTTCTACGACATCCGCCGGAGCGCGGTAATTTTCTGTTTCTGGAATTTGGGGAACCGAGAGCAAAGTTAATTCACTATCATAAACCTGTCCCAGCGTCCGGGCATATGGCAGCACTTTTTCAGAGGCAATCGATCCATCCAGCGCCACCAGCATACGTTCAGGTTTTCTCCCTAGATCCTTTGGTTGATCACCCTGTACAAGGAAAACCGGGATGTCCAGCCTCATCATCAGCTTTGAGCTTACACCTCCGCTCATCCAGTGTTTTTCACCGGATTTCCCTCGTGTGGTGGTGACTACCAGGTCTATCCCGGCGGATTCTACAAAGGCCTGGGTTACTTCGGCAATCGATCCTCTTCGAACCGCTTTATACACTTCAAATCCATCGGCCTTAAGCTGTTCAATCATGCTATCCAGATAAATTTCTCGGGCAGCTAGATCAGCGTTGAACTGCTCCTGTGGTCCATGCGAATAGGATTTTACTCCGGAGAGCAATGTCATCGAAGCACCGGTTGCTCTACATATCCGTTTAGCAGCCGGCAGCGCTTGGGCGGCATATACAGATCCGTCCAGCAGGACAGCAATCTTATTTATAGTTTCGTGTTCAGTGCGCCAGTGGCTTCTTTCTATCGGTTCAGGGTCCCAGGTTATATCGGGTGGAGCTGTCGATGTCCCATCAACGGCAACTGTGGCAGGAGCCATCTGTCCAAAGCCAAAACCAGCCAGTAGAGCTGTATCCAGACCTCCCAGGTAATCCAGTACGGGATCTGGTTCTCCCAGCATAGACCTGGAGAAACTGAATCCAACGAAAAGAATCGGAATGAATATTAAATAGGTCCATGCTCCCTCGAAAAACCGCTCTTCAAAGATGATCGCAGTTGCCCCGGTAGTGAGCACAGCCGCAACGGTTGTTCCCGGAATTAACAGGGCTTTCCCAATCGTAAAGTTTTCCCGGGACTGGCGGATTAGACGTTTGGTTACCGCCCATCCAGTCATACTCAATAGAATAAACACACCGGCAGCATAGAGGGCCAGATAGGTTTCTTCATTGGTGCCAAACAACAAAAATACCAAACTGACGATGCCAACTTCCAGCCAGACCGGTTTATCGGCCACATCATATTCATTCTGCTGACCCAGGTTCGGCGGAATATAATTGCGCTTTTTCAACCCCAGAGCCAGATTTTGCAGACCCTGCGCGCTAGCAGCTGAGGCGGACATCAACACAGCGATGCCTACAATCGTGCCCAGAATGGGCAGTGGAGAGGGCAGCAGAACATCCATAGTTTGGGTGAAAACGGATACTTCATAATTTGTCGGATCAGCGATATCCAGGATAGCAGGACCAACGATGAGCATGGTTGCGGCTGTGGTGCCCATGATGATCAACAAACTGTTAAACGCCCGTTTGCTGCGGACTTCATCGGTACCTTCATAGGCCGCCACCAGGTTGGCAAATACCTCGATTCCTGTCATTACCGCGAGGATGCGGACATATCCCGCCAGGGTGAAGTGGAAATATTCTCCCTGAAAGGCTGCAAGGTTAAAGTCCGGCAATTGAAATCCGCGCTGCCAGATAGTCGCGCCAATCATCACCCACAGCAGCACCAGCACTCCCGCTGTGGCAGGTCCAAAGGTGCGGGCAGCAACTTTAGGACCTCGATTTACCAACCAACCGGTCAAGATGCTGAGAGAGATGGCTACAAACGTGCGGTATTGAATGCCGAAGATCATACTATTCAACACTGGAAGACGGTCAGCGATAAAAGTGACCATGGCAGCCATACTGACCAAAAAGGTCAGGGTATATTCCACAAAAGTGATTGCCGCGTTGATTTTTACAGCCCAGCTGCCAAATTCCTCTTCACTTAAGCCGCTGCCCCCGCTGCCATCCGTGACCCACTTCATCACCAGTCGGTACATAGCGGAAACCACCATAATGGTGATAATTACCAGCCAGACCGACGCACCAAAAGTCACCCGGGCAACCCCGGCAACCACGATCAACTTTAAGAACGGTCCAAATACATACAATGGCGAGGTCGCCGGATCCCCTCCTCCAGCAAGCGCACCTTCAAAAGCATTGTTTAATTTGTTCGAAACCTTAATTGCCATAACTTTTTTCCCTGCCCTCTTGCCTAATGATCAACCGGACAAGAGTTTACCTACTTTGACTCTTTCCTATTTAATTTTCCTCTTTATTTGTAACACAAAGGAGGGAAGTGGTCGCCAATCACGGCAGTGCACTTCCTTTTAATATTATTCATAAAAAAAAATAGCAAGGAAATACCCTGCTATCCATTCCTGAGACTATAATTTACAATTATACCGTACTTCACCTACCTCTCCAATACCACTGAAGTGATACCTTATGAACAACCTTCATTCTCAATTCTTACTTGATCCAGAGGTGATTTTCCTTAATCACGGCTCCTTTGGGGCAACGCCAAAGCCGGTTTTTGATACCTATCAGGGCTGGCAGCGACAACTGGAAACCCAGCCGGTAAAATTCCTTATCAGGGATATTCAGGAAATTTTCCGGTCAGCTCGCCACCAGCTGGCTGCTTTCCTGGGCGCTGATCTGCATAACCTGGTTTTTATCCCCAATGCCACCTTCGGCGTGAATATCATTGCCCGGTCCCTTAATTTTCAAGCGGGGGATGAAGTGCTGACCAGCAACCACGATTATGGAGCCTGCGATAATATCTGGTCCTTTTTGAACCGGAAAACGGGAATAAAGGTTGTCCGGCAGGAAATCACCCTGCCCCTTCTGTCCCCAGAGGAAATCGTAGACAGAATTTGGCAAGGTGTGACAAATCACACCAGGTTAATATTCCTGAGTCAAATCACCTCTCCCACTGCTGTGCGCCTCCCAGTAGAAGAAATCTGCCGGAAAGCCCGGGATTCCGGCATCTTGATCCTGATTGACGGGGCACACGCCCCGGGTCAGCTGGATCTAAACCTGGAAGAAATTGGGGCAGATTTTTATATCGGGAACTGCCACAAGTGGTTATTGGCGCCTAAAGGATCGGCTTTCTTGTATGTCCTTCCAGAGCGACAGAAGCTGATTGAACCTTTAGTGGTCGGCTGGGGCTGGGGGGAAAACTGCCCTTATGAAAGCGATTCCCGGTTCCTGGCACTTCTGGAATGGTGTGGCACGAAAGATCCAGCAGCATATTTGAGTGTGCCGGCTGCGATCAAATTCCAGGAAGACCACATGTGGGATGATGTCCGGGAGTTATGTCGATCCTTGCTTTCAAAAACCCTGGCGCGAATCGAAGCGTTGACCGGGATGCCGTCAATCTACGGACACAACCCGGGGAATTATATCCAATTGGGCACCGCTGAACTTCCGCCGGGATGCCGACCCGAAAAGATGCAAAGTTGGCTTTATAACCAGCACAGGATTGAAATTCCCGTGATTGAATGGGAAAATCGCTGGCTCATCCGCCCCTCGATCCAGGGCTACAACACCCAAAATGATTTAGATATACTGTTGGAGGCCCTGCAATCCTACCTACAATTGTAAATAGGAATAAGGGCGACTCACCACTTCGATAAACTCAGGACAGGCAAGTCACCCCTACTAATTATTTAGATTTCAATTGTAGGGGCGACCGGATCGGTCGCCCTAATAGTACAATTTAATGAAATTTGAAAGACAAAGGGGGAATGTTGAGAGATTTTTACCCAAAGAACTCAATCCAAGAAAATATACATAAAAGAAGAAAATCACACCGTCTCAATGGCTATGATTACAGCCAACCTGGGGCTTACTTCGTTATTATCTTTTCCCATAAAATGGAAAATATCTTTGGGACAATTATCGGCGGAAAGTTGGCTATAAATTCAATTAGTGAAATCATCTGGGAAGAATGGTTCCATACTGCCCAAATACGCCCCAACGTTCAATTGCATGAAGATGAATTTGTAGTCATGCCCAATCATGTCCATGAAATTATTTGGATTGTCGATGCGAAGTTGACCTACCGGGTCGCCCCTACAGATCATCCACGTGGTCCCAAACCAGGATCTCTGGGTTCTATCATTGGTCAATATAAATCGATAACCACCAAATGCATCAATCAACTCCGGAATTCACCGAGGATACAGGTTTGGCAGAGGAATTATTATGACCGTATAATCCGCAATGAGTATGAATTAGACGCCATAAGAAAATATATACAGACTAATCCGTTCAATTGGGAAATGGATCAGGTCCTCCCAATCAATCTTATAATCGGTAAGGAGTAATGATCTGCCTACTAAAGCTAACCATTTTACTAGAATTGGGAAATTTTTTTCATGGCGTAGGGGCGACCCGCCGGGTCGCCTCTACTGGTTTACTTAAACGAAATCCTTTCAGAAAGCACCCGAAACAGGATCATTGAATAATAAAGGTTGTTCACTCCAGGCCTTGTCTTTTTGAATTCAACCTTAAATCCACAAACCAATAAAATGATTTATTATTCCTCCCCTAGAAGTCGAATGTAATCATTTAAGCCCAATAAACCTGAACATAGCTGGACATAGGCAAAGATTTCAAGCGAAAACGGTAAATATCCCCCGTACCCTAACAGGGGCATTTCAAAAAGGTGACAGCAGTCAGCGTAAGGAATCAAATAAATCCATTTGGGATAAGAATAGAAATTCCACATCTCCCAGAAAAACGCGGTGATCAAGACTCCGGCAAAAAGCGTCCCTATGGGACGCCAATCTCCTTTCCTCAGCCAGGACACCAGGGAATCGTTTCCCAGCCAGATGTTAATCGGTTCCAGGATAAAATAAATTGATAACCACACCAGGGGAAAAAAGAGTTGAGGCCACAGCAATAACGATGCTAATCCCAGCCACCCGCCCAGGAAAACCGCGATTTCCACCCTGCGTCCAGGATCCAATCTGGGTCCGCGCTGCAGCCGGGATAAAAAAGAAAAGCTACCGGCGAACTCCGCACTTTCCAGAACCGCGGGGATGACAGTAGAAAAACTCAAACTGGCCAGTACCACATACTCCAGATTTGAAAATGAGTCCCGCCCCAGATAAAACCAATTCTGTAATCGCGAGTTTAACCCTTCAAATACCCACCACAACGGAATAGAGAGCAGGAACAACAGGATAAATCTCCACCAGCTCCGGGAAAGAAGTGAGCTCCGTTTCCTGTGGAACACCAGACCATCCATCAGCAGGATGTATCCCAGCCAGAGCGGGAAAAAACCCAGCCCTGTTCTAACCCCCGGGCCAAACCAATTCAGCGGCCAGAAAATCAAAATTAATCCCAGTCCGATCAATCCTTGAGAAGGAAAATTCCTAAGC
>JAUWEC010000051.1 GCA_030608465.1 Chloroflexota bacterium
AAATTCTCCGGGTGCGTTTAGATGATTTCAAAGAGCTCCTGGATCAAAAGAAACGTTTGTTCTCAGATTACGTCTTAGAGGTATCATCGAGTATTCTGATCTATGAATTCTTTATGCCGCTTTCCCGAGAAGACAGATTGCGTGAAGCGCTCGATAACCTGTTCTATCGAGATACAATCGAACAGAGAATTCAAGAAATTGGCATTTCTAGAATTCGAGCAGGCCTAAAGCTTTCTCCTGATTATTCTGAAGACAAAATCCGGGGTATGGTATTTGACTTTATTGAAAGTACGATCGGCGGTTACTCGATATACCTGGTGAATGGCCGCTATCGAGCAGATGTCCTTGCTTCTCGCGAAGAAGCGGTTTCCAGGCCATTCGCCTCTGGTCCCTATATCGTTGAAGAGACAACTGCTATTGTCCGGTTTATCCTGCCGGTAGAAACAGATGCAGGAAAATTTGAGCACGGCAAGATATTAGAACCTGCATCAGCGGTAAGCGGCACCCAAAAGCGGGCAGAGTTATTGAGTTGGCTATTTTTAAATTTCTTTGCGGAAGCATTAATTCGTGTAGTGCAAAAGGAAGATGAAATCTGGCTGCTTGAATCGGGCATGCGAAGCGCATTTTACCGCTGGATCCGCCGGGATGAGGATGAGTAAATTGTAACCAATGCTCAGTGTTGGTATTACTATCATTGGACTGTTCGGAAAAAAGATATGCTATACTGAGATTATGAAGGGGAATCAGGGTTACCTTTGTCCCCTGGGGGAATTCCATCAAGAGATTGTTCGGACGTCAATCAGTAGCTTTTAGTGGTTTTCTCGAAGTTTCAACATTTTTCATCTTAGCCAGCCTTCTTTATAAAGGGTTTTTAACTATCTCAGATACAGGAGGTGAAACGGAAAAAACATCAGCTCTCGTCATGCACTACTCCCCACTTCTTTCTACCAAGCGTGACGGGTCTTCAAGCCAGGATCAACCAATCAGAACTTGGAGGAATTCATGAAGACTCTCTTCACCATAACTCTCATTGTTGAACTTATCTTTGCACTAGGCTTCATCGCGGTCCCCGGGACATTATTCGGGACCTTTGGCGTAGTACCAGACGCATTTGGTACCTCATTAGCCAGATTATTCGGATCCGCCTTGTTAGGTTTTGTGGTCTTGCTCTATTACGCCAGGGCAAGTGCAAGCCCGGATCTGCAAAAGGCGACAATCCGCAGTTTATTTATCTACTGGCTGGTCAGTTCCGTGTTGATGATTATTGCCCAACTGGCTGGCATTTTTAACGTCATGGGCTGGACAACGATCGGGCTGCATATCGGATTTTTGATCGCCTATGGGGTTTTTGCGTTCAAGAAGTGAAATTGTTTTATTAACAAGATTGCACCAATAATAAAAATAAAAAAAGTCTCGTGGAATAAAAATTCACGAGATTTTTTTCCGTTGATCGCAAATATACCACCCTTCGATATCCTCTTCGATACGTCCCTTCGGGACTACTCAGCACTATTCTTCGACTGGCACTTCGGCAAACTCGGTGCCCTCTTCCTTCGACTGCCACTTCGCTCTCGCAAAGTATCCGCCCTGGGAATTTTAAGCAAGGATACCTTCGGTGAAAACAAAAGGGCGACCCAACGGGTCGCCTCTACTTAACCACTGAATCCTGAATACTAGCCCCATCCCCCAGTCTCAAAGGCACCAAGTCTCATTGTCAAACTTTCACACATTCCCCCCGTTTGACCTGGAACCGGTCAAAATCCCGGGCAACATACACCTCCGGAAATACCGCACGAGCTTCCTCCAGCACCTGGTCCTCCCGGTAGCGGCGGGAGATATGAGTCAGCAGCAGAGTTCCCACCCCAGCCTCCTTCGCCAGCTCCCCAGCCTGGTTTGCTGTCAGGTGACCAAACTGTTCAGCCAAATCCTTTTCCGTTTCCAGATAAGTGGCTTCAATCACCAGAGCATCCGCTCCCTGGGCAAATTCCACCAGGTTATCCGTCCGCCCGGCGTCACCAACATGAACCAATTTGATACCTGCTTGCATTTCCCCCAACACCATTTCCGGATCAATCCTACGGCCATCCGGAAGGGTGACTGGGTTTCCATTCACCAACTCACCGCGCCAGGCACCAGGAGGAATCTTTAACGCCTTGGCTTTTTCAGGAAGAAATGGACGGCGGGAAAACTCTTCAAAGACAAATCCAAAACAGTCCGGAGTCCGGTGATAAACCGGGAAAGCGGTCACGGTAAAATCATCTTCTTCAAATATCACTCCCGACTCCAGATCCTGGAAAGTTATCTCCACCGGGGGATACTTGCCCTTCAGTACCACGCCAAACAGCAAATCCCGGATGCGGTCCAGAGCCGATTTTCCCCCCGCGATGAGTATTTTATCCATCGTTTCCCAGCGAACAAAGGTGGAAATTAGGCCGCCCAGACCCAGGATATGATCCAGGTGACCGTGGGTGATCAGGATGCGGTCCAGGCGTTTAAAACCCAACCCGGACTTTAGAATCTGGCGTTGGGTACCTTCTCCAGCGTCGATCAGAAAGCGGTGTTCCCCCCGTAAAACCACCTGGGAGGTTAATCCCCGCTGCACGGAGGGCGCGGAGGCACTTGTTCCTAAGAAAACAATTTCGAACAAAATAAATTCCTTCGATATGATAATAACTATCACTCTTATTTTACCGCATGAAAGTGGGACTTGGAGACTGGGAGACTTGGTGAGAGGGAAACTGAAAGACTGGGGGAAAGGGAGACTTGGAGATATACGTTTGAAGGTTGAAGGTTAACAAGTTTTAATGTCTGGTTTGATAATTTGAAATTACTTTGATTATTAAGCCCTTTTTAAAGGGCGCAGTTCTTAGCCCTTAGATAAATCTAAGGGCACATTGAATACTGATTACAAATTACTACTCACTACTTACCACTTACTCAGACATCGGAGGTTTCCTGTTTCAGATACTCCTTATTCCGCAGAGACAAACCTCCGAGGTCTGAGTTTAGTCCAATCATGCTATAATTTGGACAGGTTTGCAGGAAAATCCAACATGGCGAAATCGTCCCCAAAATCCAAAAACAAAGCAAAATCCACCTCATCAGGACAAAACCTGGCACTGACCGGGTTATTGTTGTCCGCTTTGGGTATCGTGGCAGCGCTGGGTTTGTTCTCCAGCCGGAGCAGTACCATCTTGTCAATGATCCAATCCCTGCTTTTAAAAGGATTTGGTTGGGGAAGTTACCCCCTGCCGCTGCTGCTCTTAGGCGCAGGTGTATTAATCCTGCTGCGGAAAATGGAAGGAGCTCCTAAATTCTCCCCGGAACAAATAGCCGGCATCGCCCTCCTTTACCTGGCTGGATTAACCTCCTTGCAGTATTTCACCTTCCCGGTGGATTTCAATGCCTCCCGGACGATTGCTGCCGGAGGGTTGGGAGGTGGATACGCAGGTGCTTACCTGCTGGCGCCGCTGCAATCCACTTTTGGATCAGCCGGAACTGCCATAGCCCTCTTTGCGGTAATCCTGCTCAGCCTATCACTCACCATGGACATCCCGGTTCTGGATCTGTTCAAGTGGGTTCCCGGATTTGCAAGATCCCTCAAGACGTTATTCCAGAAACTGTTCCCCAAGCGGGAAAAGCCCGCTCACACGCCCACAGCGGTGGCGAAGATTCCCACTCCCATCCTCAGGAGGGTGCCAGAAGCCCAGCCCAGCCCATCTACGGAACCCTCCATGTTTCCCGAGGATGCACCGGAGTTAAACTGGGTACTGCCCCATATCCCTGACATCCTTAATATCGGTCAAGATATTGAACCCAATGAAGAATTTGACCTACACCGGGCGGGCATCATCGAAGAAACCCTGGAATCCTTTGGCGCCCCGGGGCACGTGGTGGAAATCAACCGCGGTCCCACCATCACCCAATTTGGCGTGGAACCGGATTTTATCGAGGTTAGAAACCAAAAACGCCGCGTGAGAGTGAGTAAAATTACCGGGCTGGCTGATGACCTGGCACTGGCCCTGGCTGCCAGACGTATCCGCATGGAAGCGCCGGTCCCCGGCAAGGGTTATATCGGTATAGAAGTGCCCAATGAAGAGATTTCTCTGGTGGCGCTACGTGATGCCATCCAGAGTCCCAGTTTCAAAAAGTTAAAAACGCCGCTGAAGTTTGCCCTCGGACGAGATGTATCCGGCGAGGCGCTTGCCGCAGATCTGGCTGACATGCCGCACCTGTTAATAGCTGGTACCACCGGTTCTGGCAAATCGGTTTGTGTCAACGCTTTGATCTCGTGCTTTTTGCTTCACAACACGCCGGATGATCTACGTATGATCATGGTTGATCCCAAACGGGTAGAACTTTCAGGATATGACGGCATCCCCCACCTGCTGGCTCCGGTAGTAGTTGACCTGGAGCGCGTGGTCGGTGTTTTACAATGGGTTTCCCGGGAAATGGACCAGCGCTATCACAAATTTTCCCAAGCCGGCGCCCGCCACATCATCGACTATAACAAGAAATTAGTAAAAGAAGGGGGCAAGAAACTGCCCTACCTGTTGGTGATCATAGACGAGTTGGCTGACCTGATGATGCTGGCTCCCACCGAAACAGAAAGAGCCATCACCCGCCTGGCCCAGCTAGCCCGGGCTACCGGCATTCACCTGATCATTTCCACCCAACGGCCCTCAACCAACGTGGTTACTGGTTTAATTAAAGCCAATTTCCCGGCCCGAATTGCTTTTGCAACCGCTTCCGGGGTGGACAGCAGGGTTATCCTGGATCAACCCGGCGCAGAAACCCTTCTAGGACGGGGTGATATGTTATTCCAGGCGCCAGATGCTGCTGCACCGGTCCGTCTGCAAGGTGTATTTGTCTCCGACACAGAAATCGACAAGTTAGTCCGCTACTGGCGTTTCCTGGCAGCGCAAATTAAAGCCCCGATGGCATCCTCGAGTACCTCTGGCGAACCGGATGCCAGAATGCCCAGCATCCCTCTCAAACAAAAGGAAATGTGGGATGACATGGCGGAAGAGCAGGAGCGGGATCCAATCTGGGAGGAAGCGGTGCGCCTGGTCAGGGATGCAGACCGGGCATCAATTTCCATGCTGCAGCGCAGGCTGCGCATCGGCTACACCCGGTCTGCCCGGTTGATTGAACAGATGGCCGCGGAAGGAATTATCGGACCCGCCAAAGAGGGTCCGCAAGCCAGGCAAGTGCTGGATCACAACCCTGATGATCCAACCAGCAAGGAATAAAACCGATTTTCCCCCCTTTCCAGCTCCCACCGATCAAAAACCCCGCTTCTAACCCAATTTAATGGGTTTTCCCTAAAAATGTTATAATACCCCCATTATGAAAAAATCTTCCAGGGACTGGTTTTTGCTCCTGATTCCCTTTCTGATCCTGCTGGCAGCCCTCATATATCAGCTGCCTTTTGTGTATAACCGTTTATCCTGGCGGGTGGAAGATCTCAAAACGCGGATCAAATATATTATCAATCCGCCGGATGAAGCTATTTTTATACCTGTTGGTGGAACACCAGGCACACCTGCGGCCACTCCATTTATCACAACTTTTCCGGATTCACCAGAAGGACCAAGCCCTACACCAACCGATACCGATCCGGTATTTACGCCTACCCCCCTGCCCGACCTGGTAATCCTGGACGGGGTGATTTATGTGGACCAGCATGAACGCTGGAACTACTGCGGACCGGCAAACCTGGCCATGGCGCTCAACTATTGGGGCTGGCCCGGAGACCGGGATGACATTGCCCGTGTGGTTAAACCGGGAATAAATGACCCTGATCTAAATTTCATTCAGCAGGGCCGGCTCGATAAAAATGTCATGCCCTCCGAGATGATTAGTTTTGTGGCAGAACACACCGACTATAACATTGTCGCCCGATTTGGCGGGGATCTGGACCTGCTTAAACATATAATCGCCAACGGGTTCCCTGTCCTGGTTGAAAAGGGTTATTACGAGGAAGATTACACCGGGAAGGTGGCTTGGATGGGACACTATTTGTTCACTACCGGGTATGACGAAGCCAAAGCTGAGTTTGTTGTCCAGGACGCATATCTCCTGCCTGGCAAGGATATGCGGGTGGATTATCAAACCTACCTGGAAGGCTGGCGTTCCTTTGATTATCTCTTTATGGTGATTTATCCCCCCGACCAGCAGGATCAGGTTTTTGCCCTGTTGGAAGACTGGGCAGACCCGGCGTGGGCTTACGCCCATGCACTTGAGATAGCGGAGCAGGAAATTCAAACCCTGACGGGAGTGAATGCCTTTTATGCCTGGTTTAACAAAGGCACCAGCCTGGTAAAAATGGAGCACTACCTGGAAGCAGCCGAAGCATATGACCAGGCCTACCAAATCTATGAAGGGTTGGTCAATGACGATGCCACCCGTCCCTACAGAATCACCTGGTACCAGACCTGGCCTTATATGGCTTACTATTTCAGCGGGCGCTACCAGGATGTGATCAACCTGGCCAACTTTACACTGGATACCATAGATGAAGACACCCTGGAAGAAACCTTATATTGGCGCGGTTTGGCTCATTTTGCCCTGGGAAACAAAGCCCAGGCAAAATCTGACCTGTACCAATCGGTCTGGCTGAATCCCAATTTTGAGGCCGGATTAATCCAGATCAGCCAGCTGAATTTTGATTGATGAGACAAGGCTCCCGGAGCTTAATAAGCTCCGGGAGCCTCTTTTGAACCCTATGCCTAAAATACTTCACTTCGCTGATGCGCATATTGATATGGCCAATTACGGACGCAGGGATCCCGAAACCGGTCTGCCGCTGCGCATCCTTGATTTCCTGGCTTCCCTGGATGAGATCATAAACTGCGCCATCAAGGAAGAAGTGGATTGTGTGCTTTTTGCCGGTGACGCCTACAAAGATCGAAACCCAGCTCCAACTTTTCAGCGGGAATGGGGGGTCAGGATTATGCGCCTTTCGCAGGCAGGGATCCCAACGGTCCTGCTGGTAGGCAATCATGATATCTCCCCATCAATAGGCAGGGCGCATGCGCTGACCGAGTTCGACACCCTGCAAGTTCCCCATGTGCTGATTGTTGACCAACCCTGTTTCCTCTCAAGTGAAGAACTCTCTCGGCTGTGCCCAGCGGGGAAATCTCTTGACTTGCAGTTAATTGCGCTGCCCTGGCTCTCCCGGACCGGGATGATGACCGCCCTGGATCTGCAAACCCGCGATCTGGATCGGATCTACCAGGAAATGATCAAAAAGCTAAATCATGATATGGACAACTGGTTTAAGCAGGCTGATCCGGAGCTTCCCATTGTGCTGGCTGCTCATGCGTCTGTAGAGGGAGCTGTCTTCGGCGGTGAACGATCTGTCAGCCTGGGGAATGACCTGGTGCTGCCGATCTCGCTGGTTCAGGATCCGCGGTTGGATTACACTGCCCTGGGACATCTCCATAAAAAACAAGAACTGAACAAAGGCAAACATCCGCCGGTAGTGTATCCAGGATCAATTGAGCGGGTAGACTTTGGAGAAGCCAGGGATGAGAAGTATTTTGTCATCGCGGAGGTTAAGCAGGGAAAAACAAAGCTGGATTGGCACAAGCTGGAAAATATTCGGCCGTTTGTGGACCGATACCTAGAACTGAAATCCAAGGATAAAATCACTGATCAGGTCAAAAAAGCCCTGCCATCATCAGATCTATTAAAGGATGCAATTGTTCGATTAGTCCTCGAATACCCGCGGGCCTGGGATCCGCTGATTGACGAACCCGCGATCCGGGAGCTGGTTAAGGACAGTTTTGAATTCCACTTCGTGAAGCAGCCTCAATCAGAAGTCCGAATCCGACTGTCAAAAGACCGGGCGATCGGCAGCCTTTCCGCTGAAGAGTTGCTGGATCAATACTGGGAAATAAGCAAAACACCTGAAGATGAAATCAAATCCCTCAACAAATTAGCCCGGGAAATCATCCATCCCGATCAGGACTTTGAGTGAAGAATGCCCCAGGTATCTGTTCTGCTGCCCTGTTTTAACGCCGAATCTACAATCGAAGAAGCTTTATCCTCGCTGGCAGCCCAAAGCTACCGGGATTTTGAAGTGCTGTGTGTGGATGACGGTTCAACAGACAACACAGTCTCTATTCTGGAAGATTGGAGCCGGCGGGATTCACGTTTTGTATTGGTGAAAAAAACCCACCAGGGTGTCATCCAGGCAGCCAATACCGGGCTTGCCCTCTGCCGGACTCCGTTAATCGTCCGCATGGATGCCGATGACCGCTGCCATCCTGACCGGATCAGGTTGCAAAGAGAATATTTACTCGATAACCCGGCTGTTGCTGTCGTTGGTTCGCTGGTAAATGGGTTCCCCGCTGAGACTGTCGGCGAGGGATTTAAACTCTATTATGATTGGCTGAACTCCCTGGTAACCCATGAAGATATCTCCCGGGAAATTTTTATAGAGAGCCCCCTTGCCAATCCCAGCACTGCCTTTCGTAAATCCTGGATCGACCAGGTAGGAGGGTATCAAGATCACGGTTGGCCGGAGGATTATGATCTCTGGCTTCGTCTTTACCTGGCCGGTGCCCAATTTGCCAAAATCCCCCAGGTGCTGCTGGAATGGCGGGAGCATCCTGAAAGGCTGACCCACCAGGATTCAAGATACTCTGTGGAAAATTTTTTACGGGCAAAAGCCCATTATCTGGCCAAAGGCCCCGCCAGAGACCGGGACGCTGTATTCATCTGGGGTGCTGGAATGACCGGCCGGCGGATAAGCAAACACCTCTCTCGGGAAGGTCTACCCCTGACTGCCTTCATTGATGTCGATCCCAAGAAGATCGGGAGCACCCGCCGGGGAAAACCGATCATCTCCCAGGATGACCTACTTTCTCTTTGGAAACAATACCAACATCCAATCCTGCTGGCTGCGGTCAGAGCCCGCAAAGCCCGTCCCTTGATCCGAGAAAATCTAAAAAAAATGAATCTCATTGAAGGGAAGGATTGGTGGGCAGCTGCCTGAAGTTCCCGGTAGAAATAGAAACCCTTGAGGTGCAGCAGAAATTTACAACCCCATCAGGAGAGCATGGAGTATACTATCTGAGGCAACCTTTTGGATAAAGGAAAAAACCTATGAATATTTTTCTAACCGGCGGAGCCGGATACATTGGATCTATTGCTGCCAGACAACTGCTCGAGTCCGGGCACCAGGTAACGGTATATGACTCCCTGGTCACAGGCCACAGGGAAGCGGTACCGGCAGGAGTAGAATTCATCCAGGGTGATCTCGGTGACAAAAAAACTTTGGTATCCGCCCTGGAGGTAAATAAATTTGATGCTGTGATGCATTTTGCGGCGTTTATTGAAGCCGGGGAAAGTATGGTTAATCCCCCCAAGTATTATCAAAATAATCTCATTAATTCTGTAAATCTGATCGATTCGGCAGTCAAAGCCGGCATCGGTCGTTTTGTTTTATCTTCTACAGCCGCTGTCTACCAATCCAGCGATCAACCTTTAGGGGAAAACTCACCGCTGGGACCAGTAAATATTTATGGCCATACAAAACTAATGATCGAAGAGGTTCTGGATTTTTACCGGGAAATTCACGGACTTCGATACGCTGCGCTGCGTTATTTTAATGCCGCCGGCGCCCTGCCCGATCAAGGGGAAGCCCATCAGCCGGAATCACATCTGATCCCGCTTGTCCTGCAGGTCCCACTTGGAAAACGGGAAGATATCAAGATCTTCGGCACGGATTATCCCACCCCGGACGGCACCTGCATCCGGGACTATATTCACATCGTTGACCTGGTTTCCGCTCACACCCTGGCGCTGGATGCTTTGCAGGACCAAAAAAAACTGGTTTACAACCTCGGCAACGGTAAAGGATATTCTGTCAGAGAGGTTATAAAAACCGCCCGGGAAGTCACCGGTTTTCCCATCCCGGTTGAAGAAATCGACCGCCGGCCGGGCGACTCTCCCCGATTGGTGGCATCATCAGAAAAGATCAGGAAAGAGTTGGGTTGGGAACCCCAAATCCCCGATTTAAAAGACATCATCCAGAGCGCCTGGTCCTGGCATCAGTCGCATCCGGAGGGGTATAAATAGGCGCTTCGCACCTGACCGGAAAAAAGTATGCCTTGGATGTAATTAATAGCAAAAAAAGAACCGGCCTTGCAGCCGGTTCTTTATGGTTGCAGAATTATCCCGAGGTCGATGATACCTCCGAGGTTGACTTGACCTCCGAAGTCTCCAGCTAAATAGGTGAATTTAACCTGCCCGTTTTTATCGATTCAGAAATGTTTATCGCCTGAACCAGATCGAATACACACCCAAACCAATTCCGCCCAGCAGTAAAATAGCCCCGATTACTCCCAGAAGAGGTGTATTACCTGTGGTTTCCGGGAGAGGAGTGTTTTCTTCAATCACCACCGAACCTGCCTGGGCACCAAAGGTCAGGAAAGTGGTATCCCCGGCCAATAATTGAATGCCGGTATTTAATGACGTGGTGGGATTGTAGCCTTCTGGTATGGCGACACTGACATTGTAGTCCCCCTCATCCAACCCTTCTGTACAAAAATAATCATCAGTCACTGAGTCGGGATTGTGTTCCAGGGTATCTTCGGTGATGGAAACCGATCCATCCCGGTTGCTGATATTAATTGCGCCGCCCGGCAAACTAATCTCCTCTTCCTGGCGCATGGAATCCCCATTGATATCCTCAAACAAGAGCACGCACAAAGTACCCAGTCCTGGAACCGGAGTATTAATTGGTTCAGCTGATTCTTCGGTGATTACTGGAGCCGCAGTCGGCTGCTCTCCAGCGGGACCGCCCAAACCTAAGAATAACCGCTGCCCGGGAAATACGATATCTTCCACACCCAGTTGGTTGAGGTCCCGTAAATCGGCAAGATCCAGACCTGAGACTGCCGCGATGCGCCAGAGGGTATCTCCAGCCTGCACGATATAGATGATCCTGCCATCCGATCCAGGTGTTGGCGTCGGGAAATTTGTCAGTTGGGGATTGGGCGCTGCCAAAACTGGTGACTGGAACGGAAGGGCTATAATAACCAAACCAATCAGAGTTAAGCCAACCAGGATCAAGATCCAGGAAGATTTTTTCATGGCTTTGATTATACTCCATGTATAATATCAGGTACAGCATAAGTAGCAGAAAACCCCCCTGCGGCGGCCCAAACTGTGGTAAAAATAAGGTTTAGCGAAAAATTAAAAAACCAGGAAGTGCGGTCATTATGAGTGATTATGAAGCAGTAATCGGATTGGAAATTCATGTCCAGCTCAATACAGAAAGTAAAATATTCTGCGCCTGCAAGGCAGATTCCTGGGGTGATCCGCCAAATACCAATATCTGCCCGGTCTGCACTGGTCAGCCTGGTGTTCTACCCGTGCCAAACCAGGCCGTGATTGAAAAAGCTGTTCTGCTGGCAGCGGCCCTGAATTCGGATATTCAACCGGTATCATACTTTGACCGAAAAAATTATTTTTACCCCGATCTTCCCAAAGGCTACCAGATTTCGCAGTATGACCTGGCGATTGCCAAAGGCGGCCTCATGGATCTACCGCTGGAGGATGGCTCGACCCGGCGGATTCGGATCGAGAAGCTGCATATCGAAGAGGATGCTGGAAAAACCATCCATAAACCCGGGCGGCGTTTGCTTGATTTCAACCGCTGCGGGGTCCCCCTGGTAGAAATGGTCACAGCACCCGATCTACGTTCCGCGGATGAAGCAGCCGATTATATCCGGCAGTTTCGGCAGCTGCTGCGCTGGATTGGGGTTTCGGAAGCGAGTATGGAAAAGGGGCAGATGCGTTTTGACGCCAACGTATCCATCCGGGAAAAGGGATCCAAAGTCCTAAATCCCAAAACCGAGATCAAAAATGTCAACTCCATTGAGCACGGCAGGGATGCCATTAATGCCGAAATCGAACGCCAGATCAAGGAAGTTGAAGCCGGAAATAAAATCGAATCCTGGACGCTGGACTGGGATGAAGATACCCAAACCCTCTCAAAGATGCGCTCCAAGGAAACTGAAGCCGATTACCGCTACTTTAAGGAACCAGATCTTCTTGCAGTTGAACTCACAAAAGACCGGATCAAAGAATTGGTGGAAAGCCTACCAGAATTGCCGCTCGAACGTGAATCCCGATTTATAGATGGATACAAACTTCCAGCCCGGGAAGCAAAAGTTCTCACCACTGAAAGGCAATTGGCGGACTACTTTGAAGGGATCGTGAAGCATTATCCCCAGAAACCGAAACAGGCTGCCAACTGGTTAATCAACGACCTGTTGGGATTAATGAATGAGCTGCATTTATCCGCAGCCGAGTTATACCTCACCCCGGAACGTCTGGCTGAGATTTTAAAGCTGGTTGATGAGGGAGTGATTAACACCAGTACCGGGAAAGAATTGATCCGAAAAACCCAGAAGCTTCAGAAAGATCCCCGGCAGATTGTGGAAGAAGAAGGATTGGCGCAGGTAACCGACAGCGCCGCGATCGAATCCATCTGCCAGGAAGTCATCCAGGAGAACCCCTCCCAGATAGAGCAATATAAGTCAGGAAAAGGCGGCGTGATCAGCTGGTTGATTGGCCAGGTGATGGCTAAATCGGGTGGGAAAGCCGATCCCCAGCTGGTGCGGGAAATATTAGAAAAACTTCTGAAATAACCCTATTTTCCACACTTCGATGAATAAACCCCCAGTTCAGTTTGGATAGAACCCTGAAAAAAAGACACAAAATAACGGAAGCGCTCAGCAGCACTGCAAAGTTTCTTCATCCAATTCTCATGCTGAGGTTGCGTCAGCTCCAGTGAATTGTTATGCTGCCTCTATTCCTTCCCCTTATCAACAATCGCCGTTCTCCAAGCAGGCTTAAGGTCGCTCTTAAGTGGTCAAAGCCAACAATACATTCAAGCCAACCAGTCTAATCACCACAAGGCGAGGGAACGGCTTAGTCACATATCTGCTGAACCCATAGCTCAGCAGCACGGTTGATAGAGCCACAGTCCCAAACTTGACTAATGCAGAACCTCCTCTCCAGGCGCTCAAGAGCAGCGGTAATGTCATAGCGAACACATAGTGCACCAGATACATGTTATACGAGTTAGCGGAAAGCTCCCTGTCAAGTGGTGTGGCATGGTTCCAACGTCTGGACGCGAACGCCGTGAACGCACCAAGAAACGACAACGTCCAGAGAGGGTAGAGCACCACAAATGCCACTTGCAGTCCTATGGAAGGCTCAGCGGCCCTGGTCATGCTCCTGCCAACCAGCATATTTACAACCATCAATAAGAAACAAATCAATCCCCACACCCGGGGTTGCCCAAAATTCTCGCCACTTGTAAACCATTTCTTGGAGTAAGCGTAAACGCCCAAGCCAAAGTAGGGTACGTAAAAAGCTAACTTGGCGGTCTCGAATTGAATGAGATTTCCCAGTGAGAACCACACCATATCAAAAGGATTGTCAGGAGAAGAGACGAGAAACTTGACCAGCGCAAAGAGCACAACGTTCAGAAAACCAACAATTGACAGAGTCAAGTAAACGTCTCTATTGGATGCTGTGTCATCTAGGGTTAATCGTTCCGGAGTCCTACCCCACTTTCCCCAAGCCTCATAGAGCATTCAGAATACGACGAAGAACAAGAGCAGCAAGGACAGAAACCACATATACCGCTGGTAGAAGTGCTCTGTCATATCCAGGTATTCTGACATCCTCAGACGTCCGATGTAAAACTCAGTGGTCTTCTTCATGCTCAACCACCAGTGCGTACCAAAACTTCTTGGAGAAAATCCCTTGCCTGCGGATTGGGTGAAGTAATGGATGTAGTCTAGAATAGGGAGCACAAAGATCGTCACAACCAGCCATGGAAACCCCAGGCTCTTGAGCTTGGACTTGAGAAAACCCCCGCCCCCCTTCTTTTGCAAAGATGGGAGGGCAAAATACCCAGCGATGAAGAACAGGATACTCATTATGAATACGTCCAACAGTAGCATGAAAATGTCAATGAACTCTGTTGGGTTTGGATCGTGGTAGGGCCAAAAGGCGACCATTGACCCATAGCTAGCACCGGAGTGAAAAATGAGAACCAGCAAGACCATCAGATAACGCAAGTTATCAAAGAAGGTTAGGCGGTTGGGAGATGGATGTGTTCTCTGTTCTGTCATCGTTGATCCTCTCTTCTCCCGGGCTCACAGCTTGTACGGTATATCGGTTACGAGCTTAGGCGCCTCTCTCGGCACAGCTCACAATTTCGCACCTCTCCAAATTTCATCGCTCATCTCGATCTCGCCACGTCCGCGGAGTCGCCCGTATCGAGAGGTTATGCCGATGATGAATTACTGATCGCAAAACCGGACTTCATAATTCCGTATCAGCGATTGTCCATGTCCACTAACAATTTCATTGCCCAGTTGTATGCTCGCCAAGTATCCGTCCGATGCAATGTAACCATTCTCAACAAGATGGCTTAGGAAATCATGAATGTAAATTGGTCCTTCAGTAAGATCGGATTCATAAACATAAGCCAAGAACGTCCACTCATAATTTTCTGAAGGACTGTGATTCTCTTTCTTCCACAATCCGATGTCATTGCCATCAACATTAATCGTGCCTACACGTGACCCAGCAGGCCAGATACCTTCATGTGAAAGCCAAATCATAATTTCATGAGTAATATCTGAAGGTTGTGAGGATACGCTGTTAGTAATCCATAAATCAATGGACAGATTACCCTTGCCACTTCCTCTCTGAATTACATCAAAATCAACTTCCAGACAATTGATTTCATCTATTCGCAAAGGTAGCTTTGGTGAGGTTGATAGAAGCCAGGGATTCTTTCCGTAGATAATGTTTGGGTAGGCCACTACATTGAAACGAATACCTGGCCAATTCCAAGCCCAGCCAACATCAATGCCACTGTTACTATCACTGATAAATACACACTGTTGATACGAGTTCACATTCCCCTTATTCCAAACATTGTTTTCGACCTTGTATTGACCGACACTGCGCCGATACCAATCGGCACACTCACATCTTTGTTCGATACATAGTGTTTCGATGTATTTCGGATCTGATCTGCCAAGTAAAGCAGAATAAACTACAAATACAATCATAAAAACGGGAGCAATAAGAAAACCGTAAAGTAAATGCTTCTTTCTTAGATGAGAGAACATAGAATATTACCTGTCAAACTGTGATTGCCCTAAAGATATCTTGAACATCAAGAAGTGCATCGGCTCAACAGTGGACATCACCCGCCCGCGCCGGATGCGGGAAAGAGATCTTGCATCCAGACCAAACACAAGCACATGTGGCTGCCGATCTATAGAGGCGATAGCCGCATCGGGTGCAAGCTGTGGTTTGGCAGCAATTAAATACTTCATCTATTGTGATCATCTGTTTCTTCAAGTTCTTTCACCATAGACCAGGAATTAACCGATAGCATGTTTCCTCTGAATAGCTCTGATACCCATCCAGCTCTTCTCTGAGCATCCGATCCTCTAAACTGGTGCGGATTATGAGAGCAACCACCATGACCAGTGTTGGAACCAGCGACCAGATCGCATCAAGCATAATCGGCAAGGCCAAAGAGGCAAGGAGCGCCCCGGCATATGCTGGATGGCGTATAATTCGATA
>JAUWEC010000023.1 GCA_030608465.1 Chloroflexota bacterium
TCTTACGGCAAAGCTGAGGAACGTTTAGGACCCTGGTTAGCCCGAGAGCGCGGTCGCTTCTTCGTAGGGTGCAAGACCATGGAGCGCGCCAAAGCTGGCGCAGAGGTTGAATTGCGTCAATCGCTTGAACGTCTAAAGATCGATCACTTTGATTTGTACCAAATTCACGCCATCACCAGTATGAAAGAATTGGACGAAGTGACGCGTTCCGGAGGTGCACTTGAAGCGCTCATTGGGGCAAGAGATGCGGGTTTGATAGATTACATAGGCATAACGGGTCATGGGGTCGACGTCCCTTTAATCTTGCTTGAAGCCCTGCGCCGTTTTGACTTTGACTCGGTGCTGTTTCCGATCAATTTTGTCCAATATGGTAATTCAACCTATCGGAAGAATACTGAAGAACTCCTTCAGCGATGCCGGGCTAAAAATGTGGGCATCATGGTCATCAAATCGATCGCCAAAGGACCTTGGGGTGAGCAAACCAAAACACATGATACCTGGTATCAACCATTTACAGATGCAGACCAGATTCAGCAGGCAGTTGACTTTGTTCTGTCGCAAGATGTAACTGGGTTGTGCACCGCAGGAGACATAAAAGTGTTACCGCTTGTGCTTCGAGCTTGTGAGAACTTCACTGCTTTGACCAAAGGTGAACAAGAAGCGCTAATTGATGCCGCAGCAGAATTTGAACCCCTATTTACCTAGCAGTTATTAGAACAGAGGTGCGGCGGCCTCGCTCTACGCGCGCATGGAGTCGACCACGCCATTAAGATCCCTTTGAAATTTGTTTATTTTTGGTTCATTTTAGGATAAACTTAGTGGCACTGCGAGACCCGCGTGGTGGCTTATGCGCCATCCATTAGGCGGCCAAAAAAAACTAGATTCACACAGAAGATGATGATTTGAAGCTCTATGGGACAATTTGTCGTAATATCTTTCCTGATCGTTCTTGTTATTGCTATTCTTGTAAGGAGTCGAATCTCATTGAAGTCTGCTAAGAGGGTTGCAATCGGGTCGACAGTTGGTTTCGTCATTGCCATTGTCGGTTTTTGTTATTGGATCAAGTAATCGATCCGGTAACTATTATCGGTGCGAGGGTCATCGGCTGGGTGTTGGGTTTGACTATGTTCGGAGCATTTCTAGCCATTCTGTTTGCTGTATCTGGTTACGTAAGTTCGCGACTTGTCAAGGCCAAATAGACAACTATGAATCGTTGCCCTTCGATACCTCAGGATGCTTCGCGATGCTTAGTTGATATTCATGTCATAAGGAGGAAATATTGTTTTTTGTTGATAAACCATACGTCTCAAATTTTTTCAAGATGACAATCAGAGATAATGCCATACCAATAGTAGGTACAGATATGGCAAAAGAATTAGACCTCTTTCAAGGGACAAAAATTATTAGTGAAGCCCAAGCAGTTAAAATGGCTCAGGAGTCAGATAATCTTTCCCTGTACACTACATCTGAAAATTCCATAGGCTGGATAGCGAAGTATTTATCCTTTAGTGACTTACCTGATAAAATTGACTTATTTAAAAACAAATATAAGTTTCGTGAATTAACAAAATCAATGTTTCCTGATTTTTACTTCAAAGCGGTTAAAGTTGAAGACTTATCCAATATTCAGTTTTCTGAATTACCACTGCCATTGATAATAAAACCATCTACCGGATTTATGAGCATGGGTGTTCATAAGGTTACAAATTCGGAGGAGTGGAAGCGTACAATAAATTTGATTTATGAAGAAATAGATCAAAATAAGGATTTATATCCTGCTGAAGTTGTTGATCCGAGTTTATTTATTATCGAACAATGTATAAAGGGAGAAGAATTTTCTGTTGATGCATATTTTGATTCGAATGGTGAAGCAGTTATCCTGAACATCCATAAACATTTTTTTTCATCAGATGATGATGTTAGTGACAGAGTTTATACAACATCTAAAGAAATTATTGAGAGCAATCTTGAAGAATTTACCCAATTTACTGCGAAAATCGGCAATTTGGGGGAGCTAAAAAACTTTCCTGTACATATTGAAATTAGAAGAGCCAGCAATGGCACCTTATTTCCTGTCGAAGTCAATCCGATGCGATTTGGTGGTTGGTGCACAACAGCAGATTTAACTTATTTGGCCTATGGATTTAATCCATATTTATATTATTATTCACAAATCAAACCAAATTGGGATGAGCTTCTTAAAGATAAAGAAGGAAAACTATTTAGTATCATCATCTTAGACAATTCAACAGGTATTGATATTGAAAAAATAACCTCCTTTAATTATAAAAAACTACTTTCCAAATTTGAAAATCCATTAGAGTTAAGGAAAATAAATTACAATGAATATCCTGTTTTTGGGTTCTTATTCACAGAAACAAGTGAAGATAATATTAATGAAATAAAAAGAATATTGGATTCAGACTTGAAGGAATTCATATCAACGAACGAAATAGGGTAACAAGTCGTTTCACGTTGACAGGCTTGCCGAAGAGCCTGTACTGAGCGAAGCGCAGCGAAGACGAAGTGAGCGAAGACGAAGTGAGTGAAACGAAGTGGAATCGAAGGGCTTGTCCTGAGTTTATCGAAGGGATTCTTAAAACTCATCCATTAGGTTCCAAATACAATTCCA
Source organism: Chloroflexota bacterium (assembly GCA_030608465.1). GTDB lineage: Bacteria > Chloroflexota > Anaerolineae > Anaerolineales > UBA11858 > B10-G9. The sequence goes on from JAUWEC010000023.1 coordinate 2,633, forward strand.
TCAAATAGATACGAAGGAGAATTTTATGGTTCGGCTAGAAACAATGGGAGAAGAGCTTTTTGAGAGTTACCTGAAAGGCTCAATTGCCTCTTATGCTGAAGAGAATGTGAAGGCTGGCCATTGGGAAGAAGCGGAAGCGGAACTGAAAGCTATAGAGCAACTTCAACAAATGTTGCCTTTAGGTCAAAAGACAGAAGGACATGATTTTTTCAAAATAATAAATAAAGACAATAACCAAAAGTTGGGGGTTATCTGGGTAGGGAAAACAGATATCGGTGGGGAACAGGTTTCTTTTTTATATGACATAATCGTGGACGAGCCATTTCGGCGACAAGGATATGGAAGGCGGGCAATGTTAGCGTTAGAAAGAAAAGCAGCAGAGTTGGGAAGAAGTGCAGTCTGGTTGCATGTATTTAAAGAGAACGAAGCGGCAAAGAAATTGTATGATCAATTGGGATATGAAATAATGAAAACGCATTTTGATGAGATTAGTGGAAAAACGATGAGTTTTCAGATGGCAAAACAAATAATAAAAAGCAGTTAATTCGATGAACATGATGAGGACTAAACCTGTTCGCAGCTGGCTAGAAAGGTACACACCAGTTGACCTTCGCTATGTTTATCCCGCATGTACTGCGAATTCCCGCCCGTACTGAGCCTCTCGTCAAGCCTGTCCTGAATGAAGCGCAGCGGAATTGAAGGGCTCGGGATAAACTCCACCGAAGTGAGCTTGTAGAGGGGCTTCTCAACCCTTCGTTACCTCAGGACAAATGAGCTCATCCGTTAGACAGGCCAACTTATATATGCCAGCGGTGGTTTTTTTAAAGTTTATGAGTGAGTAACATTCAATAAAAGAAATTCATTCTAACCCCTCTGTCTCTGGCTCTTTGTCTTGATCAGTTTTGCCAGGGGAGATGATAGGGAAGGGCAGAGCACCCTTCTGTTAATGCTAAAAGGACCCTTGATGAAATCCTGGCAAGATTGGCAAAAACCATCCCAATTCGGTACGATTGTAATCTGGCCTCCGGATGAGATTCGTTGTGTGGTAAACAAACAACGGGAACAATACGATCCGCTTTCCCAATCTTATTGTGAGGCCCACATATCAGTCACCCAGCCGCTGCGGAAAGAATTTTCTGGTAACGAATGGGACCAGGTCTTGAGTGTAGTAGAAAGTTTTGGATCCTTTTTAATTGATTTTGGTCCCTTAAATTCATTTCTTCCTTATCCTTGCATCTGGTATGAAATCCAACCCCAGAAGAGGGTACTTGAACTTCGCCATGCTCTCCACCAAACCGGTTTCTTTAACTTGGACCTGCCGCATACGGGTGGTTTTATCCCCCACATGACCATTACCGAGGGAATTTCCGGTCCGACTGTAAACGAAAAAATGCTTAACAAACTTCAAGGAGAGAGCAGCCAGGGATCTTTCCTCTGTAAAGAGCTTGCCTATATTGTTCCCACTCAACGGTTTTGTTTTAAAGTAAAAAAGACCTTACCGCTGGCTGTTGATTGAGATAGATGAGATGAACTGAAGACGCTTTTCCTTTGCTGCCTTTCGCAGGAATGGCTTTGACGAAGGATTGCGCTCCCCTCTTCCGTTCGAATTACAATATATTTTGGAAGGGTGTCAAAAATATTATAAACTTCAAACGATCCCCCCTTATCAATTTTATTGTAGTGTTTTTTCTGTTAACTCTGTTTATCTCTTGCAGCACTAGGGAGCCTATCAGAGAGGAAGACCCTTATGCGCTTTGGAAAGAGCAGCCTAATGAAAGAATAGTTTTTATGTCGAAGGCAGACTCGGCTGAAGGTGAACTGTACCTGCTGGATAAAAATGGACAGATAAACAGGCTGACTCATAACAATTTCCATGAAAACAATCCGGCCCTCTCCTTCGACGGAAATAAAGTTGTTTTCAACGGAGGTGATGAAGGCAATCTGCTTTCCTGGGAGATATACATCCTTGATATAAATTCAGGGGATGTGACTCAACTCACGGATAACAAAGTTATTGATGCTCACGCCGATTGGTCGCCAGATGGTTCCAAGATCGTATTTGGGTCTTTCAGAGATGCTCAAGGGAATCCTTCAAGCACAGCAGACATCTATTTAATGAATATTGATGGAGGTGGTCTAACACAGCTCACGAATTCTCCCTGGGAAGACAATGACCCTGAGTGGTCATCAGATGGTTCCAAGATCGTCTTTAAATCTACTCGCCATACTCAACAAAGCGGACGAGAAGAAATCTACATCATGGGGGGTGATGGATCTGATCCAAAAAGGTTGACAACAACTGGCGGTTGGCAGTCCGATCACGATCCAAGCTGGAGTCCCAAAGGTGACTATATTCTTTTCACCAGGTTTGAAGGGAGTAGGATCTGGTTTGACGCAACCAATTTCGCAGAGGACTGGGAGGAACTCATTCCCTGGAATGTCCATCGAGTTGACCTAAATGGGAATGTTGAGAGGCTGACTAACAGCAGCGATGCGGGTTGGGGAGTTGTCCTGTATTCTGCTGATGGGAGCCAGATCTTGTTTGGCACAATAGATTGGGTTACAAACGACAGCAACCAGGTGGTCGGTGGTTACCATAGGTTAATATTGATGGATGCTGATGGTTCAAACCAACAGCAGCTTCTCCCTGATGACCATCACACCGGTACCCTAGAATACTTTGATTGGTGAAAATAAGTCAGGAAGTTTTTAAGGAAGCCTAATCCTCCGTTTTGGTCCCAAAGAAGGGATAAGCCCTTAGTGTTTTTGTTATTATTCCTTTTTCAAATCCAACTAAATAGCGAGCGGCCCGGTGAACAGCTCTCTCTGGGAGAACGGCACCAGCGACCAGTTGAGCACGTTCTTACTTAACTTTCCCATCATCTAGCAGTTGAAAGACATCGTCCACTGTTTTGCCAAAGGCTTTAGCAATCTTGATCGCCAGGAGCAGGGAAGGTACATATCTTTCCTGCTCAAGGGGGATGATTGTCTGCCGGGTGCATCCGCATTGGTCGGATAGTTCCTGCTGGGTCATTTCGCCCTGCTCGAAACGCAGTTTGCGGATATGGTTATGAATCTTCTCTTTAGCCATTGTCGCTCATTTTTCTGTGTGCCGCCAGTGTGGCAACGGCTTGTGCGAGCAGTCCGAAACAGGAGGTGGCATAGGCCAGGAACCACATCCATCCAACGGGCAGGCTGCCAGCGGTTTCGTAGGCGAGGAACAAGCCGATGCAAACAGCAAAAATGAATCCCAACACTGCAACCAGGGTAATCTCATTCGCCTGGCGGGCAATCTCCAGGTCTCGTTCGTCTCTAATCAGGGCTTTGCCATTTGATTTCTCCCGGGTCAGGTAGATCATGCTGAAGTAACTAACGAATCCAACAGCTATAATCACCGAGGCAATCCCCATCCGAATCGAGTCCTCCGCGTAGGTAGCTGCACCTCCGCCTAGAAAGAAAACCAATCCGAAAGCTGCTCCAGCCAGCCCCCAGATTCCTACTCCATAACGCGCTCTAATTTGTGTTTGGGTCATTATTTTATCTCCTTATGTATATTATTTCTTACATATTGTATATTGTATCTTACATATTGTCAATAGTACATTACATTCTCGTTTCTCATAAGAAAAGATGATGTAAGGAGGGGTTCACATTCGGAGCTTGTCTGTTTAAAAATTTCCTTACCGTCATGTTTTGCAGCTTATTCCTCCCGGTCAGAGGACAAAGGCATTTTCAGATAAACAGAGCTTGGTCTTTTTAAGCCCTTGACAAACCTTATACTTAGTACTATAGTTAGTTAGACTAACTAACTATAGTGCTAAAGGAACAGGATATGGAAATAACTAAAGACACTCGAGTTGCAGATATTCTCAACGAGTACGGTGATATTGCGGATGTCATGGAAATATTTGGCGTCAACCGTGTTGGGCGATATTCATTGCGCGCATTGTTGGGTAAGGTTCTTACTGTAAAGGTAGCCGCACGCATCCATAGTGTGCCCCTAGATGAGTTCTTGAGCATCTTGGATAAGGCTGTAAAGGGCGATATTGGGGCTAAATAGATTTCTTTAATGGATTACCCATCAAGAATTATTTGAACATTTGAAAAAATAGTAAGACGATGTTTTTAGTCAGGAATAAAGCTCATGACAAACAATCTTGAACAATCAGCAGAACAATTTCTAAATCTGATGGACAGGCTGCGCCGGGTGGGAACCCAAACTGCCCCGCCTAGGGAGGCCAACGTATCACCATCGCAATTAGCTTTCCTTAAATTCTTAACCTTAAATCCAGGTTGTGGTATTCAAGTTATGGCTTCCGGTTTAAAACTGTCAAAACCCACAGTGAGCATTGGTGTGAGTCAATTAGAAGAAGCTGGTTTCCTCACTCGCCAGTCAGATCCCCAGGATGGCCGAGCTGTGCAGCTTTTTTTAACTCCTAAAGGTCAGAAACTACATCAGCGTACGCTCGAATTCCGTTGTAAGAAGTTTGAACGACTGCTTACTGAACTCATTCCTCAAGAAAGAACGACCTTGATAAATTTGCTTGAAAAAGCTATACAAACTGTCGAAAATAAAACAATAGGAGAAACAAAATGAAAAAATTCTTTAACAAATGGACTCGAAAATTTCACCGGTGGATAGCTATACCCACAATCATAATCATTCCTCTTGCGGTTATTTCTAAATTTTCCGGAGCAGGAGCTGAACACCTACCGCCCCAAATAGAACAATTTCAATCAATTTTAATGTTACTGCTGGTGATCAGCGGATCTTATCTATACCTGATTCCTTATTTCACCAAATGGAAGCGCAATCGTAGTAAAAAAACCAACAACCTGCTAAAGAGTATTTAAAAGGTCAGAAGAGTTTTCACAAGGGATACCATGAAAATTGCAGATAAATTAGCAGAAACATCCAATCGTCCGCTTACTTCAAGAAGGCGTTTTCTTGCCAAGGCGCTCCCTGTCTTTGTTTATACATTCTTCTTTCCTGCTCTTCTCTTTATCATTCCCAAATTCTTTTTGGATCGTTGGTTGAGTCTTCCGACATTTTTAACCCCAGTTGTCAGAGCTATACTGGGTGGAAGTTTAATAACCTTAGGTTCAATCTTCCTCTTCTGGTCTATCAGAGCACAAGGAGAGCTTGGCAAGGGAACGCCTATGCCTTTGATGGCTACTCAAAAACTCGTTGTCCAAAAGCCATATTTGTATTGTCGTAACCCGCTATTTTTTGGCGTGATCAATCTCTTTTTTGGAATCAGCATTTTGTTTGATTCCATCAGTTCCTTAGCGATGGTATCGATCTTTTCGGTGGCCATCTTGCTCTACACTAAGTTCATTGAAGAAAAAGAACTTGAAATTAGATTTGGAAATGAATATCTGGCTTATAAGAAAAACACACCTTTTTTTATTCCAACCCCCCTTATTTTCAGGAGAAAAAAATGAATTCAATTTACAGGAAAATTGCTGCCGTCCTCGCATTTATTATTGGCGCGATGGCTATCTTTGCTGGCGGTCAGGTTTTATTAGGAAAGATCATGGATTATTACGTGATTGATTGGCTCCCGATCTATAACTTTATTGCTGGCCTGATATCCGCCTTGATTACCGCAATCCTTATTTGGAAAGGCAGCAAGTTTGCTATGCCAGCCGCCATAGGCATGTTTGCTATTCACGGCACCGTTATGCTGGTTTTGCAAACTGCTTATCGAGATGTGGTTGCCCCGGACAGTATCAAAGCAATGATCGTCAGATTAGTTGTCTGGTCAATTATTCTTACACTGATGATCGTCCAGGCACAAAAAAACAAAAAAGTATCCAATTAGACCGGGTGCAAACTGCTACGGCATGAATAAAATTGGACGTTTTCTCGCAATCTTTGCCCACCCAGATGACGAGTCGTACCGGGCTGGTGGCTTTTTAGCCCTGCTGGCCCGGAAAGGCGCTCAGGTCTGGGTGCTGTGCGCCACACGCGGCGAGCAGGGGATCCTCAATATGGATCCAGAAGAGACTGGTCAAGTACGTCAAAGCGAGATGGAATGCGCCTGCCGCGCCCTGGGCATTGAGCCGCCCCGCTTCTTGGATTACCAGGATGGAACGCTTCCTCAGGTGAATGAGGAGGGTGCTGTTGGACAGGTGGTACGGGCTATCCGGAAACTGCGCCCGCAAGTTTTACTGACCTGGCCTCCCAGCGGTGTTTCCGGACACCCCGACCATGTTGCTGTCAGCAGTTGGACAGAAAAAGCTTTTCAGCTGGCAGCCGACTCTACGGCATATCCCGAACACAAAGAGGCTGCTCATGCGGTTGACGCTCTCTATCACATCGTTGTGCCCCGCAGCCTGGCCGAGACTTTGAAAATGCCGCACCTGCACACCGTCCCCGACGAAGAAGTGACACTCACGTTGGATGTGTCGACAGTTTGGGATGCAAAAATGGCTGCCATCCGTTGCCACCGCAGCCAGATAGCTAATTCGCCTATTTTGGACACTCCGGAAAAGCAGCAGCATATATTCCTGGGAACAGAATATTTTCAGAAAATAACAGTCCAAACAAAAAAAAACCTATGAAGGAATATAACGATGAGTTGGTCATTTAAGCTTTTCAAAGTAAAAGGGATCGATGTCAAAATACACCTGACATTCGTGCTGATCCTGATTTGGGCAGCCTATCGCTGGAGTGTAAGCACCGGTGAAGGATTAATGGGAGCTGTATTCGGCATTGTTGCCACACTGCTGCTTTTTGCCAGTGTGACTTTACACGAGTTTGGGCACAGTTTGCAAGCCCTGAAATTCGGTATTGTTGTCCATGACATCACGCTGATGCCCATGGGCGGGCTGGCGCGCATTGAGGAGATACCTGAGGATCCGACGAAGGAAATCCGTATTGCCATCGCTGGACCGCTGGTCAACTTTATTATTGCCGGCGTGCTTTTTGGAATTGGTTTGCTGTTGAATACGCAGGCGATCATCTCACTGGATGAGTTATACAGCTCGATGGGACAGGTCAGTTGGAACGGTATGTTAGCGTACCTGACGATGACCAACCTGCTCCTAGGATTGTTTAATTTAATTCCCGCATATCCTATGGATGGAGGCCGCATCCTGCGGGCTTCCCTGGCCAAGAAAATGGACCGCTCAAAAGCGACCAATATTGCCGTAAATATCGGACAAGGGTTAGCGTTGTTGTTTGGCCTATGGGGTTTTATGAATGGCAGCTATACCCTGGTATTGATTGCAATCTTTGTCTGGATGGGTGCCGGGCAAGAGGGCAAAGATGTTGCCGTGAAAAGCGTCCTCAGCGATATGAAAGTTTCACAAGCAATGACCTTACAACCTAAAACTTTAAGAGTCAACGATAGTTTATCCAAAGCCATAAACCTAACCCTCTCAACTTCCCAGTCCGATTTTCCTGTGACAGAGTGGCCCAGCAATCAAGTTGTAGGTTTATTGTGCGAGAGAGATTTACTCAAAGGCTTACAGGCTCATGACCAGAATACCTCAGTGCGAGTTGTCATGCAAAAAACATTTCCAACAACTACACCGGACCGGCCTCTTTACGAGTCCCAAAAAGACATGGCAGCCGGAAAAACAAGGGCTATTCCCGTTGTAGATGATGAAGGCAATATCGTTGGATTGCTGACAGCTGCAGATATCAACGAGGCCTATCGTTTGCTTCGAATGAGTCAGAAAAACAAACCATAATGAAATAGGAGAAAAAAATGCCAACTAAAACAATCGTTTTTGCGCTGGTCACCTTTCTGCACGACTTGTTCACCGCGGTCTGGATCGGAGGTTTGATCACTCTGGGTCTTACCGTCATGCCATCCGCAAAGAAAATATTAGGGAAGGGGCCAGAGACTAAAAAGTTAATGAATGCAATTCAAAAACGCCATAGCGTTCTTGTTTATGTGAGTTTGGTCGGGTTGGTGTTGACGGGTTTGCTCCAGGCCAATCGCAACTCGGCGTTCCTGGGACTGTTAAGTTTCGGCAATACCTATACTGCTGTCTTGGCGGTCAAACACATTCTGGTGTTGGCGATGATTGTTATAGCCCTGTATCGCAGCCTGGCATTGGCGCAGGCATCTACCCCGGCCCAGGAAAAACTAAAGGCAACTTTGTTAATCCTGAACATCGTGTTCGGGGTTTGTATTTTGCTGCTCAGCGGATTTGTAACTGCGCTCTCGTCCTCTATACCAGCTATATAAAAAGGATCGAATCCATTATGTCGTACGCAATTGAAGTCCATAACTTAACTAAAATCTATCCGTCATCTGGCTTAGAGGAAGGATTTTTAGCTGTGGATCAGATCAACTTCACGGTCAAGCAGGGTGAGATTTTCGGTTTTCTTGGCCCCAACGGTGCCGGGAAATCCACCACGCAGCGGATGCTAACCACTCTGCTGACTCCTACCGAGGGACAGATCCAGGTTCTTGGGCATGACTTGGCCCAAGACTCATACCCGGCCAAACGCCAGATTGGCTTGGTGCCGGAAGAATCAAACATCTACACCGAATTGACTGCTTGGGATAACCTGATGTTCACTGGACGCCTCTATCTCATGTCCAAAACAGATCGCACAGCGCGCGCCGAAGAATTACTCAAAGATTTCGGGTTGTGGGATAAAAAGGATGTCAAAGCTGAGAATTTCTCCAAGGGAATGAAACGCAGGCTGAGTATCGCAATGGCGATCATCCACAAACCAGCGTTGCTGTTCCTCGACGAGCCAACCCCCGGGCTGGATGTGCAAAGTGCACGCACCATCCGAACCCTTATCCGTCAACTCAGCGCAGAAGGAACAACTGTTTTCATGAGCACGCATCAAATTGAAGAAGCCAATCAACTCTGCGATCGGGTTGCCATCATCAACCATGGCAAGATAGCTGCCATCGATACACCCGAAAAACTCAAGCAAACATTTCAACAAGTGCAATCTGTGGAGATCGCATTCACCTTATCCGCCGAGGGACTGGAAGAAAAACTCACCACGCTGCCTGAAGTCAGCACGGTACTCAAAATTGGCGATAAATGGCGGCTCTATACCGATTCTCCGCCTGATTTACTTCCCTACCTGATGAAGTTCTCTGAAAAAGAAAATCTCGATATTGTGAGTCTCAACACTTTAGCCCCCAGTCTCGAAGACGTTTTTCTACAGATCACTGGTCAACAAGTTGGCTCCGTGAGTGAAGAATCCTCCCAACAAAAAGCGGATATACGACGCAAAAAAGGAAAACAATAATGAAAAACTTCTGGACACGTATCGTAGATGAACTTTCCCAAGCCTGGATAGTGACTCTCAAAGACATCAAAGTATATTACTTGCGCCCGGGAATGATCATGTTTGGTTTCCTGATGCCCTTTTTCATGTTCTTCTCCTTTTCCGTGCGCCGAGAAATGGCCGCAGGAGAGGGCATGTCACGATTGCTCGCGCTCACAATTTTCTTCACCGCTGCCGCCGCAGGTCCCTTCATCATCCCCACCGAACGGCGTCTTGGCACTTATGACCGCTTGCTCGCAGCACCCATGTCCCTGCTTACTTTGCTATTGGGGAAAATCGCGGTCGGCGCGTTCTTTGCCATAGTGGTTTCCTCCCTCGCAGCAATTGTTGGTTTCCTTTTCCTGGGTGCCTCCATTGCCCAACCAGCCCTAATGATCGGGGGCATTATCATTGGGTCGTTCACCTTCTCGACAATGGGGCTGATCTTTGGCTCAATCCCCACCCGAAATCCAGGTGACGTCCAGATGCCAAGTACACTCATACGCTGGGTGCTGCTCTTCGTCAGCGGCGTTTTTGTTCCTCTCGCAGAGATGTCCACCGTTGCCCGTGGTATATCCTACCTTTCGCCGCTCACCTATGCACAGGATTTGATGAATCATGCCGTTTTGGGAACAGGGGAGCTTGCCCTTTGGCTCAACCTGTCCGTTCTTTTTCTCTCCGGTATCCTCTTCCTTCTGCCGTCGATCAAACTGCACAAACGTGGACGTGTGCTTGGATACTGAACCAAATCACGCTTTGCATCAAGTTCTATAAACTTGTTTTTCTGAACGACCTCTCAAAAAAAACCCCCCGACCTTATCAAAAGATCGGGGTTTTGATTTCTTCTACGAATTGGTGATTTCTTATCGCCTAAGGTCCTAGTGTATCTACCTCAATCTGTAATTCCGTCTTGATCTGTCCAAAAGGCAGCCCATTTTCGGCGCAGTAATCGTACACCAATATAAGCCGGTTGGGAATTCCGCCGCCAATGATAGTCTCGATTTTCTCAGCCGACACGCCCCAGTCCAGCAAGTCGGCAAAGGTTGTTTTTCCCGCCACGATCATTTCATCTTGTTTGAGTTTTGTTTCTTCCCCATCACCAGCCCCTTCATCGCTGGATTGAAATTCATCTTCTGACGGGTAAGAATCAGGGATTTCGAATTCTATTTCAATGGTGTATGCATCCAGGTAGGCGATTTGCTCTGCGGTCAGGGAAGCATGTTTTTTTAGTATTTCCACTGCTGGCCGCAATAAATAAGTATCTTCTTCTTCATCCTCTAACTCAAAGGGAAGTCCAGTATAGAGAGCTACGAACCATTTCACCGAGCCGTTGCCAATCTCTTGCTCCCCCTCGAAAGAGGGGTAAATGGAATCAAAATCCTGGTTTTTGAAATTAGCTGGATCAACGTCCGGTGGCAAGGCAAAAGCGTGGCTCAGGATCTCTAGTGGGATGTTGAATATCTCGCTGATCTCGCCAAATCGGTGATTGCCGCGAATATCGGCGGGATAGTAATCCCCAGTTACAGCATTTTCCCTGGCAGCTTCTCCAATCGATTTGTTGCGTTGGATTGAGTTAGGATTTCTGACCGATTCGGTTTTCCACAACCCCAAAGTGGACGCTCCCAAAATTCCCCCGAAGATCACAAAGGCAATGATGGTGCCTAAAGTTTTCGAACGGATTTTCATTAGCGGCTTCCTTTGGTAGCAAAAACAACAGTATTTTCAATCGGACATATTGCCTCGGATGTGCATTCTAGGCAGCCAATACATTGGTGATCCCGTACAACTTTTACAGCGTGTACGGGGATGTTCATGGGACAGTCATGGAAACAAATATCACACGACTTGCAAGTCGATTCTCTCCGCCGGATGGAGAAAACGCTGAATAAATTGGTGATCCCCAAGATGGCTCCATAGGGACAGGCATATTTACACCAGGGCCGTTCCACGGCCAGAGAAGCCAGCAGCGTGACTCCCAATACAGCCAATCCAGTGAAAGATGCTTCTCCAGTCCAGAAGTTAAACAAGGCATAATAGGGGTCGATATCGCCGAAGGCCAGCTTGCCTGTCATGGCGGTCGCGTAAAGTACCCAAATCAACATGATGTAGCGCAGATAGCGCAGGTATTGATCGATTCGCCAGGGGATGAAGTGGTTATAGCGTTTTTTGAAGAGACGCTTGCCTAGCTTGCCAACCCATTCCTGGATGCTCCCCAGAGGGCAAACCCAACCGCAGAAGACTGAACCGAACAAGAATGCCAGGATGAATACCAGAATCATCAAAATGAAAGAAGATTGCTGGATTTTCTGGGTGAAAGTTCCCACTGCGGCAAATTGATAGAGTGATACCACACCCCCGAAGGGACAGACTGCATGCAGTGAAGCATTTGACAGCAGCGGTATTTTCACCCCGCTATCTTCCAGAACGTGATTGACCGCGATCAAGGCGATCAATATAAAGAAAAAAATTTGCAAGACTGTCCGCAGCCATATTTTGTTCCTGGGAAATAATTTCAATTGAACCTCCTGTTTTTATTGATTTGAAAGTACTTAATTGACGATGTCTGGAAGAATGTTAGTGTTGAATACATTTCCACCAGGCTTCGGAACCTACCTCAATTTATTTGAAAACTAATGACTAAGTCAATACTTGATTTTCAGCGGCCTTTCCGATAGCCATATTCCATCATAGTATTCTGTTGAACACCATCTTCGAGGCACTCGCCAGTGTTATCACAGATCCCCTCGCCGAAGTTCGCGGCAGGCATGCGATTGCCGTGTGAAGACATCCAATCTACCTGTTCTTGAGTTATCAGTCCATCCACTACCGCCTGGGTCAAGGCATCGGCGCGGGCTGCAACGATCATGTCTCTGATTGTTACCGTATCGAATCCAAGGTCCAAAGCAATTGTCGATAATGTTTCCCCGGCATCCATGCGACCAGTCAAATCACTGAGGTCGATATCTAAAGCATCTGCCAGACTAGCGTGGATCAGATCTTCTAGAACGCCATCCAGGTTGATCGATTGATCTAAGGGTATGCCGGCACCAGAGCCATAAGCGCCTTGTTTCCCAATTCCATCAGGATTTTCTCCGTCAATTCCCATGCCCCCATTGCCTGGACCGCCCCGGAACAGTTCAGATGCGAACACCGGGCTAACAACAGAGAAGCTCAAAAGCGTAATACTCAACACTGCAACCAATAAAACAACTTTTTTCTTCATTATTTACTCCTTGTTTTGACTAAATAGTAATTATTTTCACAAACTTGTGTATAGTATAAATTTCAATTGTTAATAAACAATTAAGGCAATGTGAATAAGTTGTGAAGAAAAATAAGAAGCCCTAACAAAGGATAGGGTCTATAATAGGTATAGGTGTTAATTTACCGTTCGAAATCACCGACTGATTCTAGAAACCTGGGTTGGACATAAAAACTCATTAACATTGGACTGAAATGCTTCAGAAAATTGGTTAGTCTTTTGATTAAATGGAGTCTGGCAGGATATGAAAAATAAAAAAAGTTTTTCACTCTGGAAAATCTTAAAATACCCTCCGCAATTCTTATATGCCATCGGGCTGGGACCGATTTATGGTCGCGTGGTGCTGCTGCTGACCACCATCGGTCGAAAATCCGGGCTGCCAAGGGTCACACCACTGCAGTATGAAGAGATAAACGGCTGCATTTACGTCGGCTCCGCGAGAGGAACCAAAGCAGATTGGTACCGAAATATTGTCGCAAATCCCAACGTGAAAATCCGGGTAAAAGCACGTCAATTTGATGGCGCAGCCGAACCGGTTACAGACCCGCAGCGAATTGCTGATTTCCTGGAGTATAGATTAACAAAGAATCCCCGGATGATTGGTTTTATCATGTCCCGGGAAGGGGTTTCCAAAAATCCCACCCGGATTGAGCTTGAGAAACATGTGGAAGGGAAAGCGATGGTGATTATTAGGCCTAAGAGTATCAGCTAACAGGAGCGTTTATTATGTCAACATTATCTAAGCCTTCCCTAAACAGAATTGCGGGGATTATGGCAGTTGTGTTGTTTGGCGTCGTTATTATTCTGCTGCTGCTGCTGGCTGCCGGGATTCTGCCGGTTTCCATGGCCTGGGGCGGTCGTCGGACAGTGTTAACAACCGGACTGCGTTTTGCTAGTCTTGGAGCAGCAGTGGTTTTGGCTTGTTTTGCTTTTGTTATTAGCCGCTGGGCAAATCTGGTAGGGCAGATACCCCCTTCAACTCTGATTAAGGTCACTTCCTGACTGGTTACCGCTTATCTGGCGTTGAACATGCTGGGTAACTTCACCTCTCCCAGCGCCGGGGAAAAATGGCTTTTTGGACCGATTACGCTGGTGCTGTTGATATGTTGTTTTGTGGTATTGATTTCTAAATCAGTGATCGATCAGTAATCAGAAGTATTCAGTTATCAGTGACCTTCTGCTGAAAAATTGAGAATAGAGAACCAGAATGTAAAGTATATCGATTATCTATATTTGATGAAAATTTAAGGTACCTGGTGGATTGTTAATAAACTATCGCAGGACCAACAAAAAAAGTGAGGACAAAGATGAGCGATATAGGTGATCTGATCAATAGTATAGACTCTGTCCGGAAGGAAATGAAAATTTTGATAGAGAACATAGATCCTGAACTGGAAATCTATCCTGGCTGGACTATAAAAGAGGTCCTGGGAAATATCACGGCCTGGGAGATTGTCATAAATAAGGCTTTAAAAGCCTTCCGAGCAGGAGATCCACCCTACTTTTTACATCAGCAAGACTTTGATCTTTTTAATAAAGACGAGGCAGAAAAGCGTTCGAAGTGGACTCTGGCTGAAGTGATCCGGGAGTGGGAGGAGGTCAGGAAGGACCTGAAAAAAACCATCACTGGGCTGAAAGAAACGGATTTATCCGTGGAAATGGTTCTTCCCTGGGGATCTGAAAGGACAGTTTTGGAATTGATTGAAATCATTGCCGAACATGAAGAGGAGCATGCAAAGGATGTTGGAAGGTTGAAAAATTAAACGGTTGAATGTTTTTTTTCATCGGATATGCTGTTGGTCATGGGCGTTTGAGGTAGAGCTTCAGTGACAGGGAATAATTGGAGTTATATTGAGGGCCAAGTCCGGAACTAGAAATCTGTAATTATTTTACTGATTAGAAATAATACCTGCAAATGGCACCTTTGGGGAAAGGTCATCCAATTTGGATGGTTTTTCGTGTATGATCAAGATATAGGTATCCCGAAAAGTATATCTTAGGTTGTTGGATAGGGGATGAAGAAAACTGAGGAGGAGTTGTGATGTCTACATTTATTATGTTGGGTAGCTATTCGCAAGATTCAATCAAGGAAATGAGTGCGGATCGAACAGACCGGGCGATGGCCTTGATCGATAAGTTTGGAGGAAAGGTGAAAGCTGGATATGCGATGCTTGGGGAGTATGATCTGGCGCTGATTGTGGATCTGCCTGATACAGAGCAGGCCATGAAAACATCAGTCGCACTCTCTAAGCTGCTGGGTGTTGGATTTACTACCTCCCCAGCAGTCAGCTTTGAAACCTTTGACAAGCTCACAGAAGATCTTTAACTAGTTAGTCTTGAGTGAGTTTACAGGGACAAGTAAGATTACAGCCTGAGTATCTTTTCGGGATTTTCCTAATTTGACCAAAATCTAGATACTCAATTCTAAGGTTAGGAGTGCAGGCATTCTTCTTACAATCGGCAGAAATGTAAATCTGACATAATTGATCCAGGATGATCTGATCTAGACAAAGATTGGTCATTTATTTAATGATGGAAAATGAAGGCGAACAATGTCTGGAAATCAAGACAGAAGATTCGTAATTGTGTTTGTTCTTATTCTCCTACCAATTATCTCTCTGGGCTGTTTTTTTACACTGTTTATGTCAAGTCCTTCTTCTTCAAACAAACAATCGTTCGATGAAAAGGATTGTACGTGCGCGGGAGTAGACCTCTCGCTCCTATCTGCCCTAGCCACCGAAAAGCCCATCGAGTTATCTTTAGGGGCAGCTTCTGGAATTCAAAATGTCCAATACCTCTCCTGCAGTTGGAAGGATTTGTACTCTTCAACATACAAAAACTTGCAAGTATTCTGATAACAATGGATATATACAAATTTGACAACGAGGATGATGCCAATAAGGTGTTATCAATTTTTGCTGATGAAGTACCTATCGGGGAAATTACCTTAAAAAAGAATACGACTCTTGTTTATTAGCAGAAAATGTAAGACAAGAGGATCATATATCATATGTTTTAAAAACAGAATTCAAGTCCGGGAAAAAGATGCTTCCCAGCACACACTATGCCTGGGAGATCAGGAAACGTCTTGACGCGTTTGATTATTATGTGATTAGGCTATACCTTGAACACCCTGAACTAGATCTGAGCAGTTCCTGGGCGATAGACATGGTCCAAACCCTGGAATCCTGTGCAGAGGATCTGATAATCAGGTAATTGACAGGAGAACCTCAGGTTTATTAGAAAATTGTACCTCAAAGAGGGTACCACAATTTCCAATCAGATAATATGTAGTAGCGAATAAGCTGGAGGTAATCTTATCCTGGGTCACCTGTATTATATGATTGGTTCTGACTCAATGGATGTGGATGGTGTTCTTGCTGATGAGACCCCTGAGCCGTTCATGCAGAAAGGGGAATGGGTTTTTGACGTGTGAGGAAAGAATGATAAAGAAGGGAAGGGAAAGATGAAGATCAGATCAATTCTTATCGTTATTGCAGTGGTGGTTTTTATATTTGCTCTGGGATATATGTTCTTTCCGGCTCAGATATTCTCCTTTTTAGGTTACTCAACTGATGCAACTGGTCTCTTGATCCTTCAGTTTGTCGGTGTTTTGTGTATGGGGTATGTTGCCAGCATTTGGCAAATTCGGAATGCCGCCAAAGAAATACAAAAACCAACAGTTTTCAGTGCCATGATTGCCATGGGCTGTGCTTTGGTTGTCTCTCTCACTCATCAGCTGACGGGCACGTTTGGCCCCCTGGGTTGGTTTGGTGTGGGCAATTTTGCGCTGGCATTTCTCGTTTTTGGATATTATTGGTTCTATAAAATGTAATCCTGCCGAGGGTGACAGGCTGTTTTGTCTGTATCCAGGTTATCTAGGCAGGAAATTGGCGTTTGATGACCTGAGTTTTATTTGTAATGATTGAGTTCAATCCTTCAAGATAGCAGGTTTATAGATTTTGATTTGATTGTGTGCCTGATACAATTATGTATTAAAAGCCCCGACGAGTAACAACGCAGGGGAAAACCAAAGGTTTTTTCTCGTAAAACAATCTTGACTCCCTCCATAACAAAAAGCTCTGCACATTCTTTTCCCTATCCTGAGGAGCAGATCCATGCTATCAGCACCGGTCATTCTTACAGCAATCATCTCCGCATTTGGATTCTTGTTGAATTGCGGGATGTTGTATGTGGTTATATCCAGAGCTAAAAAAGTCTATCATTATCTTTTTTCCGCGGTCTTGTTCATCTGTGCAGTCTGGGATTTTGGAATCTTGCTCTGCATGTTGAGAAATACTCATGAAAACGAATTGATCATCTATGGTTACCTGGTTTTTTTACCCTGCATTTTCCTGACAGCAATCATTTATCACTTTTCCGCTGCTTATTTAAACCGGCTGCGGAAATATGTAGCCATCAGTTTGTGGGTTATTAGTATCCTGGGATTTATCGGACTGGTGACTGGACTGGCAGGGAAAATTGAAGGGGTTTTTAATTACAGTTGGGGCAATATTTATAGACTGGATAAAACACTTCAAATCACTGCCTTGTTTTCCATCCCTATTGGCATTTTTGTGAGCATTTTCTCCTCCTGGATGTTTTTCAAGGATTCTAAAAAAGAAACTTCCCCCATCAGACGGCGTCATATGATCTATATGTCCGTCAGCTTTGGAGCACTGACTCTGGCAAATATCAAGTTGGCTGTCCTCTATAATGTGGATAATGCCTTTCTATTACCGGCCGGGATGTTTGTGAATGATGTCTTCTCGGCGCTAATTGCAGTTGCTATTGTTAAACACCACCTGTTTGATATCACCCTGATTATTAAAAAGAGTGCCGTGTATTCCCTTCTAGCTGGGATCGTTATTTTTGTTTTCAGCTTTTCAGAACATATTCTTATCACATACATGGGTGAATGGCTGGGTGGGCATTCCCAGATAATACACTTCATCTCCATTGGAGTTGGAATTTTGGTCTTGATGCCAGTAAAACATCGTGTAGAAGGTAGGGTAGAGAAGTTCTTTGCAGAAAAGAAAGTTGAATTTTAGAAGGTATTCGTGATGCTAGCATACGACTTAGATTCCCAATCAGGACAATATCTCCATGCCAATGGGCTGGAAATCTATTACGAGGAACACGGCCAGGGAGAGCCGCTGATTCTTTTACACGGCGGGATGGATACCTCCAGTTTCTGGAATACGCATATCCCTTTTTTTTCTCCACATTTCCGGGTCATTACTCCCGACAGCCGGGGACATGGCCGGACGGTAAATCCGGCTAGAGAATTGAGCTACTCGACCATGGCTGATGATCTGGCTGCCTTCATCCAGGCTTTAGGTTTGGAAAAACCGTCTATCTTTGGGTACAGCGATGGAGGTCAGACCGCCCTGGATTTTGGTATGCGTTACCCGGATCTGGCCAAAGCGCTGGTAATTGGCAGCGCCTGGTACAGTTTTTCTGAGGAATATCAAAACGCCCTAAAGAATGCTGGGTATGAAGGTCCGGGCCTGGTGAATTTTGAGGTTTTTGGGAAAAATACGCCCCGGGATTGGATTGAGCGTCTACGGGTGGCGCATCCCGATCCTGATCCCGCATATTACAGGACACTTCTGGAAGGAATTTCAG
>JAUWEC010000049.1 GCA_030608465.1 Chloroflexota bacterium
TAGTCATCAGCGCCAATTTCCAGGCCTACGATTTTGTCGTTGTCTTCCACTCGAGCTGTAAGCATGATGATTGGCGTGGCTGCTAACTGGGAATCAGAACGAACCAAACGGGCCACATCCCAGCCGTCACGGTCGGGAAGCATGAGATCAAGAATCAGTAAGTGCGGCTGCTCTCTCCGGAGCATATACAGGGCTGTTTCACCGTCATAGGCTGTAACGACTTGATAGCCTGCTTTCTCCAGGTAAGATCTAACCAGACGAACAATATCTCTATCATCGTCAACAACTAGAATTCTTTCCATTCTTTCACCTACATAATCAAAAAAGTTAGTTTTGCTCTAAAACGATTCCCTGAAAATTATTCGCTCCGGAGCGCCTCTATTGGTTCCAGCCGAGCTGCCCGGTTGGCGGGATAGATTCCAAAAAACAATCCAACCGCCGCAGAGAAAAGAGTCGCTAACAACACCGCATTTATGGTAATGGCGGGGTCTAATAGAAAATCATTTGCTGCAGCAATCTTTCCAACACCGAGTGCTAAGAGCCATCCCAGGACAATTCCAAAAGCGCCGCCAAGGAGGCTCAATAAAGAGGATTCAATAAGGAATTGAACCAAAATGTCGTTTTTCTTTGCACCGACAGCTTTTCTTAAACCAATCTCCTTGGTTCTTTCCGTGACTGACACCAGCATAATGTTCATAATTCCGATACCACCTACCAGCAAGCTGATTCCTGCCACTCCCCCGAGAAAGATTGTGAAGACTCCAGTGACGGTTGAAGCCATATCCAGAAAAACCTCCTGGGAGAGGATCGAAAAATCGTCTTCCGCCAGTTTGATTTTGTGCCGGTCGCGAAGAATGAGGGCGACTTCTTCTTCAGCTGATTTCACAGCATCCGCGTCCACTGCCGAGACATAGATCATGGATACTTCATTTTTTACTGCCTGCGGTAAAAGTCTCACCTGGGCTGTAGTCAGGGGAACTAATATTTGATCGTCAGCGGATCCAAATTGAGAACCTCCTTCTTTTTTTAGAATTGCGACCACCCTGAAAGGTTGCCCAGATACTCTGACTGTTTCACCCACCAACCCGTCGGAACGCCCGAACAAATCCTCGGCCACATTGGCACCCAGAATCACCGCTGAAGCCAATCCATTAATCTGGGCAGAGTTAAAAAATTCTCCTTCCGAGAGCTCGACAGTTTGCACAAGATCATATTCCTCAGTGACCCCAACTAAACTGACCGTTGTGCCTTGCCCTGCATAGGTCAACTCTGCTTGTCCCTGAACAATCGGAGCTGCCGCCGCCACAGAAGGTGCAAAGCCCGGGTCGTTGAGCGCATCAGCATCCCGAAGAGTCAAAGGCCGAGGATTCGTTATGTCTTCATGATTTGTGCGAACAAATAAAAGGTTTGTTCCTATTCCTTCAATTTCTCCGACAATAGCCCGTTCAGTGCCAGTTCCGATGCCAAGCATAGCGATCACTGCTCCAACACCGATAATGATTCCCAGCATGGTTAGCGCTGTCCGGACTTTGTTGGAGGATAGGCTATCTAATGCCTCCAATATTGTTTGTCCAAAGTTCATTTTATTTTTACTCCTCTATCCTTCCGTCCCGGAGGGAAATGACCCTATCTGTATGCGCTGCGATTTCCGGGTCGTGGGTCACTATAATCAGGGTCGTCCCGCGTTCTTTGTTAAGGTTCCGCAGCAAATTCATAATTTCATCCCCTGCTTTTGTATCCAGGTTCCCTGACGGCTCATCTGCCATGATGATGGCTGGATCATTTACCAGAGCCCGGGCAATGGCAACGCGCTGCTGCTCTCCGCCGGACAGCTCATTCGGGCGGTGGCGAATCCGGTCTCCGAGCCCCACTGCCTCTAATGCCTGCTTAGCGACTTGCTTTCGGTTCCGCCCGTTCAATTCCGCGTAACGCAAGGGCAGTTCCACATTGGCCAATGCCGTTGCCCGCGGCAGTAGGTTAAAACTTTGAAAAACAAATCCTACCCCCCGATTTCGAATCTCAGCCAGCTGATCATCTGTTAATGTAGCTACACTTTCTCCATTAAGGCTGTACTTTCCTGAAGTCGGCCGATCCAGGCAGCCCAGGATATTCATCAAGGTGGACTTTCCCGAGCCCGAAGGACCCATGATCGATACTATTTCTCCCGGTGCGATTTTCACAGAGAGGCCGCGCAAAGCATGAACTTCCACTTCACCCATTTGGTACACCTTGGTGATATTCTCCGCGTCAACTACCCACTTGGTCATGATTCTCTCCTGCTTCCTCAATATTTTATGGGCCAAACGGACCACCGCCTGGTGCATGGCCCGATTCCATCTCTTCAAATATGTTTATACTGGGTGGGTTAAGGACTACCAGATCCCCTTCCTTGATATCCCCATCAATCAATTCGCTGAATTCATCGGAGGACGCCCCGAGGGTCAGGGGAACTCTTTTCAAGTTTGAAACAATCACTTTCTCTCCATCAGATACCAGGTAAACTACTTGCTCCCCTTTCACCCAGCGGACTGCACGATTTGGGACCAGCAGTGCATCCTCAACCTGCCGGACAACAATCTCAACCGCTGCGGTTAATCCTGGGCGGACATCTTCATCCGCGTCAAGCAACTTTATAGTCACATCAAAAGAAACCAATCCTTGCTGCTGGACACCCACCAGTGAAACTTCCAAAATCTCTCCTTGATATTCTTTCCCCAGAACCGCATCAAACGTCAGGGTAACAGGCTGACCAACCTTGATTTGGTTAATATCAATTTCTGATACTCCTACATCAACCAATAGGTTCTTGAGATTATCAATCCGGAAAGCCAGGGTATTTGGAGCAACCAGATCTCCCGGCAGCACATCCACCGAGGTGATCACACCGCCAAATGGCGCTGTGATGGACGTCATATCCAGGGAAGCATGCGCCGCGGCAATGCGGGCTTCTGCCATGGTGATGTCATCTGGATCAGGACCGTCTTTGAGCCTTTCATATTCTCTTTCAGCAGCTTCCAGATTGGCCAAGCCTACCGCGACATTGGCGTCAAAAATCGCCATTTCGATCTCGTCTGCACCCACTTTCAGCCAATTGAGGTACCAGACTGCAGATTGATATTGGTTAATTGCA
Organism: Chloroflexota bacterium; assembly: GCA_030608465.1. Classification (GTDB taxonomy): domain Bacteria; phylum Chloroflexota; class Anaerolineae; order Anaerolineales; family UBA11858; genus B10-G9. The sequence goes on from JAUWEC010000049.1 coordinate 3,131, forward strand.
TTCGTGAGAGAGATTTGAGCCTGCGCATTGGCGATTTTCCCGCTGGCATTATCTTTTCTCTGCTTCGCTTGGGTCAACCGTTTATTCGCAATGGTCACCTTGGCCTTGGCAGATTTGAGTTCCTCATCGCTGGCGCGATTTCCTGGTTGATTGAGGGTCCAGCGATATTCGGCATCATCCAGGGCATCCCGGGCATTAGCAAGTGCCAATTGGGTACTTGCGGCAGCTTCTGCAGCGCCCTCGAATAAATTCTCAAGAGCCCGTTCTGCATTGATTAATTCCTGCTGGGCAAGGTAAATTGTTTGCGGTAGCGAGGATTTATTCAAGGTTGCTAAAATCTGTTCAGCAACAACCTCTTCCTCTAATTCCACAGTAACTTCTCCCACGATGCCTGTTGTTTTCCAAAACATCATCGCGGTTTGCTCTGCGTAAACTTCCCCCGTTTCATCGACAACCGCGCTCAATGATCCATACGAGATCTCGAAAGTTTGCAGGTCATCGGTGCTGGCCTGCTGTCTTTGTTGAGCGCTAACAATCCCAAACGCCAAACCCGCCAAAACCAAGGCGGAAACAATAATGATTATTATGGTTCTTCTTTTCATTTTGGATCTCCTCATTGAGAGCGATTAGAGCAAGTCTTACCTAGACTAATCCTTTATGTTTTAGGAATAAAATTTTATTATCAACCAGGTACCGGCACCATTTTATCCTATTAATCTGGAGAAATTCTGGAGGGACTGTGGCGATTATGAGGAAATCTCCTTGTTTTATCGATATCTAAACAATTCTGTAAAGATTTATAGCTGATTCGCGTCCATAAATAGGAAGCGGCACTCCATTCAAGGATGCCGCTTCCTACTTGACTATAAGATATTTTATAATTAAGGAAAAACTTTATTGTTGTTGTTTTGTAAGAAATTATTTATCTCGTATCTTCCTTAATGCAATCTCAGCGGCTTTAATTAATGGATAAGCAGTCGGCGGTGCTGTCAGTAGTGGATGAGTTCCAATCTGCATTGTCAGCAGGGATGACACCGTCATCCGGTTTTGAATCGCCAGCCCGATCACGTTCACTATCTCGCCAGCTGATCGGCTTCCATAAACAGCTCCCCCGAGAATCAATCCGGAATCTTTCGCCACTACCAACTTTACAATTTGCTTATGTGTTCCCGCCAATTTACCAGGGTGATGGTCTATGCCTTCAAAACTTGCAGTGATAATATCAAAACCTTCTGCCCTGGCAATGTCTTCTGTGACACCGGCGACGCCAAAGGAATGCTCGCCAAACGCGGTAGCAAAATTGGATATCGTGCCGGTAAAGGTCCGGACTGCTTCAAGTTTATAGAGGTTCATCCCGGTTACTCTGGCTTCCGCACAAGCAGTAGAAGCCAACATCGCACCAATGACTTTATTGGTAATAAAATCTCTCTTTTCTGCACAATCTCCAATGGCAAAAATGTCTGGAGTTCCAGTTCGTAAATACTGGTCTACCTTAATAAAACCAAGTTCATTGGTTTCAATCCCGGCTTTTTCCGCCAGTTCCACATTTGGTTTGTATCCCATGGAAAGAATTACTGCATCGGCATCCAATTCCGTCCCATTTTGAAGCATGACACTAATTACTTTACCATTACCGCAAAGCTCTTTGACCCCAGCTCCAACCTCAACTTTTACGCCGCGATCAATCAATATCTCCTGGGCTTTGAGTGCTAATTCTTCGTCAAAGACGGCTCCCAGCACATAGGGAAGGATCTCCACAACAGTGACTTCTTTTCCCCTCTTATTGAGCTCATCGGAGAGTTCAACGCCAATAAACCCACCTCCAATAACCACTATTTTGTTTTTGTCCTGGAGTTTATCCATCGCCAAATCAAGGTAGTCCTTATCTTTTGGAACGGTGAAAACATTTTCCAAATCCGCTCCTTTTAGCCATTTCGGCTTGACCGGGTTAGAACCTATAGCCAGAACCAATTTATCATAGGCTACCTGTTCACCATCAGCCAGCAGGCAGGTTTTACCCTCTGGATCAATTTTGGTAACTTCCCCGATAACTAAGTTAACTCCTGCATTTTCCAAATCAGTATCGGGAATTACATTCTGAGCACTGCTCTCGAGTGAGCCAAAAATGTAGGGGATCCCGCAGGGGACAACCGCTTTTTTTTCTTTCCGGATCATTAGAAAATCTTTCTCAGGGTAATGGCTCTTACCTGTAAGTGCTGCTACCAAGCCTGCCGCGCTTCCTCCAATAACCAATACATCAGTTTTTATCATTCCAAATCTCCCATTAATCACTAATATAAAATTTTCTTATAGTCCAATTTTTGATCTATATTTCCCTTCTTCGAAGGGATTGTGCACATTTTCACATATCATGCTCGTTCTGTCAAATATATATTACATTAACATTTTCTTCCAGACTCTCGGCTGGTTTTTCTGTTTCTTTCATCTATAAATTGACGTCTTGGCTTGTCAGTCCAGCCACCTGCTATCTTCTGCGTTTACTACCCATGATCCGCTTGGTATAATGCGCTTCATCAGAGGAGGGGTGCCAGAGCGGCCGATTGGGGCGGTCTCGAAAACCGTTGTGGTCCACCCGGGCCACCGTGGGTTCGAATCCCACCCCCTCCGCTCCAACAAAACCCGGTTTATCACCGGGTTTTGTTTTTTTAAACCCAAAGTTTGTTTCACCTGCTTGCATTATCTACACAAGAAAACATGGAGGAAACATGTTGTCGATTTTCGCCTTTCTGAATTGCTCCCGAGGGTCGTCCTTGAATCTTCTCGGCGATCCTGCTCGCCCACACAGCCCGGCTCTGATAAATACCGCGCATCAGCTAAGTGCAATTACCTCTTGAGTAATTATTCGTTCTGCCAGCAGTACACTAATTTGCTGCCTCTGTGTGCAATATAGTTAGGAGGTTGGCACTGGCAAGGCTCGTTAAACTCTGGATTCGTCCTGGAAAATTCAGGGAGGAGTCTCACAAGTTTTGTGTTGAAGGAGGAATCGCATATGATCAAAGGCTTTCTAAAATAACCCGGTGTCCCTTTTTTTGGTTCAAATTTACATTTTGTCACACAAACTTAACATAAGTCAATTACAAATTAACTCAAGTATGCTATTCTTTGGCTCGAATCAACCGTTCACCCTACTCTTTACCCCTTACAAAGGAGTTTTTTAATGACGGAGAAGAAGAACAACTGGACGATCATGGCGGTAATCGCCATACTAATGGGACTATTTATCGTATTTATAGCACCAGGACTATTTGACACGACGATGGATCAATTGATCTTAAAGCAGTCGAAACAGGCAACAAACCTGTCGGCTGGACCGTTGAGCCGTCTGTATGTCGGCTCGCTCTACAGCGGTATTGAAATGCTGGCAGGCTTGGCATTGATCGCCATCTCGGCTGCGCTCTACACCCGAAAAAAATGGGCTTGGCCGATGGCAATGTTCCTGCTCTCCATTCCTGCGATGGTCAATGGCTACATTGGATTGGGTTGGTTGGAAAATCTCAAGAAATTCCCTCCCTCTTACATAACCTTTTTCTTAAGCTTTGTCGCCTTTTTGATCATGCTCTTCTTGAAAGAAAACGATAAGAAAACCAAAAACGCTATGTTCTGGGTCTTCACCCTTCTCGGGATGCTCGGTTCTCAAGGTTTTATGCTTTTTCCCCATGCCTTGCGCGTGATCTTAAAAGACCCCGCCTCCGCGCTTTTGGATCCTGCCGCTGCAGTTCTACGCCGCACTGGCCCGTTGATGTTCCTGGTCTTCATCTTTGCAGGGCTCGCAATTTGGAAACTTGCCCAGCGTAAAGAATCGGGTTGGTATATGGCCATTCTAACCGGTCTGATGATGGCAATTGGCGCATTCCCAGCCCACTACCTGCGCCCACCAACAGCATCACTGGTTCCTAAAGGGACTTTGGATCCTTCATTATTCACTTCCACTTACTGGATGGCTGGCGCGCAAGGAATCGTCTTGGTTATCTTGCTGCTAATCCCATTCTTCAAGGAAAACTTGTACGACAAAGAATAAGGCAACAGGTTTCCCAGTACGATTGCATATAACGTCCTGGGAATTGTTTCCCAAAAAAACCCGGGAGCAGGGTTAACCTGTTCCCGGTTTTCTAGTATAACTGCATCCCGCTGCCTTCTTTAATCAGCGTTCATGAGTAGATAAATCATCAGGATCCTTTCTCCCCCGATCCCCTCATCTTCATAATAAAGCCCATCGCCAACAATCCCACTCCAATCAGCAGAATTAAAAATGACTGCCAGCGTAAAGGATTAAATACTGGGGTTAACAAACGCGCACTTCCACTAATTAATTCATGATACAACAGGGAAGTTTGGGGAATAGCTTCCGGCATTCGATCAGTCAGTATCCCCGTCCATAATGGTTTATACAGCAAGGCGGATATCAGGGTAATTAAACTTCCGCCAACCAAAGGAATACCCCACCACTGACCCAATCCCTCCATAGACCGGACACCAAATATTAGAATCAAGAACAGCAAACCAATCGGAATCAGCAGGGCTGCAGACAGAGAAACCCGCAGTCTCCGGAAATTCCATTTAATCGTGTAAACCCCATTGATAGGCTCTCCCCTTTTCAGTACAGCTTGTGTAACATTATATTCCTGAGGAGTTGCATTAATTACCATCTGCATGACATCAGAGTAAACCTGGATTTGCTCGGTGTGGGGAAACGTGGATAGTTTACAAAGTTCCTTCACCATCTTTGCCCTGGGCAACGGGTCTCCCGGTTGTGTTTTCATCTCTTCCATCTGCAAATCTGTGCAATCCGGCAGGGAATCGTAAAAAGCTACTATAGCCTCCTGCCCCTCCGGCCCTCCCATTTGTTCAATGAGCGGCATCATATTCAAGTGGATTTGAGGGACTGCTTCTTCTGTATCCAGCCAGCGGTAAAACCCATTTATAACAACTTCAATCCAATTACCAATCACACGATCTGATAATAGTGCCTCACGGAAATTTTTCCAGTTTCTCTCCTCCATCGAATAAACCAGGGTAAATAGATCCAATTCCTGTCCTTGAGGCTGATCTGTATCTTCAATTTTTTGAGAAATTTCATCTGCCTGTCTATTGGTGATGATCTCCATTGTGGCAGGAATAATATCCGAGTCAAGAAATATTGCGGCAGCTATCAGATTTACACCTTCTTGATCAAACAGGACATCTCCCGCGTTATAGGCAAGCAGAGAAAGAGGAATCGCCAAGATCAGAATTCCGGCCAATATAAATGCACAAAACTTCAGGATTGCATTAAGAACTGTTTTCATATTTATTCCTTCATGAACTCGTCCCAAGGGAAACTTAAAAGAGAATCCAGGATCAAATCCGGAGTCCCGCCATTTGAAAAAAATGGCAGCTGGCTGGTCAAAGAATTAGGGACTGCTATGCAGAATAACCCCGCCCGTTTGGCAGCCAGTACGCCATTGGGAGAATCCTCCAATACAATCACTTTTTCAGGAACGCCATTCATCTTTTTTAGTCCGAGGTGATACAGGGCTGGATCAGGCTTTGCCTGGTCCACCTCTTCTGCGCAGCTTGTGTGATCAAAATAATCCCATAAACCCAGGCGCTTTAAATGAGAATGGACCCATTTCTGATCTGAACTGGAAACGATTCCCAACGTTAAACCATTTTGTTTTGCTTTCTTAATAAGCTCTTTTGCACCTGGCAGAGGTTTCTTCTTCACCACTAAATCCAATTCCTTTCGAGAAACCTCATCTAAGATCGCTTGTTGTTCACTTTCCTTATTTATCGCACGAAAAAAATCTTCTATTGGTCCGTCTTCCTTGCCTGATTTTCCCAATATTTCAGCCCAATCTTCCAGCAGCAATTCTTTTCCATGCTCCCGAAACTTTTCCTGCCAGGCCTGGAAGATTGGGGTTTCTGTATCAAGAATTAACCCATCAAAATCAAATAAAATGCCCTGTATTGGTGGTTTTAACATCATAAGAGTGATTATACAAGACAACAGGAAACGATGACCTTACAGTAGTATAATTAATCCGCGTTCAACGCGAAGTACCCGGAATTAACTATGACAAAACAACTTCAACTAATTCTCCGGCTGATGCGGGACGAAAGAGTCCACCCCCTGGTTAAAGTTCTGCCTTTTTTGTCCTTGATCTATCTGGTTTATCCTGATCTGGTTCCCGGTCCCTTTGATGACGCGGTAGTCATCGCCCTCTTTCTTCAATTCTTCTTGACTCTAATTCCGGATGAATTAATTGACGAACACAAAATTGAACTGGAATTACAAGAGAAGAATACCAACGAAAAAGATAACATCATTGAAGGGGAGTTCTGGGAAGAATAATCATGCCTCCTTTAAAAAGATAAACTCCCCAAAACCACAAGGGGAGTTTTTTAGAGTGACAGGGAAATCTAGAAATACTCCTCTTCATCATCACTGTCATCAAATTTTAGTTCAAATTCTACATCCTCTCTAGGCTGACGAACCCATAACTGGATTAAGTCTCCATCGTCGGACTCCTCGTTATGAGCTGCGAGAATGGTGATTTCATCCGTGAGTCCTGCCTCAGTGCGGTATTCAAGAACAATGGCTTCGTTCTTCTGCCAGGCATTGATGCAGCGGTCAACCAGGGAATACCCATCAAACGCCCTCATCTCGGTAAAATAGGTATCAAACTGTCCCGGGCTATCGGCGACGCCCTGAATCCATAATCCATTCACTTCACGGAATTCCGGTGTTGGCCCTTCAATGATAGTAATTTTTTCTGTCATCAACTGCTTGGATATGATTAATCCATTACCTCCGCTTACGGCTATCTTACCATAATTTGTTGTGGGGTAAACCTTACGATTTTCACAGTTCTTCCAGGGAGTACTGGTAGACAAGAACCTCCCTGCTCTTGATCAACTCTCTTATACCTATACGAAACGCCTTTGTGCTGATCCCTATTCTTATGAATCCCCCAGAAAACAATAAATCTTATCTAACCTGAAGTATAATGAGAAAAAATAATACGAATTTCTGCTTTGTTTCTGATTAATTTTGTTTTGAATTGACTCTTCTCCTGGTCAATCGTTTTCTGAACTTCACCGCGGGCTGGGCTTTTCCAAAGGCAGGGATTGAATGAATACCCTACAAATTGTTGCCATCTCGTCTAAATCAGACTTTCCTAAATTGATCAGGAAGGGTCTGCAATCGTCCCACCACAACCGCCAGTCCCTTCCTCCCCTCCAGATTGATCATCTTTCCTCTCTTAAGGAGGATATTCCTGAAAACCTTAAATTGTCAACCCTTGTTGTACTGGTTGATATTGAGTCTTTTAGCGGCGATTGGGATGATGGGATAAAAATGGTCCAAAAGAATTTTCCCGGACAAGTCTTGGTTCTGATCTCTGAAGGAGATCTCCTTGAAGAGTTTCCGGCGTTTCAAATTGAAAATCCAATATATTTTATTAACAGAAATGATCTTTCCAGCCCGCTGTTTAATTCCTTTTTATTAACTCTAATCACTCAATCCGAACTTATCCAATCAAACCATGTCGTCCGGGAAAATTTAATTGACAGGGAAAAAGAACTTCTTTCCTTGAGAAAAGCCAGTCTCCATCTCACCTTAAATTTATCTTTAGACGCTGTCTTGGAAGCTATTCTGGAAAGTGCCATGGAACTGGTAATTGGGGACGATACACACATCTTTTTATACGAGCATGGTGTTTTATCCTTTGGCGCAGCGTTATTTGATGGACGCCGTCAAAACAAACCCATCATGGAACCCAGACCGCACGGCACTACTTACCAGGTAGCGAGGGAAGGGGTTATGCTGATTGTTAACGACGTTATGTCTGATCCTGTTTTTAAGGACCGGCGATGGGAAGGGGCAATCATCAGCCTGCCGTTAAAAATTGGAAACAAAGTACTAGGCGTGATGAATGTTGCCTTAAGGCGTCCCCACAATTTTACTGAAAATGAAATTCAGGCCCTGAAATTATTAGGGGGTCAGGCATCAATTGCGATCCAAAATGCAAATCTTTATGAACAAGCTCAGCAAGAAATCTCGGATCGGAAAAAGGCTGAAAAAGCTATCCAACACCTGGCCAACCACGATGCATTAACCGGCCTGCCGAACAGGAGATTATTTAACGAGAGAATCAACCTAGAAATCTCCCGCTCTCAGAGGAATAACCAAAAAATCGGCATCATGCTGTTTGATCTCGATCATCTTAAAAAGGTAAATGACTCTTATGGACATAATGTGGGAGATTTGCTTCTACAGGCAGTTGCCCAAAGGTTACTCGGTTTGTTAAGAAAAAGTGATACAGTTGCCCGCATGGGAGGAGATGAGTTTCTCTTGATACTGCCTGAAATGAAACAACCGGATGATGCTATTCAGACTGCTGAAAGAATCCTGAGTGCCCTGAGTACTCCCTTTCATCTGGATTCCTATGAAGTGCGTATTACCACCAGTATTGGTATTGTCTTTTTCCCAGATGATGGTGAACATGTAAATAGCCTGATAAAAAAAGCAGACATTTCCATGTATAAAGCTAAAGAAAAAGGCGGCAATGTATATCACGTTTACACAGAATGAGATTTGGATTCCTTTTCCCTTCAATAGAACAAACCTTAATTGCATGAGGATTAAAGTTTGTGAATTTTAATATATTCTATGTACCAACTAATTCTGCTGATCCCAACCAGTGTCGATATCAAATCATTTGATGAAAAATGGCCGTCTTTTCTGGAGGCCATAGAACAAATGCCGGGGCTGCTGAGGGAGTCTGTGTCCCGTATTGATCAGCTGATTTATGGGCAAGGAAATTTTCATAGAATCTATACCTTTTCTTTCCCGGACCAAAAGTCTCTTGAGAAAGCGCTGGTTTCCGCTCCCGGGGAGAAAGCAGGTAAGCTTATCCATGAACTGACTGAAGGGAAAGTAACCCTGATGACAGCGGAATTTCAGGAAGACTCATTGGATCATATTAAGTCATTTTCCTCCCAGAAAAACGGCTCATGAAATCCACAATTAAAACACCTTTTTTGAAGTGGTTTTTTCTCCCTCTGGTTATCATTTTTACAGTCTCTGCAGGGTTCTTTATTTACCAGCTGTTTATACGAATTACTCCCCGAGCCAGACGGGTTATAACCTGGATCCGCAACCCTCAAACCCACCAGGATTGGTCAACTGAAGCTCTCTCTCGCTGCAGGGAATCAACACCTTTTCTATTCCCAACCGCTGGATACATCGGATTCCTTTGGGATGATTCCTTCCGCCCGGGACATCGTCATCAAGGTATTGATATATTTACCAGTGAATCCTCTGGGGAAACTCCTGTATATGCCGCTTTTGATGGCTATCTTACCCGTCTTCCTGATTGGAAATCCTCCCTGATCATCCGTGTTCCCCGGGATCCTCTTCATCCCCAGAATCAAATTTGGCTCTATTACACTCACCTGGCAGATATTGAGGGGAAATCCTACATAGTGGATGATTTTCCCGCTGGGGTTTCCGATCTCTTTGTGGAAGAAGGAACTCTGCTTGGGTTCCAGGGAAATTTCTCCGGCACAATTGGAAAACCGGTGGGAGTGCATCTTCATTTTTCAATTGTGATGGACGATGGAAATAATACTTTCCTGAATGAATTGAATATCCAAAATACATTGGATCCATCACTTTATTTTGATTTGCCGTTAAACGGAAAAACCAATCACGGGGTCATCCCGGTTTGTCAAAATAAGGATTCCTCACCCTAAAACTAGTTACAAGGAGGAGTAAAATTCCATGAAAGAATATCAAAATATCCTCACTGAAATTATAGGAAAAGTTGGGTTAATTACATTAAACAGACCTAAATCATATAATGCCTTGAATTATCATCTTCTCTCAGAATTGATGGATTCATTAACTGAGTTTGATAACGACAACAAAATTGGTGCCATGGTTATCACTGGAAACGAAAAAACCTTTGCTGCCGGCGCTGATATCACTGACATGGTGAATGCTTCTCCGGAAGAGATGAGAAAAAGTCCTTTTATACCTGCCTTTGAACTCATCCGAAGGATAAAGAAACCTGTCATTGCCGCGGTTTCTGGATACTGCATGGGAGGCGGCAATGAATTGGCTATGTCCTGTGATTTGATTATCTCCTCAGAGAGCGCTGTTTTTGGACAGCCTGAAATAAAACTTGGTATCATTCCCGGCGCAGGCGGAACCCAGCGTCTAACCCGTGCAGTTGGAAAAATTGTTGCTATGGAAATGATCCTCAACAATCGAACATTGTCTGCTGAGGAAGCATTATCCTTTAATCTAATTAACAGGGTATACCCTGTTGAAGATTACCTAAAACAGTCTTTAATACTGGCTCAGGAAATTGCTGAGCGAGCTCCACTTGCAGTGCAGGCAGCTAAAGAGATGATTAATCATTCCTTTGAGGTTTCCTTGACAGAAGGTTTGGGAGATGAACGAGAAACTTTCTATAATCTATTTTCTTCTCAAGATCAAAAAGAAGGTATGAAGGCTTTCCTGGAAAAAAGAAATCCTTCCTGGAAAGGTGCATAAACATAAATTAATTGATTTAGGAGAATATTTGAAATAATTGTTATATCTTTTCCACATATTTATATAAAGTTATTATGTAGTAGTCTTAGTAGGGGATGGGGATAAGTGGAAAAAAAGAGGAAGGTACTTTTTTTAAGGATAGAGTATAGAAATCATCGCATATACGGGGACTTATTAGAATGGATACCCTATATAAAGGGGGGAGAATAATACTGACTTTTATATATTTGTCCACAGATAGTTGGGGATAGTATTTGAACAAAAGAATATTCCGAGTGAGTAAAACAAAAACAAACAAATTTTTTGAGTAATCTGTGGATGGGGTGTGATTTTAACGGAAAATGTTCCCAGTATTGACCCAATCCAGAGATGAGTTATCCCCAGAAGAGAGTGTTTATCCACAAATTTGAGGGAGTTATCCACAGAAAAAGAGATGATTGTTAAGGGGTAATTAAGGACAAATAGACCTAAATAGGGGTACTTTTCGGTGTTGTGGATGTCCTGATTAAGGATTAATCAGGCACTCAAGAAGGAGATATTATTGTTCCATTCGGAATTATGACGCTTTTAGGGATAACTACGATCCCATCCCGAATGGACCAATTGTCGTGGTCCTGCTCGGTGCCGAGAGGGAAAGGACTGATGATCACATTTGATCCGACACGGGCATTTTTATCAATGATGGCGCTGTTAATTTGACTGTATTCCCCAATACCTATTGGTATCTCATTTGCCTTTGAGCTGCTTTCTTGGTAGTAATCTGCTCCCATAATGACGGTATTTTTAATAATAGAACCATCCTGGATAAGAGAGCGTAGACCGATCACTGAACGGGTGATCTCTGCTTTACCGATGTAACAGCCATCAGACAAAGACACATCTTCCAGTGTAGCGCCAGCGATGATTGATCCCGGCAAAAACCGAGCGTGAGTATAAATGGGATGGTCGACATCATAAAAATTAAATGGAGGAGAAGGTAGAGTGAGATCCAGGTTGGCATTATAAAAAGAACGAATGGTTCCTACATCTTCCCAATATCCCTCAAAATCATAACCGACAACCTTGTGGGTATGAATTGCGTGGGGGATGACTTCCTTTCCAAAATCATCAACGTCCAATTCGCGGAGCAGATCATCCAGTACTGCTGTTTTAAATAGATAAATGCCCATTGACCCCAGCAGCGGCAGATCCGGATCTTCCCGGCAGAAAAAGGACTTCTGAATTTCAAAGTCCTTGGGTTTTTCCACAAAATCGGTGAGCAGTTGGTCTTTCCCTCGTTTGAGGATTCCCATCCGGGGAGCATCCTCCATGGATACCGGCTGCAGGGCAATAGAGATATCACCGCCGGTTTCCCACATATGTTGAGCCATTTGTTCATAGTCCATCCGGTAAAGATGGTCTCCTGCCAGAATGAGAGTATAGTTTGCTCCAGTGGAATGGATTTCAAACAGTTGCTGGCGGACAGCATCGGCAGTTCCCTGGTACCAGGTGTCATTCAGAATGGTTTGTTCGGCGGCCCAGATCTGGACCCAGCCCCGGTGAAAAGGATCAAAGTTATAAGTCCTGGTGATATGACGGTGGAGAGAGACGGAGTTAAATTGAGTCAGGAGTGCTATTCGGCTTATATTCGAATTGATGCAGTTACTGATCGGAATATCAATCAACCGGTATTTCCCGCCGATAGGGACTGCAGGTTTTGCCCGGACTTTAGTTAACGGAAACAGACGGGTACCCTGCCCTCCGCCCATGATTACAGCCAGGATGTCTTTTGTAGAAGGCATGACAGAGCTCCTTTGAATAAATAAACCATTTAAATTATAACCCCTCATTGGCGTGGGATATCTGTCAGGAATTGATTATTGTTTTTATTGGGATAAGGAAAAGGTTGTCATTCGCTGGGTTCTGTTCCGAATGACATCTTTCCCGAGAAACGGGGGAGATATGTTCTTCAAGCGATTAAGATTTCATCCCTTCGTTATAACATAACGAATCGTAAAGTTAAGCCGGGGAAGCCAACTTTT
>JAUWEC010000079.1 GCA_030608465.1 Chloroflexota bacterium
GTTGGTCAGACAGAGCTGGAACCCATTACCCGGTTTATTCTATAAAATCCCGGGTTTAATATCCAGCTCTTCGGCTCTATCCAATTCAGTTAATCCTTAATTAATATTGCATCCTGGACGATTTGATCCAGCTGTTCGGTTTTCGATCTCAGGGCTTATAAAAATTTTTCCTGCACCACTTATCTGCCAAAACCTGATTGATTTCCCCCTGTAATTCCCATTCATTCTGAAATAACCGTCAGTCTCTCCCTTAAGGTGTGAATCTCCTGATGAGCTCCCAATCCATCCTGGTTATATATTCCTATTCTAAAAAGAAGCAAATTAAATCAAGCGATGAAGATTGGGCCAACCATGCATTTTACGTGGTTCTTCTCTCAAAAAGGAGGGGGCCTTTCATATTAATATGAAGTTACTCAAAGAAACAAATACAAAAATCACCTGGTTATGGGATCCTAATTTTATCTGAAGGACAAGCTGGCAATTTCCTTCCAATAGAAAATATTTTATAAAATTTTTTCTTACGAGACCATGTACGAAATAAGGTTTCCCGTACTAAATTATGTGCGTAACACTATTCCCCAATTGGTGTTATAGCGTGCAATCAATCAATACACAATGCCCTCCTTTGAGGCTAATAATGAGCAAGAGTAGCGGCTTTTTAGAAAAATTACGCAAATATGCAATCCTTGGCGGTGGAAAGGATCGCATTAAATTGCAGCATAAAAAGGGAAAATTAACAGCCCGGGAAAGAATAGATGACCTGGTCGATTCCGACAGTTTTCAGGAAATTGGTCTTTTCGCATCTCAAGAAGTCAATTCCTCAGAAAATGGAAAATCCACAGCTTACGGAGATGGTGTAATTACCGGAAAAGCAGAAATTAACGGTAGGCCTGTTTACCTTTTTGCCCAAGATTTCACCGTGCTGGGTGGATCCGTTGGGAAAATTCACGGTAAAAAGATTGCCCGGATTATGGACCTGGCCATCCAAAATGGAGCCCCTTTAATAGGTCTAAACGATTCAGGAGGAGCTCGAATACAGGAAGGCGTAAACTCCCTTGCTGCCTATGGTGATATTTTCTACAGAAATGTTCAAGCTTCTGGAGTAATTCCCCAGTTATCAATTATTCTTGGTCCCTGCGCTGGGGGAGCAGTCTACTCCCCGGCGATCACAGATTTTGTATTCATGGTTGAAGGCACATCTCAGATGTTCATCACCGGTCCCGGGGTAATAAAAGAGGTCACTCACCAAGAGATCGATGTAGAGTCTCTGGGGGGTGCCGAAGTTCATCATGCCCAGAGCGGTGTAGTTCATTTTAAAGCCCCAGATGAAAAAGCAATCATGGACCAGGTTCGCAGGCTGCTTAGTTATCTTCCTGCTAATAATCTAGCCCCACCACCTGTCATAAATTCTACGGACGACCCGCAAAGGGCAACCCCAAAGTTGGCTGATGTAATTCCCCTGGAAGCCAACGAACCCTACGATATTCACCGGGTCATTGAAATATTGGTTGACAATTCAGAGTTTCTGGAAATTCAACAAGGCTATGCGGAAAACATTGTGATCGGTTTTGCCCGCTTGGATGGCATTCCAATCGGGATTGTCGCGAACCAACCTGACCATTATGCCGGCGTTCTTGATATTAATGCCTCGGATAAGGGTGCCCGCTTTATCCGTTTTTGTGATGCTTTTCATATCCCGGTGATCACCCTGGTGGATACTCCTGGATTTTTACCAGGAATCGAACAGGAGCATGAGGGAATAATCCGGCATGGTGCCAAACTGATCTTTGCCTATGCTGAGGCTACAATTCCTAAAATTACCCTCATTCTGCGCAAAGCATATGGCGGGGCGTACATTGTTATGGGATCCAAACACCTAGCGGGGGACCAGAATTTTGCCTGGCCGCAAACAGAAATCGCAGTCATGGGACCCGAAGGCGCCGTAAAAATTCTACACCGGAAAGCGCTTGCCAGCTCTGCAGACCCAGATTTACTCCAAAAGGAACTCTCTTCAGCTTACCGCGAGAAGTTGGCGTCACCATTTTTAGCTGCCGCAGAAGGTCATATTGATGACATCATCTCTCCCGAGGAGACAAGATCACGAATCATCCAGTCCCTACACATGTTTCGGGATAAGAGGTTGCCAACTCCAAATCGGAAACACGGGAATATTCCTTTATAGGTTGGTATTTGACTATGAAATTACTGATCGCCAATCGGGGCGAAATTGCTATACGTATTATGCGTACCTGCCGGGAACTAGATATTTCTACTGTCGCGGTCTACTCAGAAGTTGATCGCAACTCTCTTCATACCCGGTATGCAGATGAGGCAATTAAAATTGGTCTTACCAAAGCCTCAGAGAGCTACCTGAACATTCCAGCCCTGCTGAGTGCCTGCAAAAAAATCCAAGCCACAGCTGTTCATCCTGGTTACGGTTTTCTCGCGGAGAATCCCGCGTTTGGTAAAGCTGTGGAAGAAGCAGGATTGGTTTTTATCGGTCCTCGCCCCGAAACCATGTCTCTTTTTGGAAATAAACTCACCGCACGCAAAACTGCCAGGGAGGCTGGTTTGCTAGTATTACCAGGACCAGATCAACCACTCAGTGAACATTCTCTCCAATCTCAATTAGGGGACAATCTGTCTTTCCCTGTTCTTGTAAAAGCAACTGCAGGTGGCGGTGGAAAAGGAATTCGGCTGGCTCGATCCCAGGATGAATTAGCAGAGGTTATTGACCTGGCGCGGGAAGAAGCTTTCGCTGCATTTGGAGATGGCACTATCTATCTAGAACCTCTTGTTCAAAAAGCGCGCCATATCGAGGTTCAAATATTAGGCGATGGAAAAGGGGAAATACTTACCTTTGGAGAACGGGAATGTTCCATACAAAGGCGGCATCAAAAACTCATAGAAGAAGCTCCGGCATCTGAACTTACCCAGGAAGAACGAGCTTGGATCACCTCTGCAGCTTTTCAGTTAGGGAAAAAAACAAACTATCGGAGTCTGGGAACCGTTGAATTCCTGATGGACGAAAACCGTCAATTTTATTTCATCGAGGTTAATCCTCGAATACAGGTTGAACATCCCGTAACAGAGATGGTCACAGGCGTTGATCTTATCAGGGAACAAATACAGCTGGCTTTTACGAGTTCGCTGTCAATGATTCAATCTGATATTCATTGCCAGGGAGCTGCAATTGAAGCCAGAATTCTAGCAGAAGATCCAGAAAAAGACTTCTTACCAACGACAGGCGAAATATCTTATTTGAAGGAACCCGGTGGACCAGGCATCAGAGTCGACAGTTCCCTCTATCAAGGTATGAAAATCTCGGCTGATTACGATTCGTTATTATCAAAAGTTATCGCTTGGGGAAACGATCGAAAGACTGCTATAAGTCGATTAAAAAGAGGATTAAAAGAATATCATATTGGTGGTCTAAAAACAGACTTGGTATTTTTAACTCAAATTCTTGAGTCTCACCCCTATCAAACAGGAAATATTGACACAACCTTCCTGGATGATTTTGAACCGAAAGAGTTGATTCCTGAGGAAACACTTACTCGATATGCTGCGGTAGCAGCCGCACTTCATATCCATAACAAAAGAAAATCCAAGGAACCACAGGACCTTGGGGATATCAATCCCTGGCGGCAAAAAGCCTGGCAGGAGCAAACAAACGCTGGTTCCTGATTGTGTTTGGCTCCGCCCAGTGAGGAAATATGGCAGATTACAGAGTATACGTTGGCAACCGATTATTTGATATACGGATCGAAAAAGATCTGTTGTTAGTTAATGGCGACCAATATAAATTTGATCTTGAGTCCATTAATGGGAATGGATTGCATATTCTTCGAGATCCGATTCGAAATGTAGAAGCGTATCTGCAATCCAATAAAAATGGCTCCTATGACATCCAAATCGATGGAATCCATCTTTCTGCAGAGGTCGTTCTGGGTTTTCAAAACCAAACTAAGATATCCGACAAAAATAAAGGGTTGGTGATATCTCCCATGGCTGGGCTGATTGTCGATATCTTGGTCAAAAAAGGAGACTACGTCCAGGAAGGGGACACAATTCTCATTCAGGAAGCAATGAAAATGCAGATGAAAATTCGGAGTGCAAACGCCGGAAAAATTACCAAACTCCACACTGCAATCGGAGATCAAGTCAATAAAGGTGAACTGCTTATTTCTCTAGACGCTGCAGAAAGCTTGCCTACCAATCCAAATGATCCACAACCGATGAGGAAATAACATGAATTATATAGATATCCTCCACCCCGAAAAGTCTATCTCAAAGAAGGTCAATCAGGTTGTATTAATTGTCGCAGCGTCTTGGCTTCTCGCCGTCAGTGCCCAATTTTCTGTATACTTGCCCTTCAGTCCTGTGCCTGTTACTGGCCAAACTTTGGCAGTCTTATTGATTGGAGCACTGCTTGGAAAAAATCAAGGTGCAGCCGCAGTTGGACTATACCTTATCCAGGGAGCTGCTGGATTGCCAATTTTTGCAGGTGGAAAATCCGGTTTCATCACTTTGTTTGGTCCAACGGGAGGATACCTGATAGGTTTTATCGCGGCAGCTTATATTGTGGGAATTCTGGCAGAGCTGAGATACGACAAATCTCTTGTCTACCTAGGATTTTCAATGTTTATTGGCAGCCTGGTCATTTACATTTTTGGTTTATTTTGGCTTGTGCAATTTGTTGGAGAATTTAGTGCCCTTCAAATGGGCTTATTTCCTTTTTTAGTTGGTGATTTAGTGAAAATATTGATTGGTGTGGTTGTGCTGGGTGGTTCAAAGAAAATCAGCTCGATGATTTCATCCAGAGGATGACTACCCTGAGGCAACTCAACAAGATTTCACCAGTTGAATTCTCAAGGAGCGAATAGAAACATGAAAACTAAAATACTTCAAGACACTCCTGTCGCAATCATAGGACAAGCAGCTGTGTTTGCAAAAGCAGCCTCACTGACTGAGTATTGGGACAATATACTGAATAAAATTGACGGGATCACTGATGTACCCGATTCTCGCTGGAATACAGATGATTATTATGATCCAGATCCGCAGGCGGTCGATAAAACCTACTGCAAAAGAGGCGGCTTTATTCCCGATATTGAGTTTAATCCCCTTGAGTTCGGCCTCCCGCCCAATCTCCTGGAAGTGACAGATTCATCTCAATTATTAGGGTTAATTGTAGCCAGAGATGCCATGGAAGATGCGGGTTATGGAACAGACAGGGAATTTAACCGTGAGGCAACCGGCGTTGTCCTCGGAGTCGCAGGCGGTCAAAAACTCATCACAGATTTGAGTGCCCGGCTGCAATATCCGATATGGAGAAAAGTCTTGGAAAGCAGCGGTATATCAATTGAGGACACAGATATCATCATTGAAAAAATAAAACTTGCTTACCCTCCCTGGAATGAAAATTCCTTCCCGGGTTTACTTGGAAATGTCATTGCTGGTCGAATAGCCAACCGTCTGGATTTGGGCGGAATGAATACCGTGGTTGATGCCGCCTGTGCCAGCAGTTTGGCTGCCGTAAAAACAGCAGTCAGTGAACTTGTGGAAGGGCGGGCAGATATGATGATAACAGGCGGAGTTGATGCCGATAATTCCCCTTTTACCTACTTATGTTTTAGCAAAACACCAGCATTTTCACCATCCCAGAAGATCCGGCCGTTTGATGAAGAGTCAGACGGGATGTTAATCGGGGAAGGTTTAGGCATGATGATCCTAAAACGATTAGCGGATGCTGAAAGGGATGGGGACCGAATTTATGCCATCATCCGCGGAATCGGCAGTTCCAGCGATGGGAGATATAAAAGCATTTATGCTCCCCGACCATCTGGTCAATCTCTGGCAATACAACGCGCCTATGACGAGGCGGGATTTGCCCCTCAATCGATAGGTCTTCTTGAAGCTCACGGCACGGGCACCAAAGCAGGAGATCCAGCTGAGTTTAATGGCTTAGAAAATGTATTTGGGAATCCCAATGGGCAAAAACAATCTATCGCCATCGGTTCAGTCAAATCCCAGATTGGTCATACCAAAGCGGCCGCCGGGGCTGCAGGAATGATAAAAGTCGCTCTTGCTCTGCACCATAAAGTTCTACCACCAACTATTAATGTTCAAAAACCTTCATCTTCCCTGAACATTGAAGATTCATATTTTTATCTTAATACAGAAACCAGACCCTGGTTTACATCAGGAAACAGCTTCTCTCGCAGAGCGGCCGTAAGTGCATTTGGTTTTGGTGGAACAAATTTCCATATTGTACTGGAAGAATATCAAACCGAAAATAATCAAAACTTCCGCTTGAATTCTGTATGTCATCCAATCCTACTCAGTGCCAGTACCCCGGAAGACCTGGTCATTAATATTCAAGGTGCCCTGGACTCTTTAGCAGCTGGGGATAATCAGGAAGCGTATCAAGAATTAATCAATTCGTCAAAAGATAACCTTCCGCCTAAAAACCATCCCCGGTTGGGTTTTGTAACAGAATCCAAGACTGAAACAATAAAATTCCTGGAGACTGCTTTAAGCCTGATAAAGAGCCAACCGGATTCGGCTTCCTGGGAGCATCCCTGGGGTATAACCTACCGGTCTGAAGGATTAGCGGAAGAAAGTAAAGTCGTAGCCCTCTTCCCGGGCCAAGGGTCCCAATACCTCAATATGGCGGGTGAAGTAACGATTAATTTTCCGCCTCTGCGAGAAGCCTTTGAAACCATGAATGATCTTTTCATACAAGAAGGTCAAAATTCTCTAAGCAGTGTTGTATATCCGATTCCAGGTTTTGACAAAGATACGACTTCCAAACAACAATCTGCATTACGGGAAACTGATTATGCCCAAGCCGGAATTGGCGTTGTCTGTTATGGCATGTACAAAATTCTCCAACAGGCTGGTTTCCAACCTGATTTCACAGCAGGTCATAGCTTTGGAGAACTGACAGCGCTATGGGCAGGTGGCGTCCTGAACGATAGTACTTTTTTGCGATTGGTAAAAGCTCGGGGAAAAGCCATGCGTCCTCCGGAAGATTCTGATTTTGACGCAGGGACAATGGCAGCGGTAAAAGGACCGCTCAGAGACATCCAACAAGTTATTGAATCCATACCTGATGTTGTGATCGCCAACGAAAATTCATCTTCGCAAATTGTATTGGCTGGTCCTAAAGAAGCCATAAATCAGGCAGAAATCAAGTTATCCGACAAGGATTTCAAAGTGACACAACTGCCAGTCTCCGCTGCCTTCCACACTTCCCTGGTCGAGCATGCCTCAAAACCATTTTCGGAAGCAGTCAACAAGGAAACTTTCCAGAAACCCAATATTCCGGTTTATTCCAACACTACCGGAAAGGCATATCCCGAAGATGAGAAGAAAAGCAAACAAATTCTTTCCAGTCACATTTTACATCCAGTGGTTTTTAAGACACAAATCGAAGAGATCTATCAGGCCGGAGGAAGGATTTTTGTTGAAATAGGACCCAGACAGATTTTGGGAAATCTTGTAGATGACATTTTAGAAGGTCAACCACACACAACAATCTCACTAAACCCAAGTAGAGATAAATCGAGCGATCGCCAGCTACGGGAAGCCGCAGTGAAATTGCAGGTAGTTGGGTTGCAGTTGAAGGATATTGATCCTTATCAACGCCGTCCAATTGCAGCCTAAATCAAAAGGAAAACCTCATGTCAAGTTTACAAATACAACTAAACGGAAGTAATCCCATTAACGAAAAACGCAATCAAGCCTTTAAGGATGCATTAAATGACAAGCACATCGTGAAGTTTAATGATGATCGTTTGAAGAACTCCAATGGGAATGGGAGAATTCTCCCCACTGCAGATCAAAAATTCTCTCAGGATAATAGGGATAATCACAATACGCCTAATCCCAACACAAATGGTAAGGAAAAACATTATTCCTCTGAGCTTGTTAATAGTATTGAACTTGGATTAAACCATTCATTCGATCATCAAACCCGGACAATGGAAATCCATCAACAATATCTTTCCCAGCAACAAGAGTATACGCAATTGATCACAACCGTACTCAACGAGCAAGGCAAAGTGCTGGAAAGCAGCAATGGAAGTATTGCCGAAGGGATCATTAATACCTTTCAGCGAAGCTTGGATAATTTCCACGTAATTCGGGGAAAGGGTATGGAAGTACATCAGCAATTCCTCGAACAGCAGGCTTCTTATTCCGAAAGTTATATCACGATACTGGAAAATCAACATCAACTTCTTCAAAACGGAAGAAACCAGGCAATAAACATAGATGAACCATTGATCCAAGCTGAACTTTTAGAGACATCAAATCTAGCGGAACAAACCAGAGATGATGATTTCCCAATCCAGCAACCGCAGGATGATATTAAACAGGAAAAAATTGTTATTGAGTCAAAGAGCGCAGATCAAAGAGGAGACAACCCAATTTCTTCAGCTGTCCTCTCTGCTGCATTACTCAAAATAGTTGGCGAAAAAACTGGATACCCTCCGGAAATGCTTGAATTGGATATGGACCTTGAAGCTGATCTGGGGATTGATTCTATCAAACGGGTTGAGATTCTGGGAGCTCTGGAAGATGAATTTCCCTCCTTACCTCCAGCAGACACTGAGGTATTAGCCCAAACCCGGACGCTTTTGGAAATCGTTGATTACATGAATAAAGAATCGGGGCAAATTTCAGACAATGGAACCTTAATTGATGAAAAATCTTCCCCTGAACAGAAGAGCAGCGAAGATGACCAACAATTACAATCCCAAAACAGATCAAAAAACGATCATTCTGTGGAAGATCTCACCGTTATATTGTTGGAAATTGTAGCGGAAAAAACTGGTTATCCGGTAGAAATGCTAGAACCAGAGATGGATATGGAAGCAGATTTAGGAATAGATTCTATCAAACGCGTGGAAATATTAGGCGCTATGGAGGATCAAGTAGAAGGTCTTCCAGCCGTTGAAGCAGAAACCCTCTCTGAGTTGAGAACACTAGGGCAGATAGTCGAAATCATGAGCAGCAATAATACAGCTCCCAAGAATCCTGCTGAAGATGAGGAAGTGGCCAAAAAAAAAGTTGACCGCTCAACTTTAGAAGTAACACCCATTAAACTCATCTCACTGCCAGAGCCAGACCGCCTGGAATTCAAAGTTAGCCAGAATCGTCCAATTGTAGTTACTGATGAAGGCACAGAGCTAACCACAATGTTTGTCACAGCTCTTTCCCAAGAGGGTTGGAATGTAATTCTCTGGCAGTTTCCTGAGACTCTAATTCCTGCGAAAAAACGGGATTTCCCGCAAGAGATAAAACAGGTTCAGCAAGAAAAGACAAGCCTTGATTCCATAAAACCTTTGGTAGACAGGATTAGAGAACAACACGGATTGATTTCTGGTTTCATTCACCTCCATCCTCTCCAGGAAAGTAAAGAGGCTTTCCCCAAAACAGAAAGGGAGATAATAAAACAAATTTTCTTCCTCGCTGGAGCTATCAAAGCCGATATTACTACTATCAATCCCGAAGGTCGATCTTTATTCCTTACAGTGACACGCATAGACGGTCAATTAGGAATAAAAAACCAGCATTCTTTCCAGGAAAGCAGTGGTTTTAGCGGCTTGGTCAAAACCCTTCATTGGGAGTGGCCTGAGGTCTTCTGCCGGACTGTAGATCTGGATCCAGAGCTGCCTCAGAGGAACCAAATCACTAGTTTATTAAATGAGATTAAAGATCTGGACCTCAGCTTAATTGAGGTTGGGCTCGGGTCGCAAGACCGGGTAACTATCAGGCGAGAGTACTAAAGAAAAATGATGAAACAAAAACCATATTCTCCTCCATCTGAAAACACTCATTTTCTAGTTAGTGGCGGAGGAAAGGGAATTACTGCAGAAAACACGGTCGCTTTGGCTAAAGCATTTCGCTCTAATTTTATTTTATTAGGTAGATCAGAGCTCCTGGCAAAAGAGCCCGCTTGGGCTATAGGCTTAGATACTGACGCGGACCTAAGACAATCCATCCTGCAGTACTTTAACTCGAGGGATAAAAAACTATCCCCGAGACAAATGGACCAGAATCTCCGTGAGGTCCTGTCCAGCAGAGAAATACAATCTACGATAAACCGAATAAAAGAAGCCGGCGGCGAAGGGCTCTATTTGCAGGTTGATATTACAAATATTGAGGATTTGAAAAATCAACTCAGTCCCTATAAAACAAAAATTACCGGTCTGCTGCATGGAGCAGGCGCTCTAGCAGATAAACATATCGAAGACAAAAAGGAATCCGATTTTGAACTGGTCTATGGAGTAAAAGTTGATGGACTTAAAAACATATTAAGTCTTATACCTCCGGAACAATTAGATTACCTGATCTTGTTTTCATCTGTTGCAGGATTTTATGGCAATGTCGGACAATCCGACTATAGTCTAAGCAATGAAATTCTCAATAAATTCGCTCATTATTTAAAGCAGTCACACCCCTCCTGTTTTGTTTTAGCTGTCGATTGGGGACCATGGGATGGAGGTATGGTTACTCCGCAGCTTAAACGGATCCTCACGAAAAAGAAAGTACATGTAATCTCCCTTGATGAAGGTACAGAAACCCTCATTGAACTACTTCACAAGCCCAACAGCAGCCCCCAGTGGGTAGTAGGAAATTCAATGCCTTTTCCTTCTCCAAAAGTAAAAGACTATCTTCAGTCCTATCGAATATTCCGGCATCTTTCCTTGCAGTCTAATCCTTTTTTGGCTGATCACGTCATTGGGGGAAAAGCAGTACTGCCAACAGTTTGTGCAGTGGGATGGTTTATTAACAACTGTGAAAAGTTGTATCCAGGGTTCCGATTCTTTTCAGTCCGCGATTACCAGGTATATAAAGGAATTGTGTTTGATCAAAGTTTAGCTGATGAATACCTCCTGGAATTGAAAGAAACTCAGAAGTCCTCAGAGGCGGTCATTATTAAAGGGAAAATTAGCAGCGAATCTCCCGATGGCAAATTGAGAAATCATTATCAAGCTTTGGTGGAATTTAGAAAAAATATTCCTGATCAACCGCGATTAAAAGATTTTGAGTTACTCCCTGAATCGCCCCAGGACGGAATCCAATATTATGAGGATAAAATCCTTTTCCATGGGCCAAAATTCCGGGGAGTTCAAGAAGTACTAAATATATCACCTACAGGCTTGACCACTCGCTGTGAACTGCCATTCATTCCAATCCGGGAACAGGGTCAATTTCCGGCAGGTTCATTTAATCCCTTCCTGGCAGATATCCACCTGCAAAGTCTTCTGATATGGGCTTCATCCCAGCTCGGTTCCATCGGTTTGCCATTAAAAATATCAGGGGGCACACAATACAAATCCATCGACTTTGATACGACTACTTACGCCACGATGCAGGTTCAGTCTAGTTCAAATCATAGGCTGGTAGCTGATGTTATCAGCCATGACCAAGCAGGAAATATATATAGCCATATAGAGGGAGCAGAAATCACTCTCAACAATAAATTATTTGACCTGTTTAAAGACAATAAACTGGAGACGGAACCAGCATGGCATTAATTATTGCGGGGCTTGAAACCGCCTATGGGTCCTGTTCAACTCTTCGTTTGCTGGAAAGGTCCCTGTATACCGGGAATCTCTGTGATGGAAATGGGACTCATGACTCGAAGACTGTAGAAGTTAAAGCATTTCGTGATGCAGCTCTGGAAGGTATTTCCCAGGTAGGATTGTTGAGCACCAATCGTACACAGCTAAAAAATTCAGATCAAAGTGTATTTGGAAAATCAACTCAAATTGGGACCATACCGGCTGAGTCAGGAGCGATTTTTCAAGCGATACAACTAGCAGATAGTTGGATCCAGGAGAATCCAGATCGTGTAGTTTTATTAACAATAAC
>JAUWEC010000128.1 GCA_030608465.1 Chloroflexota bacterium
GACTTATTAGGGGGCAACACCCCTAATAAATTTCTATTCTTTGATTGTAGATCCAATGATCATATATTCCTCATGAAAAAGAATTAAAGACCCGTGTATTATAATCAAGGGAGCGGCTTATCTTGACAGTGGTTGGATCTCTGTTTATAATCTTGCCGCAGTTGAAATTCCCCGGTAGCTCAATGGTAGAGCAATCGGCTGTTAACCGATATGTTGCAGGTTCGAATCCCGCCCGGGGAGCTTAAAACACCTTCTGAGTAGAAGGTGTTTTTTATTTAGAGGTTTATAGTTCCGCATTGAGTTCCCTCTTTGCTTGGATTAAATTTAGTGCGTTGCGGCTTCTAAATTTCAACCAGGCGGCTTGACTCACCATCCCCAGAGAAAAGCCTAATACGCCGATATACAATCCCGGCAAACTGATTAGATATATACCAATAATATACGTTATTATCGTCACAACGAGGAAAATAACTACCGCTTCCGGTATGCCCCGAGTTTTTCCAGAATGCAGGATAATTCCCTGATACCAGCTTTGAATTGCGTTGGCACCGGGAATTAACAAACTAAACCACAAAGCCGTATTCGCGAGAGAAATCAACGAAGAAGGAAGGGCGGAAATGTACTTAAACCAGATAGTCGATAGTGGAGTAACTGTAATCAGGAGAAGCAATCCAGTGGTAAGAGATACTAATAATAAGGCGTATTTTCTGAGATTGGAGTAAGAATTTGGTTTGTCAATCAAAGTTAAAACAACCTCATTGTAAGCAATCCCAACCGAGCGGAAGATAAATAACAATCCTGAGATAACTGGCCATATTGCCAGAGAATCTAACGCACGGGGCATCCTGCTGAGCGCGGAACTGACCAGTGGTTGTGAAAGAAGTGTAATAAGAGAAGTTAATGCAAGAGGTATGTAATATCGTAAAAAAACCTTCTTTGACAATTCGGGTTTAATTTCTGGCAAAGGGATCAGTTGAGTATTAATCACTGGTTTCACTTTGATTCCGATGTAAACAGCTTCACCCATTACTCCCACGGCAACTGCCGTAGTGGCAACCACAATGCCAGGAATTGTGCCAATCTGGTATCCGATTACGAGAACAATAAGGTTGGCAGACAATCTGACAAATGTGCCTTTTCCTACAATCGTAGAATGTCCTAAGCGAATCAATACTCCTTGATTAAACCTTCTGTATGCGATCGACCAGGTCCATGGAATCATGATAGTAAGGCCTAAGCGTGCAGGCATGATTATTTCTTCTGGTGACCCTATCAATTTTTCAACCACAAAGAAATAAACCGGTGTGCTGATAACCAGGATGTGAAGTCCGGTTAGCACAGCAGATGTAGTATGCATGAATCTGCGAATCTTTTTATAAGATTTCCAGTCTTTACTTAATGCAGTTGAGGCTGCCAGCAGCATAATAATTGGAGCTTCTATGATCAAAGCCAACGGGAAAACAATCCCGCCATATGCTGCCAAATTGATCTTTGGATCTGGTAAACGGGCAACAATTGCGCTCAAGGCGGGAAGTTCAAGTGCCATGAGAAACCAGCTGACAGCAAGGGGCCACCAAGTTTTGAATATTTGTTTTGGGGTTAATCCTGATTGATCAATCATATTTCGTTATTGATTTGTTTTAAAAATTGGAATTAATTTCAAAGCAGGAATAGAAAGAAATGCTGCAGCTGAACTGATAAGGTAAGCTGTTTTTAAACCTGAATGATCTCCAATATATCCAATAACGATCAACATTACAGCGTTGGACAATAAGCTTATAAGCATGTAAACACCATTGCCAGTTGCTCTGTGATCTTGGAAGTGATCCTGGACCAGGGCAAGGAATAATGTGCCTGTTGAGAGACTGAAAAAACCCAGGATCAATAGGAATGGTATGACTAGCCAACCAGATACCTGGAGGAAAATTGGTAACGTTATAGCCGAGATTAACATTGATATATTGATGCTCTTCCGCCTACCGAATGAATCGCTTAATGGTCCAATGAATAAAGCGCCAATTACACCCGAAAGTTCAAGGGCAGACAAGGCTGCCCCAGCCATCCATAAGGGAGCGCCTGATTGAACCATGTAGATTGGTAAATATGTATTTAACGATGCAGTCAATGTGCTTCGGAGGATTAATACCAGGGATAATGGCAGGAAAAAATCTTTGAATATGGGAATTGCAGATCTAAAGGAGTGGTGTTCAGGTGTCTCAAGATCAAATTTTCTGAATCGAAAATATAAAATAATGCTTGCAGCCCAACCAAGAATTGCCAGTCGATATATTCCTGGTAGTCCCCAATGGGCAGCTGCCCAAACAACCAGGAGCGGACCGATTGTCCTGCCCAAACCACCCCCAGCCATAAAAAGGCTCAATCCAAATCCCTTCCTGTTTTCAGAGGCATTGGCTACCAGCCCGGGGGAAGCAGCATGGAACATTGTAGAACTGACACCAGCGAAAAACAATACAAGGGCAAGTGAATATACATTTGGTGCTATACCGAGCAAACTCATCAAGGTGGCAGTGATAGCTGGAGAGAGAATTACAAAATATTTAGCGCCTGCTTTGTCTGCAATATATCCAATAAAAGGGTTCAGGATTGAAGGGATTCTGGCAAAGGTAGTGATAAAGCCAGCTGAAGTTAGCGAAAGGGAAAAATTATCGATTAACGTAGGGAGGAGCGGAGCCAAAAACGAAGTAAACAAATCATGAAAAAAATGTCCGCCAGCTACAACGTAAATTTGTTCAGAATGGGAGGTGTCGGAGATGGGTTTGGAATTCATTTAAGTTATCAAAAGGTTGTTGTTATAAAAAAATAATTCTTGTCTAAAAATCATAAAGCACCCGGATGGGTGCTTTATTTAGAAGGTTATGGTATTAAAAGGTCATTCATCGTTGAGAACTACTTCATAAATTTTAACATGTCCTTTACGACCTTTTATAATGATCGAATCAAGTTTTTTCATTTCGAACTGATCTGAGGCAGCCTTGTAAATTTCTTCGCCAACCACAATCTGGTTGGATCCTGCAAAGGGATTCATGCCTTTGGCGACATTGACCAAATCTCCAAGAACTGTGAACTCAACCCGTTCACTGGTTCCAACATAACCAACAACTGCCCGGCCTGCCTTTACGCTTAATCTCAGATTTAGAGGTTGTTCAAATTCGTTTGCTAGTGTTTTCATTTGCTTAAGAATGGCAACGCCGGATTCTATAGCTTTACGTTTGTGATTTTGTCCATCATCCGACATCCCAAAGACTGACATGACTCCGTCCCCCAGGTAACGGACAACGCCATTGAATTCAAAGATAATGTTTGTGATCTCAAGGTAATATTTGTTCAGGAGTTTGCCAAAGTCTTTGGCTCCCATGGTTTCAGCCAATCCGGTTGAGTTTGTTATATCTGCGAAAAGAACAGATATTTTGCGTTCCTTTAACCCGGGCAAAGTTCCATGCAAATCGTAATCCCTGAGGACATAATCAACTTCCTGGGGAGAAACAAACCGCTGGAACATCTGGCGCAAAGTTTGCTCTTGTTGGACTTTATTGAGCAAATTCACCCGCTGTATTGTTAATGCTGCCTGGTGACTGATCGCGATAGCAACTTGAAGATCTGTATTGGTAAACGGACGGGCATCAGGTCTCGATTTATACATATAAATCAATCCAATCACATCGTTTTCAGTCATGATTGGAACGCAAAGGGCGGAACGGATTTTAAGCAATGTTGCGCTTTCACTGTCCGACCTGGCATCGCTTTGAGCCATGTCCGGAATAACAACAGCTGATTTTTCTGTGATAGCCGATTGAGCAAGAGTTGACGGAAAACCAAATTCTTCCATCTTGTCAAATTGCTCTTTGAGAATCACTTTACATTTATCAGCACCCATTGCTTGCTTCATTAAAAAGGCAACTTCCTCAAGACAGTCAGCCGGGTTCATTACAGTGTTTAACCGTTCCGAGATCTGGTACATCAGCACGGTATGGTGATCAAGCGCTTCAAGCAGTAGCTCACGGGTAAATTTCTGAGGTCCTTTTACAGTGTCTAGAGGTTCATCTGTTCCCCGGATGACAACATTAATGGTTGAGCTGCCTATCCGGATCATATCAAGATGTTGTAATCGATATGTATAAGATAAGCGACGACGGTTGATATAAGTTCCGTTCGTACTTGAGAGATCCTGCAAAAGAGCCGTGTCTGTGCTTCGGTTGTAATCAATCCTGGCATGCTGCCGGGAAGCAGATGGTTCTGCGATGACCATATCATTGTTGGGGTGTCTGCCTATTGTATTGCCACCCGGTTTAAGAGTATATTTCTGGGGTTCTTTACCTGGGACGCGGATTGTTAACAACCACATAGAAATTATCCTCGACATCAGACAGATTATAAAGCTTACTTGTAATTATAACCCAGTATTCAATTTGTCCAGAGCTGAAAACTTTCAAAAATATTAGTTAGCAGTTTCAAAGAAAACGCAATTGCCAAACCCAACGAGATGGACCAAAATTAAGAGATCTGCTCAAAGTGATCAACATTAAAGACCATAATTGTAGCCCGCTTTTTAATTGGATTAACACAGGGGCTGCATTTCTGGTTAATTAAATTAATTACATTGTCAATTTGAGTGTCAATTACTCCAGCGATAAGTGTGCTGGTTCCTCTTCGTAATAAACCCCCGGTTGAATCAATGACAGTCATAGGAAAACCCGCATCATGCAGAGTTTCCATTACCGCGTTGGAGTCAGAATCTTCCAGAATGACCATGATCATTTTCATATTCATAATTACACCCTGTCAAAATCTTTAACATTAAGCACGTAAATTGTGACCCGAAAGTGGGCTGAATCTAATTCTTCAGAGGCTGGAATCTGCTCACGGATGAGAGCTAATCCGGTTTCAACTTTGTCTTCATCTAAACCTATCATTAATGTTGTTGTGCCGCCTGTAAAAAACCCTGCGGTAGAGGCAAATTTAGTGACACGGAACTGGGAATCTAGCAGGGACTTGGAGGCCTGTTCGCTTAGACTAGTTGGCATGATTGCGAATATCATTTTCATATTTATATTTCCTCGTAGCGCTCAATGTCTAGGGTGAAAATAGTAGCTCCACTATGAGCAATTTCAGATTTGCCAGATAAATCCTCAGTGAATACTTTTGAATGTCCTTTGCTCGCATTTTCAATCAGAAATTTAATTTCTCTTTGTTTTCCAGCCGGGACACCGAGCAGCAAGGTTGCGTTTTTCCGACCTAGAAATCCGCCTGTACTGGCGATGTGGGTTAAGGGATACTCGTACGGTTGAAGCAGTGAAGTAATCTTTTCTAAATCCTTTTCCTGTATGATAATAGTCATTAAGCTCTGAATATTTCTTAATGTTCGAAGACGCAATAATTGGACCAGATCCTTTTGGTTTTCCGTCAAGGCAGCATCAACTTCGTGAACGAGTTCAGTGAATGTTTCCTCCGATATATTTCCGTCTCTCAGTAAATTTCGGAGAGCCGATCGCTCACTTTTAAGCGCTTCCTGTATAGCTGATTCCAATTCTCTGATTTCGACGTCGGGATGAGAACTCATTGTCTTCGCTGCCGCAATAACCAATGTGTCGGCATGAGTTTCTATCGGTTTTGACAACAAGTTCCAAACATGCAGGGATAATAACCCGTCGTTGTACATGGTCTCTAATTGTTTATAAGCCGTTCTCGCCATGACGGCTCTGGCATTCAGGCTCTCATATTCAGTTTGAGATTCGCTTTTCTCAATTAGCCCCATACGATTGATTAACGGCTTCATAGTTGAACCCTGGACCAGCAAGGTGAATAAAACTACACCAAAAGCCATAGATTGGATGATTGTTCGTTGATCACCCAGGCTTGCTGGCAAGCTTAATGCCAAAGCCAAAGAAATAGCTCCCCGCAGACCCCCCCAGTAAAGAATATGTTTGTATCGCATCGGAACACCAGAGCCGATCCAGGACAATCCATAAATTGAAGCAGCCCGGGCAACCAGTACTGCCAGGATTGCCCACAAAATGGCATTCCAGTCAGTGATTAAAATATTCAAATCAATTTGAAGTCCGATTAACAAAAAGATAAATGAGTTGGCAAGGAATGCTGCATATTCCCAGAAGCTAAAGGCTAGAATACGGGTTGTCGGAGACATGCGGCTCGGGCCAAGATTACCACTGACAATGCCAGCGGCAACTACAGACAGAACACCGCTGACGTGAAATTGTTCGGCAACAATATAGGAACCGAATGCAAGCACACTGGTAAGCGTGGTTTCAATCAACGGGTTATCAATCATGCTGATCGCCAATGAAATTAGCAGGCCTAAAACGAATCCAATAATTAGACCTCCCCCAGAAACTAAAACAAAGTTTAAAATACTATCTGGTAAATTAAAATAACCAGTTACAGCAACGACAACCATCAAGTTAAAAACCACGATTGCGGTGCCATCATTAAAAAGACTTTCGCCTTCAATTAGTAGTTGAAGGCGTTTGGGCACTCCAAGAGAACGGAACAACGATACGACCGCAACTGGATCAGTTGCCGCTATAAGTGCGCCAAATAGAAGCGCGGTGACAAGAGAAAAATTGGTTCCAAAATAGAGAACGCCACCAACCAGGAAAGTAGTTAACAAGACCCCAGGAATTGCCAGGCTTAATATAGGCGCTAGATCTCGGAGAAGGTCCTTTGCTTTTACCTGAAAAGCAGCTTCATAAATCAGCGGCGGAACGAGCAATCCCAGGAACAATTGAGGACTGACATTGATATCTTGTTGACCAAAAAAAGCCAAAACCAAGCCTATCAATACCAGGCCAGTTGTATATGGTACACGTAGGCGCTCCGTGACAATACCTACCAGGGAAGCTATGAGCAATAAACCAATAGCAACTTCAATTTGGAGAATAATATTTGAATCTTCATCAGCGCCTGAATCCTCGCTGGATGTATTTACCTGGGCCGAGGAAGTAGTTTTGGGAAATATATCGCATCCTGTTAATGTGGTGATAATTAGAAAAGAAACGACAAACAAGATTATGATGGAGTGTGAAATTTTCTTGTTTTTATTGAGCGCCATAGAATATCAACCCCGTATATATTTATGCTGCATGATAAGTTTGGGCATATTTACTGATTGTTCCACATAGAAGCTTCGAAAACTTCAGTTAAAAATTTATTCCGTTCATCAGTAGTCATCAATCGTGGACGGGCGTTGTCCACAAACTGCAGGGTAATTAGTTGGGTATTGATGTAAGATCCGTCATAAAAATAATGGAGATCAATAAAAGATTTGTCTTTATTGATATGATCATCAGGATTATAATGTGCCAGGTACCATTGGTCAAAAAAAAGATTTCCCAGCCCATAATGAATAAAAGAGGAATCAGAGAGTTCTATCGCTTGCGGATGGTGTGCCTGGCTACCGCTGACGATCACAGCACCTGCATCTGATAGGCGGTGAAAATCCCATTTTTGGACGGCAACTGGGTTAAAGCTGTCTATTTCTTCGTGTTGCATAGTAGCAATCACTAGATAACCTTGCTCATTTAGGCGGGAGATTTCAGGTAACATCCATTCAAAATCACATCTTGATGCTCCGGGATTTGTAGCTGAAGCAGTGGCGTAGCGGTCGTGGATTTTTCCGTTACAGCCAATAAATGCAAATTGATTGCCATTATGTTCAATAAATACTGGTTTTAAACCTTCGGTTAAAGTTTCTCCTCCTCCGTAGGTCAGCCAGTTTCGAGCGTGATAGAGGTCTAGGGAGTGGAGCATAGCCTCAGGTCCCCAATCTCCAAAATGATCGCCGCTGAGTTCTACGATATCTGTGCCCACGGTTTCAAGAAGCTGGATGTATTCATCCTTGCTGCAAAAGTAGAGTGACTCCTGGTTTGGTTTCGGAGAAGGACAGTCTTCCGCAAAAGGTACTTCGTTGCTAATATGGGTGATGTCAGCAGTTTCGAGGTAAGGGCGGATCTCTTCAGCTGGGTAAAGCATACCTTTTTCTTCCATGATAAAAGCCGTATCTCGTACGAGAGCAGTAACGCCGGTTAATGCAACAGTTGTCAGTTTGGAAGGATCAAAATTAGAAACTGGACCTCCGAGGGTTACGGCAACAAGAGAATCCGACAAAGGGGACAAGTAAATAGGGAGAGTAAGGATATACTGAGCCGGAACAAAGTCGGAGAGAAACGGACTTTGTCCATCCAAAGAGATGACCTTCCAGTAT
>JAUWEC010000181.1 GCA_030608465.1 Chloroflexota bacterium
CTTTCGGGTCCCAGCGGCTAATCAGATGAAACTCTGGGCAGTTGTAGTCCATCTGATGAAAACGAACAATTGCCTATGCTCGTAGAAGTCTGAGTGGATGAATCTTTCGGACGCGGGTTCGATTCCCGCCATCTCCACCTGATCTGTACGAGGCTTATCTCAGACCGGGATAAGCCTCAACCATTTATAATTCTTGTTCAAATATCCCACAATAAGGTTTCACAATGACCGATCAGCCTCTTTTTTTCCCCAATCAAGGTATGGAAAAAAGGTTCGATTGGCACTCCGAAGTGTAAATTTATTGGATTAAAAGAGTATGTTATAATCTGTCTATTATGACAGAACCCCAACATTCTTTGCGGGAAGCCATCCCCTTGGACTTACCTGACTTCGAAGAAGAAGATTACCAAGAGAAAGAACCTCAATCGACCGGGAAAAAGATTTTTTTTATCATCGGCGGATTGCTAATACTTACCCTGATTGTAGTGGTGTTGGTTATGTTACTGCAGCCGGGAACAGATACCGGTCGCGTGAGGGATATATTTATCATTTTCATGGCTCTGGAATTTCTTCTTATAGGCGGAGTGATGATCATTCTCATCATTCAACTTGCCCGTTTAACGCTGCTTCTTCAAAATGAAATTAAACCAATCCTCGAATCTACCAACGAAACAGCTAATACGTTAAGAGGCACGACTGCTTTCCTCAGTGAGCACCTGGTTGAACCGGTCTTAAAATTAAACCAGTACATGGCTGGATTAAATAAAATCCTCAGTTTTTTCAAATCTGAGAAAGATTAATAGAGTAAGTAATCAATATAGGAGTGTGAACTATGTCTGATAACAACAATGAATTTGGCGCTTTTATGTCCGGGTTAATAATCGGGGGTATTGCTGGAGCTATCACTGCGTTATTATTAGCACCTCAATCTGGAGAAGAAACCCGAAAAGTCATCATTGACAAAAGTCTGGAGATAAAGGATAAGGCAGTTGAAACAGTTGAAGATGCTCGGAAGCGGGCTGAAAAAGCTGCAGAAGATGCCCGCCGTGCAGCCCAGGAATACACCCAGAAAGCCCAGGAACAGGCTAAAAAGTTTCAGGAACAGGGACGGGTAATTTTGGAAGAACAGAAACAAAAACTTAGCAAGGTCACCAAGGGCGGTAAAAAAGCTGCAGAAGAAAGTGAAGAATAATTTCCCTTTACCTAAGTGAAACTTATCATTATCAAATAATCCCGGTTTGAATACCGGGATTATTTATCCATTTCAATGATCTTAATATTAATCAAATACCACTTGTCCAATTGAATCTGAGATATCTCCAGCCAATACAGAGGCTGAATAGGCTTTTTCCCCTGCTGCAATAAACCCGGCCCTGGCATGGATCCAGGCACCACCGGCAGCAGCTTCAAAAGGTGAAATTCCCTGGGCAATTAATCCGGTAATTATTCCAGCCAATACGTCGCCGCTTCCTGCTGTGGCCAGGGCGGGATGAGCTGCTTCAAGAATTTTTGTTTGACCTCCAGGATGAGCAATCACAGTGTTTGCTCCTTTGAGCACCAAAATTTGATCCCAATCCTGAGCATATTTTTCAGCAATACCAACCCGATCTCTCTGAATTTCATCAACTGGTATCCCGGTTAAATAAGACATTTCTCCTGGATGAGGAGTTAATACACTTCCGGCAGGTATTACCCCAGGCCAATCCTTTTTGTTTGCCACTAATCTTAACCCGTCTGCATCCAGCACCAGCGGCGGTAAAGTCTTCAATCGTAGAACCTTTTTCAGAAAATCCCTGGAACAATAATTTGTTCCCAACCCGGGACCAATAAGACAGGCCGTTGGTCGTTCAAGGGCTTCTTTGATCTGTTCAATAGCTGACGAAGAAATCGCCCCATCTAGATCATCCAGTTGGATCCAGGTAGCTTCCGGGAAGTTCCCAATTACCCCGGAGTAAATCGTTTCCGGGACAGCCATGGTGACCAATCCTGCCCCAATTCTGTAAGCAGATTCTCCGGCCAGGATAGCAGCCCCGGGATAGTTCACAGATCCTGCGATTATCAGAGCAGTCCCAAATGTCCCTTTATGAGCGTTTAGAGACCTCTCTGGCAGGATCTGCTTTACCCATTCAGTCTCAATAACTTCGCGTCTAATGTTCTCCATTTCAGGTAATCCATCAGGCAATCCTATCTCAACCAGTTGAAGATCTCCTACATAATCATAGGCTGGGAAACGAAGCAAACCCTGTTTTACAGCCGCCATCGTTACGGTGAGATCTGCTTTCAGGCACATTTGAGCAGCTTGCCCCGAGTCACAATCAATACCGGATGGACAATCTACGGCAACAATTAGTGGTTTTTTTCTTAACCCGTTAATTTCCTCCTTAACGAAACCCAGTAGATCATCTAATGGCTCTCGGATCGGGAGTTTTATGCCGGTTCCCAGCACACCGTCGAGAATAAGATTCGCTTCGGAAAGTTCATGTTGAATGGAATCACGGCTCTGGGGATACTCGCTGCAATCCAGGATCGTTCCTCCGTTATCACGAACCCGCTTCATCAGAAGGTCCTGGGGAGACCGTTTCCTGAACAGCAATGCGGAAACCTGCCAGCCTCGGGAAAGCAGATAGTCAAGAGCAACGAGCGCATCACCCCCATTATTCCCGGAACCCACCAAGGCAGTTAACCTTTTCTGCGGTAAATGACCGAATTCTTCCTGGATCACTTCTGCCAGACCCCTTCCTGCCGCCTCCATCATCGCATCGTAAGAATGACCAGCAGCAACCGCTGCTTTTTCAATTGATATCATTTCTTCAACGCTAACATATTTCATAGGTAATCCCCGATGTTCTAAGTATTGATCTCTTGTTTTTAGTTTACCAGACAAACCTATTGACTGTTTTCAAATCCTTTCAGGAATAGTTTGACAATATTTCTCCAACCGGATAAACTTGGGACACTCCGGTTTCATAAAATAGGTGTTCCCCACAAGGGGCAACCCGGGCAAGAAGGTGAATGCTGACAGGGAAAACTCCATTAAAAATCTGGATAAATAATACTCAAGACATATGATAGAAAAATCCAAATCTAAATTTCTTTTACTTGGAGAAGCCGTAGTGGATTTAATATCCACCGGGATTGTGAATACGCTGGAAGATGCCAGCAACTTCCAGAAATTTGCCGGCGGTGAAGTATCAAATCTCGCTATGAATCTATCACGATTGGGTTTTCCAGCAGCGCTGGGAGCTTGTGTGGGACGAGATAGTTTTGGGATTTTTCTGCGCGAAGAGCTCGCTGTAGCTGGAGTGAACCTTTTTTATCTCCAATCCACATCCGAAGCGCCCACCACCATCATTCCCGTCGCCCGGCAAACAGAAACACCGGATTTTACTGTTTACCGCGGTGCTGATCGATGTTTAACATTAACTGATCCGCTAATCTCAGCAGTTGCTGATTCTAAAGCTGTTCACACATCTGCTTTTGCTCTATCACAAGATCCCTGCAGATCTACAATTTATCATTTACTGAAGGCCGCCCACAAGGCGGATTTATTGATCTCTTTGGATCCAAATTACCATCCCGGAATCTGGCCGGACTTGCCGGATTATTTACTCTTCCTGAAGGAAATTTTCCAGTTAATCACCGTCACCAAGCCCTCCCTGGATGACTGCATTCGTATCTTTGGATCCGGTTTGAAACCAGTGGAATATCTGGAGTTATTTTTAAATCTCGGACCAGCTGTTGTTGTGCTCACAATGGGCAGTCAAGGTGCACTATTGGGAACATCAGCAGGTGAACGGGTTCATATTCATGCTAATTCTATTCCAGTTATGGATGTCACCGGCGCTGGAGATGCGTTCTGGTCCGGTCTTTTAACCGGGTTATTGCAGGGAATGTCTGCCTTAGAAGCTGCCCAATTGGGACAGGCGATTGCAGAATATAAAATTGGAATTTTAGGTCCAGTGAAGGAATTTTTGCCTTTAAAGGATTTTATAAAACAAGCTCAAAAAATAAAATTTACCATTCAAGTCGGTGAGTAAAATCTTCAATACTACTCTATGGTATAACTTTGCAAAAATCACCAAATATTTATAATTTAATAACAATAAAACGAGAATAAATATAAAGCCAATCCTTGAACTGCGAGGTATTACCAAACGGTTTCCAGGTGTTTTAGCAAATGATCAAATTGATCTCACCTCAAATGAAGGTGAGATTCATGCCTTATTAGGAGAAAATGGGGCAGGACAATCAACCCTGATGAATATTCTCTACGGATTATATGATCCTGATGAGGGATTGTATGCCATCCAAGCCGAAGCTGATTTGAAAGTCCTGAACGGTCTCACTTTTCATGAGACAACAAAATCAGTTTGAGCGGGGAAAAGAAACAACAAATGATTACCGGTGGCATGTTCTCCAGCGGGGACATGAGGTTGTCTAATCTTTACTTTCACAAGCAGATTTATTTGTCCCCCAAGAGTTTTCGGTCGTGTCCGCTCCTAAATAGTCCCATTCTTGAAGGGTTTCAAGAACTTGCCTTTCAATTTTGTTAGGTATGAAAAACACGGAATCAAAGGGGGTGATGCAGATTGAGACGTTATAATAATGGTAATTAGATCCCAAGGTCTTACCCTTAAACATCGATCAGGCACACTCCATCTAGCTGCATCTCCGGTGTGAAGAAGCGGATCAGAAACAGGCAGCCCTTTTAATACCGGAATATATATGTTCCAGTATAAGTATGGAAAGGTTTTTTTGTTATTTTTTCTACTCACCAGCATAAGTAGTGCTTGTGAGGGAGTCCAAACGTCGCCTAAATATACCCTCAAAGGTACCTCAACCAAAACTCCTTTTCACACCAAATCCACTTTCACGCCCACAAGAGAACCACCGCCAACTTTTACTCCATCGAAGACGCCAACTCCGACAGAAACCGTTACAAGCACATCTACGGCAACTGAGCTTGTGATAGATACAGAGACTCTGACAGCTGAACCTGCATCACTCACCCCCCTGCCGGACACCTCTACTGCATCTGTAGAAGTCAAGAAATCTCAATCTCCCGATCAGACAACAGTGAAAGTATCAATTACAACAAACTGCAGAACCGGACCTGGAATCTCCTATCCTAAACTGAGCCCCCTTTTTGCGGGTAAAACTGCCGCACTCATAGGCAGGGATTCAAGTTATACCTATTGGATCATTAAAGATCCAGGACAAACAGGAAAAAATTGCTGGTTGTGGGGTTATTATGCTACAACCTCCGGGAATACAAAGAATCTTAAGGTCTTTTCAGCCCCGGATCAGCCCTCCACTAAAGGGTCCTCTACGCCTGTCCCAACGCTTAAAAAAACTACACCGCCTGCCACCAAAACAGCCAAACCATCATCCACTCCAACAACTCCCCTGCCGACAGAAACCCCAAATCTTACACCTGGAACACCTACAAATACCCCCCAACCTGCCACCGCGACCCCTCTCCCCAGCAATACACCCATCCCAAGTTCAAGTTATTGTCCCTACACATCCGTGCTGCTCGGTGAAGAGGAGCGGATAAAACAGTTGATTAATCAAGCCAGACAAGACCGTGGGTTGCCGAAACTAAAAATCGATGTCAGACTTGTTAATGCAGCTCGTGAACATGGCAGA
>JAUWEC010000162.1 GCA_030608465.1 Chloroflexota bacterium
GTTATTCCCGGGATTTGATGTTGTTATTAATGGATTACCCTGGAAATATGATTTAACTGTAACCAAGGCCTGTGTTGAAGTTGGTGTAAGCGGATTGGATGTCTCCACTGAAGAAGAACAATGGGATTTTAATGCCACTGCCAAAGAAAAGGATATGATCTTCATCCCTGGGGTTGGGGCAACACCCGGGATCACCAATGTCATGGCCAGGAATGCTGCTGACCAGATGGATGAGATTGATGAGATCCTGATCAATTTTGCTGCCTTCCGATGCCCCGCACCTGCCCCGGGTTTATTAATCACCTTCCTTTACGAGTTCCATCCTGAAAATGATTATAGGGTTTACTTCAAGGACGGGGAATTTGTTCAGATTGGGCCGTTTGAGGGAGTAAGAAAAGTAAAGTTCTTTGGCCCAATTGGTGAACAGCAAGTGTGTTATATACCCCACGAAGAAACCTGGACCATGCCGGAAAGCCTGGGAGCAAAAGAGGTATCTGTGAGAGGATGTTTTCCTCCCCAGGCGATGAAGCTGGCCAAGGCTATGTTAGAATCGGGGCTTTACAGCGAAAAACCAATCACCATCAAGGGAGTCGAGA
Organism: Chloroflexota bacterium; assembly: GCA_030608465.1. Classification (GTDB taxonomy): domain Bacteria; phylum Chloroflexota; class Anaerolineae; order Anaerolineales; family UBA11858; genus B10-G9. The sequence goes on from JAUWEC010000162.1 coordinate 597, forward strand.
CAAATGCGTTAGAGGTCATGCATGATTTGTTGCTTGAACTTCCAGAAACGAAGGAGACACCACTTTGGGCTTATGGATTGGTGGTAGAAGTCAATGGAAAAAAAGATGGGAAGGACATCAAGATCACCCATCGGAACGAACATCCCCCGATGGAAGAATGGGGGGGGAAAGCAGCCTACTACAAGAATATAGCCATCCCATTAAGTATCGGTGCCCAGATGATCGCCAGAGGTGATATTAAAAAGAGGGGTGTTTTACCTCCAGAATCAGTGATCGACCCTGCACTGTTCTTTGCTGAACTGAATAAGCGGGGAATTAAAATCCACATGGAGATTGAGTGACTGAAAGCAGCTGATACAGATTTCTGAATTGAAAAATTGAAACACAAGAGGATATATGACAAATGCACAAAATAAAATGAATGCTGAACAAATCACCCGTGATAGCAAGGAATATACTTTCTTCTCCTGGGCGGTGCAATCTGAAGTAAACCCTATCCCCATGGAACGTGCCGAAGGAGTGTACTTCTGGGATGCGGATGGGAAGAAATACCTGGATTTTTCCTCTCAACTCATGAATGTCAACCTGGGTCACCAGCATCCCAAAGTGATCCAGGCCATTCAGGATCAGGCAGAGGCCTTATGTTACTCCCATCCGGGTATGGCGACAGAACCCAGGGCGCGGCTGGGGAAACTTCTCTCAGAAGTAACTCCCGGCAACCTGAATAAGACCTTCTTCTGCCTGGGCGGAGCTGAAGCCAATGAGAATGCCATCAAGATGGCCCGTATGTTCACCGGCAGGCACAAGATCCTGGCTCAGTACATCTCATATCATGGCGCAACCCACGGGGCAATTGCCATGACTGGTGATAACCGTCGCTGGGCAGTGGAACCGACCATGCCTGGTGTTGTCCATGTGCTCAATCCCTATTGCTACCGTTGCCCATTCGGCTGGACAAAAGATACCTGTCATCGGGAATGTATAGCCCATATCGAGGAAGTGATCCAATATGAAGGTCCGGATCAAATTGCTGCGATTTTCCTTGAAGGCGTTGTGGGTTCCAACGGGATCATTGTCCCGCCGGATGATTACTGGCCTAGAATGCGTGAGATCTGCGATAAATATGGCATCTTGCTGATCTCTGATGAAGTCATGAGCGGATTTGGACGAACTGGAAAATGGTTCGCTGTGGACAATTGGGATGTCACTCCGGATATGATCACTTTCGCTAAAGGGGTCACATCCGGGTACGTACCATTGGGTGGTGTAGTGGTCTCAGAGAGAATTGCCCAGTTTTTTGAAAACGAGAAACTATGGTGTGGGCTAACATATAGTGCCCATCCTCTTTCCTGTGCGGCCGGTGTTGCGGCAGTTCAGGCCTATGAAGAGGATGGTTTGATCGAAAATGCTGCTAAAGTTGGCACACACCTGGGAAAGCGGCTGGCGGAGCTGAAGGAAGATCATCCCTCTGTTGGTGATGTTCGGCAGATCGGCTTGTTTTCAGTGATCGAGGTAGTCAAGGATAAATCAACCAAAGAGCCCAGTGCCACCCGGAATGCAAGTGGGGATGAACTAAGAACAATGAATGAAATTGGTAGGTTCCTGCGGGATAATGGCCTGTTTACCTTTATCAAAGCAAATATGATATTTGTTGTGCCGCCCCTCTGCATTACCAAAACACAAATCGATGAAGGAATAGAGATCATAGATCGGGCGTTGACAATTCTTGATGAAGCGATCCAAACCTGAAGTGAATAATCTTTTTTTATCCAGCAAACCCGATTCCTACACAACGAGGAGGAGAGCACAGAGACGATGACTGCGTTTGAAGAAGCAGTGATAAGTTTAAAAAAGAGCTGAAACAATAGATAAAAGGAGTGTTTGGATATGAATGTTTTAGAAGAGCCAATCAAAGAACCTATAGAAATTAAGAACTATATAGACGGTGAATGGGTTGAGTCCGAAGGAGAATACAAAGACATCGTTAACCCCGCCACGGGCAAAGTTATAGGTACGGTTCCTATTTCGACGCAGGCGGAGTTCAACCAAGCGGTGGAATCGGCTCAAGAGGCCTTCCCTTACTGGCGAAGCATGCCGCCTGTGGCCCGAGCCCGTTGCCTGTTCCGATTGAAAGATTTACTGGAGGAGAATTTTGAAGAACTGAGCCGCATTCAGACAATGGAGCATGGCAAGACCATTGACGAATCCAGAGGGGAGACCAGGCGCGGCATAGAGAATGTCGAGGTCGCTACTGGAATTCCATCGTTGATGCAAGGAGACTATCTGGAAGATATCGCGTCCGGCATTGATGAGTACTTGATCCGGCAGCCGCTGGGAACGTTTGGAGTTATAACCCCTTTCAACTTCCCGTTTATGATCGGGCTCTGGTTCGCGCCCTATGCCGTCGCAACCGGTAACTGTGTCGTCCTGAAACCATCCAGCGAGGACCCGTTCTGCCAGACCAAAATCGCCGAATTGGTGGAGGAAGCAGGCATTCCGCCTGGCGTGTGGAACGTTGTTAATGGTGGACGCACGGTGGTGTCGGAGATGCTTGATCACCCCGACATTCAAGGTGTGTGCTTCGTCGGATCCACGCCAGTGGGACGGGACGTTATATTTAAGAGGTGCGGCGCTACCGGCAAGCGTGTCATAGCTCAGACCGGCGCTAAGAATTTTGCCTTGGTGATGCCGGATGCCGATTTGGACAGGACGATAGCGGCCTGTATGACCTCTTTCTACGGCAATGCCGGGCAGCGCTGTTTGGCGAACGCCAATCTAGTAATCGTCGGTGAAGGTCTCACCAAGAAGGAACACGAGGCATTCTACCAGAAAGTGGTGGATAAATTCGTTGCAGCAGCTACCAATATCCAGATGGGTTATGGACTCGATGAATCTATCCAAATGGGGCCTCTGCGCGACGTCGGCAAGAAGGAAAAGGTGGTGGGCTATATCGAGAAAGGCATCGCGGAAGGGGCCACACTCAAACTCGATGGACGAGAGTTCGAGTTGGTGGGAGATTGGCCGCGGGACGCATTCCTCGGCCCGACCGTCTTTGAGGATGTCACCCCTGATATGATCATTGCTCAGGAAGAGATCTTTGGACCGGTGGCGAACATGATGAAGGCTGACAATCTGGATAGAGCAATTGAGATGATCCACGACAACCCTTTCGGAAATGCAGCTTCAATATTTACTGGAAACGGGAAATGGGCCAGGCAGGTCCGATATGAGGTCAAATGCGGCAACATAGGAATCAATGTCGGCGTCGCGGCTCCTATGGCATTCTTTCCCTTCAGCGGAATGAAAGACTCCTTCTTTGGGACTGAGCACGGGCAAGGTACGGAAGCTATCCGATTTTTCACCGAGAGCAAAGTAGTAATCGAAAGGTGGTTCTAAGATGGGAAATAATACAGCTTCTGCTATCATCAGCTTCGCCGAGAGACTTGAGGATCGCTCCGCAGCATACTATAGAGATCTTGCTGAGAGATTCCCTAAAGAATCCGAGGTATTCCTATCCCTGGCAAAAGGTTGTGAGAAGACTAAGACGTTGGTTGTCCAAACTTACCGGGAAACAGTCAGCGACGCCCTGGAAACCGGGTATTCTTTCGAGGGTTTAGATCTCTCTGATTATGAAATTGAGGAAACTTTATTAGAGGATGTAGATTATGGGGAAGCCCTGAAAAAAGCCACAGCGCTGGAAGGGAGAGCAGCCGATTTCTACCAGGATGTCGCCAACCGTTCGCGATCCCTGCTTGCCACTATAGCAGTAGCCTTCAATAGCGCGGCTAAAAGGAGAAAAAAACACAAACAGAAACTGGAATCGCTGGTCAATTGAGTCATTGCCATTAAGATAAGACAGCATCTGCGGAAGTGCCCGGATTATTAGTTCTATAGTTCTTTCTCCGTGAATTATCCGGGCACAGAAAAAGTCTTTTGTAACTGTTTCCGGAAGTACTGGGCGCTTTGTATTAGCCAACATAATGACATTGACTATAGATTAATCTGCACAGGTGCGGCAGGTATGAAAGCTTTCCCCGTAATTGATATCTCCTGTGGGTTGGCTTTCCTCCGGTGATTGGGTTGCCATATAATCTTTTGTTTAACCAACAAGGAATTTGTTTTTAAGTATTACCAGGTTCTTTCCTGGACTTGAAACGACAGCCACTTATCTTTTTATCAACCAAAAATAGTAGAAGAGAAAAATGTATACAAAAACTCTAGACATAATTTCCTTTCCTTCAACCTATAAACTTGATGTCTTAAATGATTCAGACCTAGAAAAGATTAAGAGCTGCACTTTGCACAGTTACGATACAGTAATGTATCGTGAGTCGCTGGGACGAATCTAATCCCCTTTGTAAAACCGACTTCGATAAAGAAAATAATTTTATCCCCAGAATATCTAAGAAAGGAAAAACAAAAGATGGAACAATATTCTAAAACACCTGATATTATCTCGATATCCTCTCACCATAAGATTGAAATATTAAGTCCATCTGAAATTGATACACTTCGAAAAGGGACATACCAGCTGTTAGCGGATGTGGGTGTGTATTACCCGACCAAGAAGGCGTTAACTATATTTGCTGATCATGGTGCTGAAGTCGATTGGGATTCTAAGATAGTACGCATTCCCCCTGATTTGGTAGATAAAGCGATGGGAACAGCGCCGCGAAATATTGTTCTCGGGGGACGTGAACCCCGTTTTGACCTAACCCTGGATGGCAGTTCTTCCTACCTGACTACAGATGGTTGTGGTGTGCATGTGATCGATTTACATACACGCGAAAAACGTGCCTCGAGAAAAGCAGATGTGGCAATGATGGCCCGCATAAGTGATGCCATTCCGATGGTAAGCTTCTTCTGGCCAATGATAAGCGCCCAGGATTATGGGAAAGCCGCACCTCTGCATGAATGCCATGCTGGGCTAACAAACACCTTAAAACATGTTCGGGGTGGTACAACGGTTCATCCTGATCTGGCTTCAGCTATCGTTGATATGGCAACTGTTGTTGCAGGTACTGAAAAAGAAAGGCGGTTAAGACCTCCTGTTTGTGCCAATATCTGCACGATTGCTCCTCTGGCACAGGATGCCCACGGGATAGAAACAGCTTTGGTATATGCCGAAGCTGGTATCCCAATCAGTTTTATGGCCATGCCTACTATGGGATCAACTGCCCCTGCGTCTGTTCTTGGGGCAATCGTTCAAGGGGACGCCGAATCAGTAAGTGCGATGGTTTTAATGCAATTAGCCTACCCGGGTACCCCTGTATTTCATTCTATCATCACGTCGCTGATGAATCCCCGTACTGGTGGATATATTGGAGATATGCCATTGCCGGTAAGACTTATTGATATTCAAATGGCCCATGCCTGGGATGTGCCCAGCCTGGGAGGAGGTTCTTTCAGCAGCGATGCCCCGGATATTGGTTGGCAGTCTGCCTTTGAGTCGGGATTTGGGGGTGCGCAGATACCCCTGGCCGGTGGCGATGTCTGCGGTTATTTGGGATTAATGAATTCTTCCATGATACTTTATCCCGAACAGATCATGCTTGACGCTGAGATAGCCATGAATGTATATGAAACCTATAAGTCTTTTGAATTTAAAGATCTGGATGTCAACCTGGATGTGATCAGGGAAGTTGGTCCCCAGGGGCATTTCCTGCGCCAGAAACATACCCGAACTCACATGCGTGATTTTCATTATTCACCCTTCTTCGATCAACTTGATCAAGATGGCAATCTGAGGGAACCACGGGAGATCGCCCTGGAGAATTTTAAGGAACTGGAGAAAAATTACCATCCTGAGCCGCTGCCTGAGAGCTCTTTGAAGGAAATGGATAAGATCCTGGCAGCCGCAGATAAAAAAGCATCGGAATTAGGGAGTTAATATGGCAAAGAAAGAATCAGCTGGAAAGAAAAGCCTTCCAAAGAAAGCAAAAGTCGTGATCATTGGAGGTGGTGTGATCGGCTGCAGCACTGCCTACCACCTAGCAAAACTGGGATTGAAGGATATCGTGCTTT
>JAUWEC010000053.1 GCA_030608465.1 Chloroflexota bacterium
GCTGTTGACTGAACTCATCAACAAAGAGACGCTTCATGGAGAATATTGTCGCTGAGCCAAAGGCAATATTAGACATGATAATGATCGTCCAGCCATACCACTTGCGTACTTTTCCTTTTAATCCTGACAGATCAGCATAATAAAACAGGATAATTGTGGCAATCAAAGCAGCTAGGATATGCCAGTGTCCGGTTAGGGTGATCCGCTCTTCTCTCGCCGGCCAAATGCGGAAGATTTGTTCCAGTCTAACCGCCATGAAGATTCCCACGCCGCTCACAGTAAAATTCATAAAGACCATTTGCCAGCCGGTCCCGAACTTAAGCGGGTCGCGCAGCAGCGCAGCAAGTTTTTGGAAGAAGGTGGGTTTTTCAATGTCAGCGGTTCCGTCCTTGATTAACTTATCCCAGGAATAGATGACAAAAAACAAGGCAGGCAGCATCACCAAGACTGCGCCGCCGTAGATAATTGTGTGAGCCCATTCCAGCCAAACAATGGATAATGCACCGGCTGTAAGCACGATAATCCCCAAATTCATGATTGGCATAGCCCACTGGTGGAGCTTGCCCTTAAAATCCAGCCAACGACCGACAACCAGGGTGATTGCGACTCCAACAAGAGACAACATGATATGCAGGTGGCCTATGATGGCTTTTTGCAGAGCGGTGTGATGAGGATGCCGAATCAGGTCTTCCGCCAGGAATGTTTCATGCCCGTTTGCCCAAAAGGAACCGGTCACGGCTCCCCAGGTTGCAGAAAGTAAAGTAGCAACAGCCATGGTGAAGAAAGCTACCCGTTCCCAATCAATACCTTTTTTAGTGCGGGCATAAGGGGAACCTTCGGGTAAATAGTATTCTTTTTTCCAGGGCCAGAGTGCCGTGGCCAGCAGGATCCCTGAGAAAAAGACCAGAGTTTGCCCGACCAGGAAAAGTCCATGAAGGGCGTAGTTGTGCCCAAAATACCCGAATAACAAGCCGAATATTAAAGCGGTGAGATATCCGATAGTGATGACTGCGTTGATCATCACCTGCTCATTGCGTTTCATGGGCACGATTTCTGTGATGAAATAGACTTCAATGGCGAGGATAGTCATCGCGATCGTATGGTAAAGCATGATGATGCGGCCTTCACGGTCAGCCTGCGTAAGATCCATCCCTAGTGTTTTTACCGTAATGTCACGAATACCCCACTCCACCATTGGCCCGGAGAGGGTCCCCCAGATTGCTGTCACTATAGCGACTGCGGCAATTGCTACCAGGGCCAGGCCCCGGGTGGAGGTGAACAGGTAAGTTAAACGTTTTTTAATCGCTTGCATAAATGTTACTCCTAGAAATTAGATATAAGAGCTAAAAAACCCCACCCTTACTTAATGATGTAGTTACTTCCTAGGTAACTATTCTACTCGTATATTTCAGAAAAGCAAACTCGAGCAGATTCCAGATGACTGCGATAATTCACTCCGACCATTCAATTTTCCGAAATTCTGCCGTATTTTGTCTGCCCGGAATTAATTATATGCCGCTACAAATAAAATAACACAGGATTGACCAAATGTCTTTGACAAAAGGCAAATTGTTGGGAATTATGGCATCGAAAAATTTACTGGCAGACCTCACATTTTTCCAGCGTGGCAAGCGGAGAATAAGAGTATGGTTTATTGACGGACCACCTGATAAGGTCAGGGGAGGTATTAAGGATTAGGATTTAGATGATTGTCAGGTAATGTTTTTCTAAAGATCTTTGAGACGGGATTCAAGCATAATGCATTATTCTCATGTTTTATTTTCAACGGCAATTATTAAGAATTTCATTTAGTAGCTATCGGTCTTATGTGCGGCTCCATTCAGTTGTATGGCAACCGTTTATTAAGAATCTTCTATGACAATATCTAGTAAAGCGGCGGCATTTTGAACTGTAATCTGGTTGCGATCACAAGAGATTAATCCTCGTTTATCTAACCAGCTGAGAGATCTACTGACGGACTCGGGAGCGGTAGCAACCCTTGCGGATAAATCAGAAAGGGGAAACTCACTTCGATTAATGATCTTTGTGCCATCATCGCTAAGTTCCAGGATTAATTTTATACATCGGGAGAGAACAGACCTGAATGATAAATCTCCACAGAGCGTGATTAAATTTCTGGTGCGGCCTGCTAATACCCTCATCATCGCCAGGCCTACGGTAGGGTCAGGATATTGTTTTACAAGGGACTCAAAGGCTTCATAGTCAATATTCCAGGTGAGACAATCCTTGACAGCGATTGCAGTCGCCGGATTGGGTCCACCATCGATTGCTGTTAACTCATTAAACATGATCACGGGTTCAATAATAGAAAAAACTTGAATTTGCCCATCGCAATTGTAGTTGCAAATATGTACTTTACCCGAAAATAATACATACATGCCTGCGCTGGGATCCCCTTGCTGGTAAATAAATGTGCCTTTCCGATACCTTTTTAGGTGACCCGAATTGATTATTCTCAACAAGTCTGAAGGCTTAAGATTATTAAAGTGTGAGACACTGCTTAAAAGCTTGGTGTATTTTTCCATACCTCTTTCTCTTATTCTCACCCTCATTTTTTGACAAGCAGATATATACAGAAGGTAGATCCTGTTGTGGTCCACTAATAGTATAACAGTTAAGTTATCGATTGATTGACCGGATATCTTGCTTTGGATATATCAAAAACAAATCATAACGAAGGGGCAGGGATTGGCCTGATCTTGCTATTATAAGAATCTTGATCTGGCAGATAACCAAAAGATTGTATGCGTTGACGGATCAGGAATCGGTTTTATTGTGAGAAAACCAGGAAAATCCATTCGTTTGGATGTCAATCCTCAGTTCTCAGATAACAAGAGAATTGCCCATTATCCATAAAGATGCAATTGATGAGGTTTATTGGACTTGATATAAATCAATTACAAGGCAATTTCCTTGTGATATAAAGAACAATAAGATCAAATAACTCTGAGTCATTGTGGTTGCAAAGCAGACTAGGACGTTCCAAATAGGAGGAGAAAATGCATTTAATAACACGGAAAAGATTTATAGTCTTGGGAGCTATTATTTTGTTGATGTTAGTGGTAAGTGGCTGCCAAGCACCACCAGAAATTGTGCAGGTTACCGTTGTCGTTGAACCCACAGCCGTACCTACCGAGACACCGGAAGATCAAACGGAATACCACGCAGCCTGGGAAAGCGGTCCGCACAGTACATATGATGTGGCCCGAGGACCGAACGACTGGTGTGCTCGCTGCCACTCCCCCCAGAACTGGAACCCTGAAGCTACTATTGGAGCGGCACCAAATTGTGTTTCCTGCAAGATGTTCGAAGAAATTACCGTGGGTGATGGCAATGTTCTCATTGAGGAAGAAGACTGGTTCGCTATTCCCTGCGAAACGTGCCATGTTATGGTCAACGGTTTCGCAACAGAACTTGCCTACCTCAATCCGATTACAATGGAATACAAAGCGGTCAGCAATTCAACTGAACTGTGCGAACAGTGTCACGTGACCACTACTGGTAATGCCTTCGGTTCAGGGGTTGATAACAAGATTACCTTTGGCGGCAGCGCTCACCTCAACTACGGCGGCTTCATTGGTGAAGAAGCTCCTCCAACCTATTGTGTTGATTGCCATGATGCACACACCACAGAACCGAAGCAATGCATAGACTGCCATGAAGATGATATTGCTACGGCGGAACATGCTGGTGGTGCTTACGGGGTGATGAAAGACACCGTAACCTGTATGGCCTGCCATGATGCCTCAGGCGCAGATGTTGGTCCCAACCCTGCTGAAGATATCGATTTGTGGACTACTACGCTTACCACAGTGGGCAGAGGCGGTCCATCAACCGACGCCATAGTATCTCACAGCATTGTCTTCACGGTGGCTTGTGATCGCTGCCACTTCGAGGGGAATGCCTGGGAGCTCACAGTCCGAACTGCAGATGGCGAGATTCCACCACCGCCAACGCCAACGCCAGAACCAGTAGAAGACCCAGCAGCAGAAGAAACTGAAACTACGGATGGATAAGCCCTCGAGTATGTAGTGCGCCATGTACTATGAGTGAATACCGCTCGTCAATACTGTGGTATTGCTCAATTAAGAAAATTTACCTTTATCACGAGTGGGGTGAGAAATTCTTCTCGCCCCACTTCCATATTTATTTTGATTACTATTAGCCTATGAAGAAAATAAGAATTGGTCAATTAATTGTAATTTTGAGTCTGACGATACTGATGCTATTAGTGGTTGGTTGCCAATCCCCCGAAAGCCAATCCGTTTCAAATGGGGATAGTGCAGACCCGCAAGGAAATCAAGGCGGGGAGAATAATCAAGGCAGCCAGTCTGGCGATGGACCTAAGAACACCGAAGCTGTAGGTGGTTCTGGAACGGACTTATTAATTGTTGCTCAACAAGAATGGGAAAAAAGCCCTCACGCCAGCACATTTGTTGTTGATGATAAAAACCAAAACAATACTTGTGCAAGATGTCATGCGCCAAAAAACTGGATGCCAACCCTGGAAGACATCCCCGAAAGTTGTAAAGCTTGTAAATTCGAACTTGAAGATCCACCTCCGTTTATTTCCGAAAATGAATGGTCGGGTATGACCTGTTTGGTTTGTCATGAAGAGGATAAAAAAGGTGTTATCCAGCCCGAAGTGATGTGGTTGGAAATACCAGCCCTGGAAGAGTACGCCAGTGTAGAAACTTATACTGATTTATGTCTAAAATGCCACGACACAACCAATGTTCCGAATCATGGCGAAGTGAGCGTAGGGGGTGATCATGCTGGAATGTTATGTACTGATTGCCATCCTCCCCACAGCACCATAACAACATGTGATTCAGTAGATTGTCACCCTGCTGACCAGGCCCCTGAACCGATCCAGGGACATGATGACTTTCATCAGAATGTCTCCTGTGCGGCATGTCATGATAGTGCAGGATGGGATGTTGGCATTGATGAGGAATCTGGTGTTTGGATCACATATAGTCCATGGTCGCAGGAAATCATAATCGCCGAAGGCGATTCAATTATTAATTCCGGAATGGTCCCATTTGCGTCTCATGATATAGTAAAAGCGGTAAATTGTGACCGCTGCCATTTCGCAGATAATGAATGGGGATTAACTGCTGATGTGGAAACTCCCTAGTGTAATTTAAAATCAAACTGATAGACTGGAGATAAAAGATGAAAGGGTCTATGAAAACATTAAAGGTTTTAGCAATAATATTGTTAGGTATGACAGCTGCCATGAACTTATTGGGAGGTGCAGGAACATTCTGTGCTGCATTTTCGAATAATGTCGGCTATAGAATGGCCTTTAAGGCAATAATGGATTACCGCTGGATTTATCAGATAGTGATGGTTACTACTATCTTAACGGGCATCGCTGGTGTAATGGCCCTGGTGAATCTGATCAAAGGTAAACCTGGGGTTTACCGTTTCACAATGAATGTTTTGATAATTGGAACGCTTCTCGGAGGTACACAGTTTTTTGCATCAATGATATTAAGAGGGAAAGCTACACCTGCCAATGTAAAATTCTTTATCAATTTAGCCACACTGGTCTTCTTCTTAATCCTCCGGTTACCAGGGCTTAAGGATAAAGTTGATTTTTCCCAGCCTATGGAAAAATCTGAAAAGAATTCAGCTGCTGGTTTGGTATCAATTTTGGTGGGAATTACAACCCTGACAATCTTTGCCTGGGCAGGACCTTCCCACACCTTTTTTGGTGAGAATTGGGTGTTTGTCTTTGAGTGGCCGCTCGTTGTTATAGGAACAGTACTGATAGTAGGAGGATTTTTAACTGTGCTGCGGGCGATGATAAACATCTTTTCGGAGCAGGTCACAACCCAGGAGCATAAGATTTAAGAGAAAAAGAATAATCTTCTTGACTACTGCCCGGGTTGAGATAGGGCAGCTTATATTGCCAGTGCTCAGTTATCAAACATCAAGATAAAAACAGGATTGGTTTTCTAATTAAACAGCTGAGGCCCTTTGAAATGAGATTTCAGAAGAAGGGGAAAGTCTCAAAGATTAGAACCAATCCTGTTTGATTTTAATAATGAATGGGCGCTCTCGACTTGAACCTTGTCTGACTGCTTACCATTCTGCATTTCTATGAATTATGAATTGCGATTACCTAGAAATGTGAGTTGAGAGAAAAATTAGATATACTGCATACTTTTCATCGGCCGCTGATAATAAAAGAGACTAGAGAAGAATATCCCGCCCCCGACACCGATATAAGTTGCTGCCAGGAGGAGTTTGGGAAGAAGGGAATAGAGGCGTAAGTAATTACCCAGAGAAATCATGATCATCACGATGGGATAACCGGCCATTTCCAAAAAGAAATAAAGCCAATCTTCTGTTCCGGCAAATGATCGATACGCTTTATGTTTTCCTCTGCTAATTTCGAAAATCCGAAGAAATTGATCAGGCGGGCCAGCAGGAATTCCTACGTATTGTTAATAGAGCCTGGTAGCTGACACTAAGATTGATCGGCATTCCTCACGCAGCATCATTTGATACCCGGGAGAGTGGAGGTGAACAGGTAAGAAAGAAGTTTTAAAAAATCGATCCCATTAGCATTGCTCATAAAGAAAAAGATCAACTGATTGACAATAGTCTGATTAAACAAAACCTGCGCTGTGTTTTCTAATGTTAAAGAAAACACAGCGCAGATAATTAGTCTTTATTAAAAGGCAATATCATCCTTCAATATTATTAAGCTGTTTATAAATCTTTCATGAAACCCAAGGCGAAAGCCAGGGACATTAACAGCAGCAGCGGTGCCAGGATGGCAAAGACAAATTCGCCGCTGAAGAACAACAGTTGGCTGCCAGATACCAGGAAAGCCAATGCTATTCCGCCGATACCAATTAATAATCCACCAACACCCACCCACCAAAAACCTTTTGGGGCGTCTTTTAAAAAGAGGGGTAAACCAAAAATGATCAGGCCGGCCACGCCGTGAAACACGGGTACGGCAATGCTTTTTAAGGACATGCCCCCAATGCTGGTCACAGCGATTGCCAGCAAGCCAACCAGGGCGAACCAGGAATAGGCCTTTTTGTAAGCAGGTACAAATTGGTGCATCAAGCCCATGGATATTCCCAGAGGGATTAAGGTTGCTACAGTAAGCACATAAGGGGAAGCCAGGATACCCCAGCCGAAGAAAATTAATAACAGGCCGGAGACCAGCAATACCACAAAGCCCATCATGTAATAAATATCATGGCGGGCTTTTTCTTTGCTGTAGCGGGAATAAAACCGCCAGATTAGATAGATAGCTGTTAAACCGGTTAAAAGAAGGACCAAGCCATCAAAGTTTAACATTAGGTCAAGTTTCATTAGAATACTCCTTTTTATGATGAATGAATAAGATTCCAAAGAAGTAGATGATAACCATCTACGATCTTTTTTAATTATTATCCAGGAAAGTTGTTCTGTCTGTGATTTAAGTTACAAAATACACCTGGAAGCAGGCAAGGATTAAAACAATTTATTACCTGGAAGGATACGAAGAAGTTAATTCTAGGACTCCCTGGAGCTCCGGGGCAAGCAATTAGGAGCGTATCATTTATCTTCATATTATTTTCATATTCTCTTCATAAAATATTAATAGTTGCTCGATAAGATCCTTAACAGAATGAAATTGATCCTGTCATATACATTCCCTTGATAGATCAGGGAAAAGGGCGTTTACAATCATGAAGAAGAAAAGAGTTGTATCAGTTCAGACTCGGAACAATTTAATATTGGACAGCTCATTATTAGTCTCGGGGCTGATCACCGCGCTTTCAGGAATCTATTTCCTGTTTTTACCGGTTGGTGGTTATCAAGGAGGAAGAAACCCGTTGTATGGCGTTACGATCTTCTTTGAGCGCCACGCCTGGAGTGATATTCATATTTGGGCCAGCGTTGCGATTATGCTCTTTGCCGCCCTTCATATTCCCCTGCACTGGCAGTGGATCATAAACATGACCAGGAGTGGAATTAAAAATGTTTTTGGGAAGAGTAGGTTAAATAAATACAGCCAATTTAACCTGGGGATCAACATCCTGATCGGTTTAAGCGGTTTGATCTGCGGGCTCAGTGGTCTGTATTTCCTGTTGGTACCGGGAGCATTCCATAACTCGATTATCCCTGATCCAATGTGGTTGTTTACCAGCACCACCTGGGATTTAATCCATACCTGGAGCGGGGTAGCAGCCATTGCGTCAATAACGCTGCACTTCTATATTCACTGGAAATGGGCTTATAAAGTTATCCGGAAATATAGTCAAGCCTTTGGGAAAAATCTAAAAAGCAAGACGGCAAATCAACCGGTTAGCGTACAGTAGGTTTAGGCAAGATACTCATAACGGGGCTTAATAATCCCTTAAGGGAGAAAAAATGATCAAGAAAATTATCCTTTGGACACTCTACGCAGGGCTTGTAGGTATTTTAATCTTTGGTGCAGTTAATCGCACTTCCGCTAAAATAGGCGAAGCAGTACCCAGAGAAAATGCAGGTTGGGTTGATTATCAATCCCGGGGCGGGCAGGGAAATGGACAAGGAGAAAATGGCAATAGTCAGTCCCCAAACGGCGGCGACCGTGAAGACTCCAGGTTGGGAGAAAATGGAGACCACCTTTGGGTTTCCCTTACTGGTACGATCTTTTCTTCATCCACTGAAGAGATGCAGGTAGTAATGGACAGTGGAGAAACTATGAATGTTGCTGGCCGCGCCTGGAGATTCGCTCTGGAGCAGGGATTTGATCCCCGCTCCGGAAATCAGGTTGTACTGCAGGGTTTCTTTGAATATGATGAATTTGAAACGGCTGAGATAAATAATCTCAGCACTGGGCAGGTCGTGGTCCTCAGAGATGAATCCGGCCGTCCACTTTGGGCAGGTAATAACGCCCATTAAGGTTCTATACTCTTATTTAATCCCTCAGCTTCAGAAGCGTATTACCCTGACTTGAGTTCCAGATGCAGGATATTGTTTTCATCCTGCACGCGAAGATCAAGTATGGATTATTAAAATTGGCAAAAGTTGTATTTTGCTTGTAGAATAATAACTGAACCCAAGTGATAGTCAGTGAAACTAAGAGTTTTCAGTAAAGAATTTTGTTTACACTAATAAGAAGATTTTATGAAACCAGAAGATACCGAAGAAATTCCCTCCTCCTTGTTTGACCGCATGAGAAAAACACTTGCTCCCAGTGGTATTCCTACTGATCGGCGTGGACGAATGCGGATGGTGGTAGACACTTTGATTCTGCATATCCATCCAACAAAAGTAAACTCCCGCACATTACGGTTTACTTATACTTGGGGATTGGGTGGTCTTTCAGCGTTGCTGACAGTCATTCTGGTGAGTACGGGTGTATTGCTGGAGATGAACTATACCCCTAGCCCGCCGGATGCATATTTAGATATTATTAATTTGACTACCAATGTATGGTTTGGAAGCCTGGTCCGGAACTTACACCACTGGAGCGGAAATTTATTAATCGTAGCCGCAGTGCTCCATTTACTACGGGTGTTTTTTACTGGAGGACACCGGCCGCCGCGGGAGTTGAATTGGATGCTCGGTGTTGCCATGTTACTGCTTGTCTTGGGAGCGAACTTCACTGGGTATTTACTTCCTTGGGATGAATTGGCTTATTGGGCAATTACTGTTGGGACTAGCATTATCAGCTATGTTCCCCTGGTTGGTGAATGGCTGAATCGTTTACTGCTGGGAGGACCGGAAGTGGGGGCAGCCACACTGCTTAATTTTTACGCGCTTCACATCAGTATTATCCCGGTGACTGTGGTTTTATTAATGTCCTATCATTTTTGGCGGATTCGGAAAGACGGTGGTTTAACAATCCCGAAAAAACCGGGGGAAGAACTGCCGAAAAAGATGGAAAGTGTGACCACAATTCCTTACCTTGTGCGCCCGGAATTGATGTTTGCCATTGCCTGGTTGGCGATCATGTTTTTTTGGGCAATGCTTGTCCCGGCCCCACTGGAGGGCATCGCAAATCCGTTGGTTAGCCCCAACCCTGCTAAGGCCCCCTGGTATTTTATGGGCTTGCAGGAATTGCTGCTCCACTTTCATCCTGTTATCGGAGCAGTCTTGATTCCGGGATTGGCACTGACTTCCCTTTTTCTCCTGCCTTTTTATGATGTGGAAATCAAGACAGTAGGAGTGTATTTTCGATCTCAACGGGGACGTTATCTGGCAATCATCTCAGCTGGGCTTTCCCTGTTAATTTCCCCGATCTGGGTGTTGTTGGATGAATATGTCATTCACTGGACCATGTGGCTTCCGTCGTGGCCAACCTGGATTTCGAATGGCTTGGTTCCTTTATCCATCCTGCTTTTAGGGATTTTCGTGCTGACTGGATGGATTGCCAAATTGAGCCGGGCATCGTTAGAAGAACGCGTACTTGTAATTTTCGTTTATTTATTTACTGCGCTAGTGGTTTTAACGGTGATCGGCATTTTCTTCCGGGGACCGGGGATGGAACTCTTCTGGCCCTGGATGATGCCAGGACACTAATTATTATTTTTAAGATTACCGGATAATGGTATTGATTATGTCAGAAAATGAAAAGAAGAAAAAAATTAACCGAAATAATTTCCTTAAGATTGCCTGGGGAGCGGTAGCAGGGCTGGTTGCCCTTGAAATTGGTGGCGTTACCCTAGCCTACATGCAGCCCAGACTTGGTGATGGGGAGTTCGGAGGTATGATTGAGGCCGGAGAGGTTGATACTTTCCCTCCGGGTTCAGTTACGCAGATTACTGAGGGCAGATTTTATTTGTCACGATTGAAAGATGGCGGATTTTTAGCTCTTTACCAGCGCTGTACCCACCTGGGCTGTAGTGTCCCCTGGGATCAAGTGCAGGAAAAGTTTATTTGCCCCTGCCACAATTCACAATTTACAACAGTGGGAGATGTGATTAATCCACCTGCGCCGCGCGCTTTGGATCTGTTCCCAATCCTGATAGAGGATGGGATCATCAAGATTGATACCAGCAATCCGATTTCGAGGCAAAATTACGATATTACACAAATTGTTTATGCATAATAAAAGACCCAATTATGAATTCACGTAAATTCGAACTAATGATAGGTATCTTGGGTACAGTTTTATTGGCCGTGGGAATTTTAATTTATTCTGCTAATGAACCAGCCCGACTGATTACAGCCCAGGCTTCGCAGCTTCGAACTGACTTGGACGAAGCCATGACCATCTATGCTGAAAATTGCTCCGTTTGTCATGGTCTCGCGGGGGAAGGGATCGGGTCTAATCCCGCCCTTGACAATCGAGGTTTGGCTGGAACAGATTCGAGAACACTGCATAAAATAATATCCAGAGGTCTGTACGGAACATCCATGCCAGCCTGGAATGTTACTGATGGCGGCCCACTGAGTGATTACCAGATCGGCTCCATCGGCAAGTTAATTCAATTTGGAAATTGGCATGAGACAGGTGATCGGGTTGTCAATTTGGGCTTAGCTCCTAAAATCCCTTTTGCAACTGACCCCGATCCGGAAATATTGGCGGGATTAGCTGACTTACCGGATGGGGATAGATTAGTTTTGGGAGTTAATGTCTATGCTCAGAAATGTGTCGCCTGTCATGGCGCGGATGGGTTAGGGACCCACCTGGCTCCTGCGCTCAATGATCAAACTTTACGAGAGAAAGCATTTGATGAGCTTGATCGCACTCTTCGGTATGGAGTTCCCGGGACATTAATGGCGGGTTGGGAAAATGCGATTACAGTTGAAGAACTGAACGCGGTTTTAACCCTGATTAACCGCTGGGATGAGGTGGCAGAGGGCGCAATTCCAGAGCCTGAAGCTCCTGTTCCGGTGACTGTAGAATCACTCGAACTGGGTGCTAATCTATACGCCGCTAATTGCGCCCGCTGTCACGCCGCAGAAGGACAGGGAACACCCAGGGCTCCATCTTTGAATGTCAAGGGATATCTAGAAGAAACCAACGATGCGGTTTTACAACAAATCATCTCTCTGGGTGTTCCTGAAACCGCTATGCCTGCCTGGGGAGATAAAATGACAGAGGCCGAAATTCAAGCAATTGTAGGTTTTATTAGATCCTGGGAACCCACTGCTCCCGCGGTAGCAGAACCCGTTCGCGGAGGGGGAGGTCCTTGGTGGCAAACTGAGGAACCATCCGAAACTACTCGGGGAAAGGGACGACAGGGAAAAGGAGGGGGCCCTCCCAATAATGAAAACGCCCCGCAAGATTTGCAGGAAGACCCGAAAGTTGAGCCAACAGTTATTGAACAAGAGAGCGCGCCTGCTGTTGTATTTGAACAAGACCATGACGGCAACAGTGGGGGTCCCCCGGAATGGGCTGGGGGGGGAAATCAAGCTGATCAGGATGGTCATACGGGAAATGAACTCCCTGCCTGGGCTCGTGATGAAAGTTCGCAAAACTGGTGGGAAATCCTGGATGGAAGGGCTTGGGGGCTCTTGCTGGGGGTCGCATTCCTGAGTATTTTCTTGGTCATTGGGGCAATTTTCGGCTTATCTCGCCTGCCCAAACCAGGAGTATAACAGTACTATGTAACTAAATAAAACTCTTTAAATTGATTTTTAGTCTATTAATTACACGGTTCGATATCAAAACGAACCGTGTTTATTGTTTCTTATCTTTCTGCTTCCTTGTTTCATCCTAATTGAATATGAAGTGTATCTTGAACGGCGCAGGTTTCCAGACACTCCAGACATTGAATACACTCGGCGCTGCGTAAATTCTCGGGGACATTCTGAATTTCCATAGGACACTCGGTATCACAACGGCCGCAGGTTGTGCAGCTGCTTTGATTGATAACCAGGCGCAGGGGAGCGATTTTATTAAATATCGCCAGAACAGCCCCAAACGGGCAAAGGTATTTACACCAGAAGAGTCTGTTAAGCATTGATGTGGCAATGAATACAATCAAGACACTGATTAACAGCGGTGTGGTTAATTGAAAACTGAACAGTGCTCTGGCAGGACAAATCTCATGCAGCGGAGGATAAAGATACCAGGTGCTTGCCAACAGGATGATTGCCAGAATCAAATATTTTAAAGACCGGAGCCAGGGATCTAATTTTGGAGGGAGTTGTACGGGATACCTGGACCTGCTCTTTTTTCCCCGAATGTGTTTTTTTTCTCCGGTTAATCGGCGAGTTAATCCAGCTAGAAAATCCTGCAGGGTTCCCACTGGGCACATCCAACCGCAGAATGCCCTCCCTGCAAGCAGGGAAACACCCAGAACACCCAGTAATATGGAAAAATTCAGCAGATTGGTGGTTATCATTGTTTGCCCGGTCGTTAGATATAGCCAGAGAGTTTCAATTCCACCAAAGGGGCAAAAGGCATCAAAGGCGCCGCCTTTGGATGATTCTCCCGGCATGAGATGACGAAGACCGATCAAAAAAGTGGCCACCAGAAATATTATTTGGATGATAGTGCGCACAGAAGGAGAAGGGCTCTTTTCACGCAGGTTTACTGGATGAGAATTCATTGATGTCGATTACCTTTTAAGGAGTGCCCCGCGGGATCAGTTTGGACATCGCTTTGGACTGTGACCATCCAGATCCCGCAGGGAAGGAGAGAATCAGATATTTTTTCAGAAATGCAGGGAAGTAAATTCGACCTGGGGCGGGAAGAGCCCGTGCTCCTCACCGCTGCTGTGTCCAGGAAGAAATCCGAGCACAAACCCGAGTATAGTAAATAGCACCAGAGTTGTGATAATAATCACCGGATATTGATCAGGTTTTATTTTCATGGGTTTTTACCAGTTCAATAATCTTATGCTTCTGTTTCTATCCAATCATTAATCAATTTTTGTGTATTGGGAAGCAGGATGACTACCAGAAGAATAGCACTCAACAGGGGGCCAGGAAGGAACATTGAAAACCTGCTCAACCTGATCACATCGGTTAATCCCACCGGGAGTCCTCCAAAAATAGACAAGGAGGCAGCGAAAATACCCACAGTAATGGTCCAGGGTTTCCCTTTCACCAGGGCATAAATGAATACTGCCCAGGCGGCGGCAGCCCACCAGGTCACGACCAGTCCCATGGCGTACATGCCGATCGCGGAACTTTCCTTAACGGTTTGGTAGCGTGAGATAGCGCCCACACCATCGATGAAGATCATCACATAAGCCAGGCCGCTGACGAAGGCGAGGGTGATGATTTTATTCTTTACTCCGCCAATGAAGAGCATCCCAAACCAGAGTAAAAAGGCGATCAAAAAGACCCAAAGGGTTGGGGTGGGCATCCCGATGCTGGCGGGTGGAATCATGGGAAAGAAACCGGCCAGGAGCTGCATTGTGCCGGCGACTACACCTAAGGACCAAGCCCACTCCTTTTTATTGAGAAAACCGAATAAAACAACTGCCCAGATTGCGCCGCCAGTCATGCCGACCCAGCCCATCAGGGCGTGAACAATCCTGACTGTGATCGCCTCGTCAGGCCGCCCATCCAAGATTTTCCCCTCGACGACGGGCATATAGGTGCTGGCTATCAAGTATAGAACCAGAAAACCGACCAGGATACCAACAACAGCCAGGACAGCGCCCAGTTTATGGTTGTTTTTCAAGGATTTCATACATTAACTCCTTATTGATAATTGGATACATTGTGAAAGAGACGCAGCTTGAGCCTGAGTATAACAGGAAAAGCTGCGTCTTCTTTTATCCAATGATCCTTTAGTGATTACTCAGATACATTCTCTTCTTCAAGCAGGTGTTTTTTGAAATATGGAACCATGGTGAAAATCAACACCCCGGCAGCCAGCAGCGCGCCGTAGAGGTAATCCAGGGTTTTGGTGCGGATGAACTGGGTGGGTATATTGATCATCAAGATAGCGATTGAACCAGTAATGGCAAACCACCAACCCTTACGCTTGCCGACTGCCAATAAGGGGATCGCAGCGAATATCAATAAGACTGCAACCCAGTTGGCTTCCCCAACCCAGTTGAACAGCCACCAGGTGAAATCCGGGTAGAAAGGATGACCGGGGCGGGTCCACATGGTGCGTTGGGCACCAATCCCGATGGTGAATGCATGGGTGGACAACATGCCCAGGAAGGCCAGGGTACCGAATCGGGTCCATTTAACTGCCCGCTCCGCCTTGCGAAGGAGAATGAAACTGAAATAACCTGTCAAACCAATCGCCGAGATGGTCAACGGCAGCGGGAAACCATCCACCCAGCTAACATAAGGCAGGAACATAAACATGCCGCCAATCGAAGGTATGGCGAAGAGGGCTATCGCAAGCGGGTAAGTCCATTCTGCGCCTTTCTTGATTTCTCCCGAAATGACGATTAAAGCGGCTCCGGCGACAAAGATCAACGCCCGCCAGACCGGGTAGAAG
>JAUWEC010000145.1 GCA_030608465.1 Chloroflexota bacterium
GCATTTGGGCAGCTATTGGATTAGAGCCTTTGACTAAAGTATTGAATCAAAAACTATCAAAGGAAAATACACCCTGAATAACTATTTATCCGACACTGCCATTTACTGCCGTAAACTCCAGTATTCCAGAAATCTATTAACCCCTTAATTTAAATTATATAGCTAGAAGCGATTTATGGATTTTGACCTAGCAGTACATTTATCCATTTACGTTTCTGGATTCTTTTGTATTCTTGCGATCATTCTGATCTATTATTGACTCTACAAACAGGATACTGGCAATGACCACATGAAGGAATTGCCCCATTACATTGAAATTGGCACAAATGCTTTCCTTCGGCGTGAATTCATTACCATACTTCCCTTCTTGCTGGGTCTGGCAACTATTTTGCATTTTGCAATGCCTGTCGGTGCAGATCTCTTCGAGTCAGGCGCGGATAATGTTGTTACTACTATGATCATATCCACTTCTCCTATCTTCATGCAAAATATGGTTGGATGGGTGTGCTTTCCCCCTTAATAACACGGGCGATCGGCATCCTAGCAACCCTGATAGGTGTCTTGTTAGTCAGAGGCTGCGAAAACAATAGTTCTATCTGGGCAGTAAACAGCGGTTTTATCGGAACCACTGTTTACTGCCCGATTTTTTTAAGCTATCGCGCACTGGATTATGAATGACATCATGCTCTACTGGCCCAAGTGATGTGTATGGCAGGTGTATTTGCGATTGTCATTGTAGTTCAGTATTACACCGAAATAAAAACAAACCTGTTCAAAATACTGCCCGTCACGCTCAGAGCGGCCTGGCACTGAGTATTCTTGAAGGTTTTTCCTGCGATAAGGGGAGTTCTGTCTGGGGAGCTTCCATTTTAGGTATCATCATCATGGCTTGATATTGGTTGGGCGGCGGTGACGTGTAAGGTATTTGCTATATCGCCGCATCACCAATGGGCATCAAAGAAATGAAGTACATAATTATGGGGGGAGACACTTTCGGCCCCATTGTAGATAATTCCGCTGGCATCAGCCAAATGGCTGTACCTTGAGAAGAAACCAGAAAAGCTAGTGATTCCCTGGACTAAGTAGGCAATGTATTAAAAGCGCTGGCAAAGGGGCTCGACATGGGCTCTGCGACAATGAGCGACCTTGTTATCTTGTTTGCTTAGATGCTTGAATTTGCTCTCCTGGAAGGTTTTACACTCACCAATACGGATCAATATGTCGTTAACTTACTCAAACCTGCCAATGCAGTTGGGATTTTTTTTGGAGCAGCAATGCCCTACTTGTTTTCAGCTTTGACCATCCGGTATGTTAAATAAGGTGCTTTTAAGGTCATCGAAGAGCTCAGACGCCAATTCAAAATCAATGGAGTTATTGAAGGTAAAACTGAACCGTAATAGGTCCACATTGTTGATCTACCAACCACAAATGCGCTAAAAAGCATGGTTGGCCCAATTCTTGTGACAATTCTGGTACCAATACTCGTCGGCTTTTTAATGGGACCCTGGCCATTAACTGCGTACACTGCGTACCTGCTCGCCGTAACTGCTTCCTCAGTGACCCTAGCAAGCATCCAGTTCAATACGGGCGGCACGCTTGATAATGCAAAAAAGATTGTTGAAGAAGGTACATATGGCAGCAAGGGATCGATTACCCTTGCTGCAGTAGTGCTTGGCGATACTTTTGTTGATCCATTAATGGACAATTCGGGACCTTCCCTGCACATCTTGGTAAAACATCAGAACATCAAATCCATCACACTTTTGCCGCTTATCATCCGATTTGGTCTAAATCTGTTCCAGTAAGCAAAAAAAGAAGTTCATTTGGTACGTTTTTCGCCTATTTGAAGCGAATTAATAGCTCCCGGACAGTCAGGAGCGATTTTTTATCTCCCTTTTGACTTATCAATTTCTTTAGGGTTCTGATAAAATACTTGCGTACTATATTAAAATAAGGCATACTACAATAAGAAGATTTATCACATTCAGGTACCGGGAAAGGTCATTCTTTATGCCCCCCTGGGGAGATTATTGAATGAGCACCATATCACTTCGTTCATATATTCATGAAATTGATTCATTGATAGACCAAGGGAGTCTAGATGAAGCGATTGCTCATTCCCGCCATATCCTCTCTAAATTCCCTAAACATATCGATACATACAGACTGCTTGGTAAAGCATATCTTGAGAATAATCAAAACAGCAATGCATCTGATATTTTCCAACGTGTTTTGTCAGCTGTTCCGGATGATTTTATCTCCCGTGTTGGCATGAGCGTCATTCGGGAAGAAGAAGGCAATCTTGCCGCAGCAGTTCATCATATGGAAAAAGCTTTTGAAAGGCAGCCTTATAACAGTGAGATTCAAATCGAGTTAAGGCGTCTATATGGGAAACGTGATGGTATTGAACCTCCCAAAGTAAGGCTGACGCAAGGTGCGTTATCCCGTATGTATATTAGGGGAGATCTCATTAAACAAGGAATTTCTGAACTAAGAACAGCTATCGGTCAAAGTCCCGAAAGATATGATTTAAAAACACTTTTAGCAGAAACCTATATGCTTGGAGATCAACTGGCAAATGCAATAGACTTGGCCAGTGACATCCTCAAAAAATATCCATATAATCTTATTTCTAACCGGATCATGGCAAGATCTCTCAAGACTCATGACCATCCAAAGGAAATGGCTATCTGCACGAAGCGACTATATTCATTATCTCCATATGAAGCCTATATTTCTGATCATGCTCCTACCTTAGAACAGGTTCCGGACCGAGCAATTACCATAGATCAAATCGAATGGAATGAAGCTCAACAAAATTTACGTACTAAGACCAGGGAAAGGTCATCTCCCTGGTCTACATCCTCCGGAAGAATTGAACCTTCCAAAATAAAAGAAAGCAAAAGCGTTCCTGACTGGTTATCACCCCCAATTCAGGAAAAAGAGAATATTATGCCTGACAAAAATACTGAAGCTTCATCACCTGAAGACCAAAATCAAAATTCAAATAACAACAATCAGGAGAATAGAGTTCCTGATTGGATGCAGGAAGCCGGTTGGGAGAAATCCAGCGGGACTGTTGATGAATCAAAACCGATTTTTGATGATCTTGAAGGTGAAGACGAGATAGTTCCTGCAGAGATTCCTTCCTGGCTGGAAGATGCAGCTCCAGAAGGTTTCAGATTGGATTCTGATATCCCATTTGATCAAGATGGACCAAAATCCCTGGATAAATCCCAAGCACTTATTGATGATGATCTCATTCCGATCTCACCTCTGGAAGAGTCGTCCCTTGACCCCCTGGAAGCTGAAAGCTTAGCAGAAGATATTCCAGCGGTTAAAGACAAAGAACCCGAAATGGATGTGCCTTCCTGGTTAATGAATCTGGAACTGGATGAAGACTCTCAGGAAACAGCCATCGCCTGGTTGGAAAATATGCCAGAAAGTCTTCGTGCTAATGGGGACGATCGGCGTCGAAATGATCTGAGTGCTGATAAACAAGCAGAGTCAGAGGATGTATCGGATGAACTAGAGTGGATGAAGGACCTTTACAACCAGGAAGAAGAAAAATCCCGCATAGCCATTGAAAGCACTGCTGAACTATCGGAAGATCTAGTGGCCTCGGAATTAATCCCTGAACAACAAGAAGAAGATAAATTATTCGATCTGGAAGAAATCAAATCAATCGAGAGTGATATTCCTTCCTGGTTGGATGAGCTTGGCGACGAAGGCGAACCTATTCCATCCACAGCGCCAACACCTGAAATTCCTGAAGAAATTATCCAAGACGAACCAGTCACTTCCGAAGAAATTTTCCCTGTAGAATCGGATGAAAAAATTCAGCAGCCTGCCGAGATTGAGCAAATCGACAGCTTGATGCCGGATTGGCTTTCGGAAATCGATTCTGAGGACGAGACCCCAGCAGAGGAATCTCCTCTGGAAGTTCCAGATCTTCCGCCGACAGCTGAGAAAGAGCAACCAGACATACCTGACTGGTTAGGTGAATTTCAAGAAGAGCAAACAGCTCAAGATGCAGATAGTGAGACGGACAGCCTGGCATGGTTAGAGAGTCTGGCTGAAAAACAAGGCACACCTGATGATGAGCTGCTCACGTCACCAGAAGAACGTGCTCAGGCGCAGGCACCTGCAGCCACATCAACTCCGGTTCCAGAGAGCGAATCACCCGTTGATGTGTCCCCTACTGACGACACGCTGAATACTGTTTTCCCTGATTGGCTATCTAAACTTGACGAACAAGAAAGTATCAAGAAACCGGAAGTTTCCACGGATGACATTACAGATGAAAGTGAATTTGAAGAGTCGGCATCCTGGCTGGATCAAATTGATGAAAAATCAATCACAGAAACCGCCGAGAGCAGCACCACTGAAGAAAATAGTGATGTTCTTCAGTGGTTGGAAGACTTAGAAGGTCAAGACGAAACTTTGCCAACTGATGAAGGTATTCGAGATTCACTTACCGGTGATCATATCGTAGAAACACCACCTGTTGACGAAGAAACTATTGAAGCATTACCCGTTGACGAAGAAATTATTAAAGCAATACCCGTTGACGAAGAAACTATTGAAGCAATACCTGAAGAAATAAGCGAAACAGAAAGTATGCCGGATTGGTTGGCTGACCTGGAAACGGACGATGAGAATGAAGTTTCTTCTCTCCAAAGTGCAATCCGCCAATCTGATCATCCTCTGACTGAAGAAGAACAGGATTTTCTCAAGCGGGCAGAAGAAGAACAGGATGAAAATGCAGATTGGTTAGCTAAACTTGATATGGTTGATGATCCGTCTCCTGCAGAAACTGATACCCCCGCCATCAAAGTAGATTTACCAGAAGAAAAGCAGCAAGAAGAGTTAGTCGAAGAACCTGAAGCAATCAGTGTTTCAGGGGGCATGCTTGATCGACTAAAAGATCCAGATGAAGATAGTCCTGAAGCAGAAGTACCACAATGGCTGGAAAACCTCAAAAAAGAAGAGGACCCTCAGGAAACAGCTATCTTGTGGTTGAAGCAATTCGTAGAGCAGGGAGACAAAGCGAACTTAAAAGCTGAAATTAAACGTTATACGGATGAGCTAGATCCCGGAGACACCGTTCCGGAATGGATGGAAGATCTCAAGAACGAAGAAGATCCTCAAACAACTGCCATGCTCTGGTTGGAAAAATTATCTATAGAACGGGAAGAAGCTGAAAAGCCCAAACCTCCTCGTGAGGTACAGGACGAATCTGGTTGGCTGGCTGATCTGGAAAAAGAGGCCGCTGAACAAGTCCAAGAACCTGTTGAAGATCAATCCAAGGATTTCAAAGAGTCTGATGAAGGCTGGCTTGCTGACCTGGAAATTGACGAAAAACTAAAAACAAGCGTTGACGAAGAAATCCCTGATTGGGCACAAACCGATGAATCAAGTGAATCCGGTGAAGTAGACGAACTGGACGGAGATACACCTCTTTGGATGAAATCCACATCTCCACTCGAAGGAGATTTTTACACAGACGAGTTGTCAGGCAATGGTGATAAAGAAGTTGAGATACCTGAATGGCTGGCAGGTTATTCAGAGGGGGAAGAACCCGAGGAGAAACCAGAATCTGAACCCGTCTCACCAGGAGCGACATCTAAACAGGATGAATACGCCTGGGTTTCTGCCACTGAGGGTCCAGTCAAACCGTCAGGAGACCCCATTGATCTCAATAAAGCCGCGATCTCCCAGCTTGAATCCATTCTTGGCATAAGTTATTTAGTAGCTAAAGGCATCGTAACTTACCGCGAAAAACACGGTCCTTATAAAACCTTGGAAGATTTGTTAAACGTTCCTGATATCAAAGATAAACAAACGCTTGAAATTCTTAAACCCGAAGTCATCATTCGGGAAGTAAAAGAAGAACCCAAACCAGTAGAGAAAGCCACCCTTGTTGTAGAAGAAGCGCCGGAAATGCGGCTTACCAATGCCCGCAGCCTGCTTTCTGACTCTAAGATTGAGGAAGCGCTGGAACACTACGACTACTTGATTGCCAAGAAAAAATCGATTCCGGACGTAATCACAGATTTGATTCAGGCCACTCATGATCATCCCCTGGATGTACCTCTGATGAAAACCCTGGGAGATGCCTACATGCGGGTGGATAAACTCGACGAAGCGCTCGACGCCTATTCCAAAGCTGAGAACTTACTTCGATAATCTCTTACGAATTTAGATTCATCAAGGGACTGTTCAGTCGAGCAGTCCCTTTTGGTATTAATTGGAAAGAATAGCTTTAATCTGGCTAATAAATAATTTAAAATAAAACTACCTATTCCCTAATTTACTGGAAACATGTATACTTATCCCGAAAGTGAATTGTAAGTTTTGCTACGGAGGATATTTGTGGAAAAAACATTGGTTTTAGTTAAACCGGATGCTGTACAACGGGGACTTATTGGTGAAGTTATTAAACGCCTTGAAAATCGTGGGCTTCGATTAATCGCGGGGAAATTCATTCAAGTCAGCCGTGAACTTGCCGAGGAACATTACGGCATTCATACGGGGAAACCTTTTTATGAGAATTTGCTTGAGTACATTACATCCGCTCCTGTGATGGCCATGGCTTGGGATGGCCCAAACGCGGTGGCTGCAGTCCGTCAGACCATGGGTGCAACCAGACCAACTGAAGCTGCCCCGGGTTCTATCCGTCATGATTTTAGCCTTGAGATTGGCCGCAACCTCACTCATGCCTCAGATACTCCTGAAAACGGTGAAAAGGAAGTAGCCCTCTGGTTTACAGATCAGGAACTCCTGAATTGGGATCGTGCTCTTGATCCTTGGATCCTGGAATAAATACCATCAAAAGGCACTATCAAGTTCCAGGGATTTTCTCTGGAACTTTCTTTTTAAAATCTAGCTTTGGTATAATCGCCGAGCAGAAGATCAAATTCATTTTATCCGTATATGACAAATAATCAAACTCTTAATACATTAGAAAAAATACTTCCAACAGTCCAGGTACCCGGCAGGTATACGGGGGGTGAATTTAACCAGATTGTCAAAGACTGGGAATCGATAGATACTCATGTTGTATTGTTATTCCCTGAAATCTATGACCTGGGCATGTCCAACCTAGGCCTGATGATCCTGTACGATCTGATCAATCAGCATTCGAAATATTCTGCAGAACGGGCCTTTTTACCCTGGACAGACATGGAAGATGCCATGCGCGAAGAAGCTCTACCTTTATACTCTCTGGAAACAAAACATCCTTTGTCCGCCTTTGATATTCTGGCTGTATCATTGCCCTACGAAAGCTTGTATACCAACCTGCTAAATGCCCTTGACCTTGCCGGATTGCCGCTTTATTCAGTTGACCGGACAAATGATCACCCGTTGGTGATAGCTGGCGGTCATGCCGTTTTTAATCCAGAGCCGGTTTCTCCGTTTATTGATGCCTTTGTAATTGGCGAGGGCGAAGAAGTCATCATCGAGATTCTTGATGCTTATCAATCCAGCCAAGATCAAGGTCATTCCAGGCAACAAATACTGGAGAATTTATCCCAGGTGGAAGGGATATATATCCCTTCTTTCTACCA